>CAYVPC010000042.1:0-19981 GCA_964453555.1 uncultured Hyphomicrobiales bacterium | reverse complement strand
ACGCCCGCACCATGATGCCGGTCGCGCATCTTCTGTGGAGCGGCGCCTGGGCCGGGATCGCCGCCGCCGCGGTCGACCGCGCGCGCGCTTTCGTGCGCAAGGCGACGCATCGCTCCGAGGGCAAGCTGCCGCCCGGAGCGGCGCATCTGACCCGCGCCAATGCCTCGCTGCAGCGCCTGCGTAGTCTCGTCGCCGCCGCGTCGCAACGCTTCGAACAGGCCGCCGACGATGCGGTAGTGCTCGAATCCGTCGATTTCCAGACTGGCATGAATCTGTGCAAGGTGAATGCCTCCGAGCTCGCGGTCGCGACCGTCATGAGCGCGATGCAGGCCTGCGGGCTTGCCGGCTATCGTAACGACGGCGACTTCTCCGTCGGCCGCCACCTGCGCGACATCCTGTCCTCGCCGATCATGATCAACAACGACCGCATCCTCGCCAACCTCGCCATGGCCTCGCTGTTGGGCGGAGCGCCGGCCTCGCTGCGCGACTAGGACAGGCAATAAAAACGTGAGGCGCCAGTCCATGAATGTGGCTTTCAAGACGGAACCGGCCGCGCGTTCGCTCGACGCGATCGCGGAAGCGCTGCTGCTGCCGTCGGGCATCGACGGCATCTATGCGCGCACCGGCGCGTTCGAGGACGTGGTGGACGCGGTCGCCGCGCTGATCTCGCGCCACCGCGAGCCGGGCGCGGAAGTGCTGCGCTTTCCGCCGGTGATGAGCCGGAGGCTGCTGGAAAAGTCCGGCTACCTGAAGAGCTTTCCGCACTTTTTGGGCTGCGTGTGCTGCCTTGCCGGCGCCGAAACCGAAGTGGCCGGCGCCGTCGCGCGCTTCGAGGCGGGCGAGGACTGGACCAACGGTCTTTCCGCCGCCGATCTCGTGCTCACGCCCGCCGCCTGCTATCCGGCCTATCCGCTGGCCGCAAGCCGCGGCGCGGTGCCGGCGGCGGGCCTGACGTTCGACGTCGCCGGCGACTGCTTCCGCCGCGAACCCTCGCGCGATGTCGACCGGCTGCAATCGTTCCGGATGCGCGAATATGTGCGCGTCGGCACGCCGGTACAGGTCGACGATTTCCGCGCGCGCTGGATGACGCGCGCCGCCGGCATCGCTGGCGAGCTCGGGTTGCCGCACAGCGTCGCGCAGGCAAGCGACGCGTTCTTCGGCCGCGGCGGCAAGCTGATGGCGATGAGCCAGATCGAGCAGGCGCTGAAGTTCGAGCTCTTGGTGCCGGTGCGATCGGTGGCCGCGCCGACCGCGTGCATGAGCTTCAACTATCACCGCGATCATTTCGGCACGGCGTGGAATCTGCGCAACGCGGCCGGGGAGGTGGCGCATACCGGCTGCGTCGCGTTCGGCATGGACCGTCTGGCGCTGGCGCTGTTCGCCGTCCATGGCCTGGAAACCACGCAATGGCCGGCAACGGTGCGCCAGGCGCTGGCGCTTTAATCCTGGCTTAAACGCCCAGCACCGCGTGCTCGGTGTAGGCGAGGTCGCCGAGCCGCGGGCGCTGCGGGCCCTTGAAGTATTTCGGCATATTGCCGCGGCTGAAAAAGCCGACGAGGCCGGGGATGCGTGCGTTGGCGTCGAGCACGACGAACGGCCTGCCATGGCGGGCCACCGCGCGCGCGAGCGGTCCGGCGAAGCGGACGAAATCGGCGACGTCGCGGCAATAGATCAGCTGCGCGCAGGGAAACACGCCGCGCACCATGCGCGGGCGGAATACGAACGGATAGGCGTGGTCGGCGGTGGCGCACCACAAACCGATGCAGCCATGCGCGACATGCGCCAGCAGCACCTCGCGGTCGGACGGATCGAAGGCGACCTGCGGCACGCGCTCGGCCGGCAGCACCTCGACGCGCGGGCCGCCGAACAGTCCCTGCAGCATCGGCATGGCGATGAACACGCCGTCGGCGTAGCGCGAAAAGCCCTGCGCCTCGATAATCGGCCTGGTGTGCGGCGCCGATGAGACGTTCAGATAGGTGACGCCTTTGTGGCGTAGCGCCTGCGACACCAGCATCGGCGCATAGGCGCGGAACGGCGGATCGACGTACCAGCTGGACAGATTGCAGCGCGTTTGCATCGCATCGCCGGCACGCATGGTCGAGCAGATCAAGAGGATCGCGCCGACGACCGCGCCACTGCTTTCCAGGAGGTAACCATATTTCGGCAAGCCGGCCGGCGGCTCGTGCCGGGTTAGTTGCGCGAACGCGCCGAGCCAGAACGGGCGCCTGTGCGCCGGGAAGCCGCGCGCGAGCAGCGACACGACCGCCTCAATGTCGGCTTGTTCGATTTGGCGGCAGCGCAGGCCCGCCACGGGAGAATCCATTCGCGTTGACCACGAGCGTTGCGTGAACTTGATCGTAAGTGTTGGCGAATATACCGGAGCGGAGTGAACAAACCGTAGGCGCAACAATGTCGGTAAAATTAACCATAATCGAGCAGATGGAGCGGATCGCGCGCGAGCACGGCAAAATTCTCGCGCCGCTGAAGGAAGATCTGGTGCTCGCGGATTGCGGGCTGGATTCGCTCGGCTTCGCCGTGCTGGTCGCGCGCCTTGAAGACACGCTGGGCGTCGATCCATTCACCGCCGCCGAGGACGCCGTCTTTCCGGTGACGCTCGGCGACTTCGTCCAAGTCTACGAGCATGGCGGGCGTTGAAGCGCCATCGTTGCGGCGGACAGTCGCGAACGCCGGCGCGCAGGCCTTCCTGTGGGACCGCGCCGCGTCGGTTCGCTTCGCGAATTTAGCCGAAGGTACGAGTCTGCGCGGGCGGCTGGCCGAGCTTGCCGGACGCTCGGTGCTGCTGGCGACGGCAAGCCAGTTGACGACAGCGCTGGCGCTGATCGAGCTTGATGGCGTCGCGCGGCGGCTGGTGATCCTGCCGCCGGATGCCGAGCCCGAGCATCTGACGGCGATCGCGGCGGCGGCCGGCGTCGATGCCGTCGTAACCGATGAAGGAAGCGACCCCGGCGCGGCGCTCGATCTGCCGATCTGCGTCATTTGCGAGCGGGAGATCGTGCCGGTGCAAGTCGTTGCGCCTGCGGCGTTGCGCACGGAGTGGGTCATGCTGACCTCGGGCACGACCGGCGTGCCGAAGCTTGTCGTGCACGATCTTGCCGGCCTGACCGCGGCGATCCACGCGCGCAGTCCGGCCGACGGCGCGGCGGTGTGGGGCACGTTCTACGATATCCGCCGCTACGGCGGCTTGCAGATGTTCCTGCGCGCCGTGCTGGGCGGCGCTTCGATGGTGCTCGCAAGCGCCGGCGAGCCGGTCGCCGAGCATCTGGCGCGGCTCGCCGGGCACAAAGTCACGCATCTTGCCGGCACGCCGTCGCATTGGCGGCGCGCGCTGATGTCGCCGGCGATCCGCGCGATCGCGCCGCGCTATGTGCGGCTCTCCGGCGAGATCGCCGACCAGGCGATCCTCGACGCGCTGCGCGCAACATTCCCGCAAGCGGCGATCGGGCACGCTTACGCCTCGACCGAGGCCGGCGTCGCCTTCGACGTCAACGACGGCCTGGCCGGCTTTCCGGCAAGCTACATCGGAGCGGTCCGTGACGGTGTCGAGATGAAAGTCGTGGACGGCTCGCTCCGCATCCGCTCGCCGCGCGCGGCGGCGCGCTATGCCGGCACTGACGCCGCGCTCGCCGGCGCCGACGGCTTTGTCGACACCGGCGATATCGTCGAGCTGCGCGGCGATCGTTATTATTTCGCCGGCCGTAATGGCGGCATCATCAATATCGGCGGCCTGAAGGTGCATCCGGAGGAAGTCGAGGCGGTGATCAACCGCCATCCTTCGGTGCGCATGTCGCTGGTGCGGCGAAAGCAGAGCCCGGTCACTGGCTCGGTCGTGGTCGCCGACGTCGTGCTCAAGGCGGACCCGCTGGGGCAGGGCGCGCGCCAGATCGAGCTGAAAGACGACATCCTCAAGCTGTGCCGCGCCGAGTTGCCGCGCCACAAGGTGCCGGCGGCGATCAGCTTCGTGCCGGCGCTCAACGTGGCGACCTCCGGCAAGCTGTTGCGGCGCCGGGGCTGATCCGATGCTCAAGACAAAGCCCGAGCCCATGCGCAACGTACTGGTGACCGGCGGCAGCCGCGGCCTCGGCCTCGCCATCGCGCAGAAACTTTGCGCCGGCGGCTATCGCGTCATCGCGGTGGCGCGGAGCAGGAGCAAAGAGGTGGCCGCGGCCATGGCGGCGGCCGATGACGCCAAAGCCGGCGAGCTGCATTTCGTGCCGTTCGATCTCGGCAACATCGGCGAGATCCCCAAGCTCGTGCGCGACCTGCGCAAGGAATTCGGCCCGCTGTTCGGTCTGGTCAACAACGCCGCGACCGGCCACCACGGCGCGCTCGCGACCATGCACAATTCCAAGCTCGAGGAGCAGGTGCGGGTGAACACGCTGTCACCGCTCGTTCTGACCAAATACGCGGTGCGCGGCATGATGGCGGACGGCGCCGGCCGCATTGTCAATGTCGCCTCGATCATCGGTGTCACCGGCTACAGCGGACTTGTGGCCTACGCGGCGACCAAGACCTCGCTGATCGGCATGACCCGATCGCTGGCGCGCGAAGTCGGGCGGCTCGGCATCAACGTCAACGCGGTGGCGCCCGGGTTCATGGCCACCGAAATGACGCAGGGCTTCGACGGCGAAACGCTGAAGAAAGTCATGCGACGCACCGCGCTCCGGCGCTTCGCCGAGGTCGAGGACGTCGCCAATGCGGTGGAATTCCTGCTCGGCGACAAGGCGCGCAACATCACCGGCACGGTGCTCACCGTCGACGCCGGCACCACCGCTTAGGGCGGCGGGCAGCAGTTCGCAGTTTCGAAGCGATCGCCTACTTCGTCAGCAGGCGTTCGGCGCCCCGACTTCCGCTTGGGCCATATTCGTTAGCACCCTCCGACGCAGCGCATTGGGTTTGAATTTTGGAGCTGAGACAACGATTGTAAGGCGCGCACGACGCCGCCACGACGGCCAGGGCGCACCGGCTCGACCGCCAATCTAATATGTGCGAGAGTCTCCGAATGTATTGGCTCTCTTCTCTGGCGGTCGTGATAATTTTGTATGTGCTCGGCTCTGTTCGGGTATTACGACAGTACGAGCGCGGCGTGGTATTTCTCCTGGGAAAATTTGAGGGCGTTCGCGGTGCGGGCCTTACCCTTGTCTTCGTTCCCATCCAGCAGATGGTGCGGGTATCTTTGCGCACCGTCACGATGCAGATCCCCTCGCAGAAAATAATCACGAAGGACAATGTCTCGATCGATATTGCGGCTGTCGCTTACTATCACATTTCGGATCCGGAGAAGGCGGTGATCGCCATCGAAAACGTCTACAATGCGATCAATCAAATCAGTCAAACGACGGTGCGCAACGTTGTTGGACGATTTAGCCTCGATCAGCTTCTTTCGGATACAGCGAGCATCAACGAGCAGATCAAAGATGTGATCGACACGCACACCGAGCCGTGGGGCACGCAGGTGACGGCAGTCGAGATTAAAGACATTACGCTCCCCGAAAACATGCAGCGCGCCATGGCGAAGGAAGCCGAGGCCGAGCGCGAACGGCGGGCAAAGATCGTAGCCGCCGAAGGGGAATACCAAGCCTCGGTAAAGCTCGGCCAAGCGGCCGATATCATCACACAGCATCCCGTGGCGCTTCAGCTTCGCACGCTGCAAACGATGGCGGAAATTGCCACCGAAAAGAACTCAACGATAATCTTTCCCGCACAATTTATGACGACCGTGCAGGAGGCCATCGCCATGTTGAATAAGGATTCAGCTTCTAAATAGCTGTGAATTTGCTGTTTGGCCCGGCTGACGCAGTTGACGATCAAAAAATACAGGCAAGCCTTGACGCTCCGTTCCGCGAAATTCGCTTTGTCCAAGATCCAGGACGAATGAACCTTTTGCATTGCGGCAATTGACGGCAGGAAAATGACGTTATCGGGCGGTTGGAAGTGCCGTTCTAATCAGCAAACGCGTGGATGTTTTGGCCTGTCGCGAAGACTGGCTTAGGATGCGCCGCGATGCTCTTGACCGAACTCGTTCCCGGCGCCGTCGTGGCTTCCGCCATCGCGCCCGCTTTGCTGCTGCTTTGGCTCGTCGTCGCTGCCGACAGCCGGCCGGAGCCGCTGCGGGTGGTAGCGACAGCCGTCATCCTCGGCGCGTTGAGCACGATCCCCACGGCTTTGCTGGAACTGTGGTTGTTGAAAATTCCCCTCAGCCACAATCCGTGGCTCGCCGTGGACGCGTCCACGCTGCTGTTCATCGGCATCCCGGAAGAGACCGTCAAGATTTCGATCATCGCCGCCATCGCGCTGCGAGCGCGGGATTTCGATGAACCGATGGATGGCGTCGTCTACGGCGCAGCCGTCGGACTGGGTTTCGCCGCGGTGGAAAATCTTGGCTATGTAACGAGCGCCGGCGCGTACTGGGAAATCAGGGCCATCACACGGGGCATTTTGTCCGTGCCGTTTCATGGCGCGCTCGGCGTCATCGCCGGGGCTTACATTGCAAGGGCCCGCTTCGGCGGCGCGCTCGGCGCGCATGGCCGTTGGCGACGGCCGCGCCTGTTTTTGCTGGCGTGGCTCATTCCGGTCGTGCTGCACAGCTTGTTCGACGCATCGCAATTTTCGATCCCCAACGCCGACACGAACACCTCCAAAGGCGATATTGAGGTTTTGCTGTTGCTCCTGATGGGGCTCGTCGTTGGATTTGGCTCCATCGTGTTTGCCGCGCTGCTGGCGCGGCGCATTGCCCGGCGGCAAAGAGCCTGGCTGCAAACGAAGCGCCTGCCGCCGGCGGGCTGGCGCGGCGTCTGGGCTCAGTGCTTGATCGGCGTCGGCTTGAGTTTCGTGGGGTTGACGCTCGGCATTGCCGGCAATTCAGGCGTTAAAATCGCCGGGTGGGTATTGACGGCTATCGCCGTCGGCATTGCCTGGAAAAGCGCGAGAGATTTGCGAGGAACTGCCATACGCCGGCACGTTTCCGCCGCCGTTGCGTCATCTTAAGGATTAGTCACGCCGTTTGTTTATTTATGCGGCGGCATCCATCGGTCACGCGCTGCATCGGCATGGCGGAACGGCTTGGGATCGCCGACCTTAGAACTGCACGCCGAGCGTGACCATGTTGCTGTAGCCGTTGGCCGTCGCCAGCCCGGGCAGGTTGAACTGCTGCGGCGTCGCCAGGAACGAACGCCATTGCACATAAAAATCAATCGTGCGGGTGATCTTCCACTCGGCCCGTATGCTGGTGGTGAAAGCAAATTGCACGGTGTTGGTGTTGCCGCCCAGTCCGGGCATCGACCAGCCATAGTTCTGCCAGACGCCGGCAATACCGGCGGAGCTGTAGATCACGGTGTGCGGGATGAGGCGTCCCGCGAGCGAGCTGAAGATGGGATTTGCGAATTCGGCCTCGCCGTATAAAGCCAGCGGCGTCTTGACCGTTAAAGTCGTTCCGTTCGCTACTGTGCTGCTGTTGAAGCTGCCGCCAAGAACGCCGACTCGCGCGCCGACCGGCCACACCAGCGAATCCGGTATGCCGTTGACCGGCATTCTGAACCCGAACGCGCCGCCGCCGACAAAGCCTCCGGCATTGACGCTGGGGTCGCGCCCGAACGTTATGGTGTTGTTCCACCAGCCACCGCCGAGCTCAAGACTGGCGTAGAGGCCGCCCGTCCATATCGTCCGCAATCCAGTTTCGTCCTCCGGCGGGCATATGTGCTCCGAGGCGCTCTGAAGGGCCGCCCTCAGGGCGTGGGCCGCGGCTTCGTCGCTTGCAATCTGGTTATTCAGGCTTTGGACGTGCTTGGCTTGTCGTTTCTTGCCGAAGTCGCTCTCGGGTTGTTCGCTCTTGACTTGGGGAAGCGCGCTTTCGGCGGCGTCAATCTCGGCATAGAGCGCTGCAAATAACGTGGCGGCCTGGTTTGCCCAGGCGTCATAAACCGATTGCGGGATGCAGTGCCATTTCACGGCCGTGTTGATCTTGCCCGCAAGCGCAAGAGCGTCGTGGTCGGCCACGATCACACCTTGCGCGAAAGCCGATGCAGTAAGGCAGGTCAGCAAACCCAAGCCGACCGCGCAGATCGCAGCGCAGCGGCGTATTATTAGTTCGGCCTCGCGCCAGTGCGCGCTGCCGACGAAATGCGTGACCATCACTCAGCCCCCAGTCGTAACGTCGAACCCGGCGGACTTGATGTCAACAGCCGGTCGGCCGCTTCAGAGCGATAGGCTCGTTTGTTTTGGGGTGTGTCTCCGGAGCCACATGTCCGAATCCGGGAGCGCTTCGAAATCTTGCAGGCCGCTGTTCGGCTCACCCCGCCAAGTAAGGCGGGGGCTACTTGCCCTTGGCTCGTATTTTCCGTGCGCGATCTTCAAGGTGGCGAAGCGAGCTTAGGTACGATCGCAAGGCGCTTTCAGCTTCAATACTGGGCTGTCCGGCGGCTTTAAGTTTGGCGATCAGAACTTGTTGGTCCGCGATAATTCTCTGCGCAGCCGCGATGCGCTGCGAAAGCACCACAAGTTCCAGCCGTCGCCTCGGCATCGTGTCTGAAAATGGAGCCCAGCGGCGGCAGCGAGCCGGGGCTCTCGTCTTTGCGGTGGGTCCTGGACCAGACCGGCCCGCCGGCACTGTGACATGACCGGCACGACAGCGGCGTGACGCCTAACGGCGTGCCGCTAACGACTTGCCGCTGACCGACCCGCGTTGTTGCCACCACCTGAGACGCGCTCGCCATCACCGCCGTCACTACGCACGCCGCCGCGCACATATTTTTTGTCGTGACGGTCCGCGATCTGTGACAGAATAACTACAATCAGACGTCAGTTCGGTTACACGCGGAGTGGCCATGAGTTCGCAATGGCAGGCGCCGTCAGGTTCCCTCGCCTGGTCAAATCCCCTGGCATGGTGGTGGGGTCTGTTGACCCTGGTCAGCGGCGTAAACATCGCGGTTTGGATTTTGCTGTACCGCCGGCTCCACGAGCAGGGGACCGGCGGTCTTGGCAGCGCGGCCGGCGGCGAAGTCATGCTGCTCCTCTGCGCGGCCTATGTTTTTGGCTGCGCATTCAGGTCGTTTCTTCCGCGCGCGGATGTTCAGCGGATCTGCTTGTTCGACACCTGGCTGTCGAGCGTTGTCATCGGCCGGTCGGTAGCGACCGTGGCCGAACTCTGCTTCGCGGCGCAGTGGGCGATTATCCTGCACCCGCTCGGCACGATGACGGGAGCGGACACTACCTTGAACGCCGCGTGGGTAATCGTGCCGCTGATCCTCATCGCGGAATGCTTCTCATGGTATGCCGTGCTGACCACCAATTATTTGGGCAACGCCATCGAAAATTCGATCTGGGCCTTGGCGTTTTTCGTGGTTGGGGCTGGCATTTGCCGGCTGTTGCCGGAGTTCGACGGTCCGGTTCGCGTGGTCCTCGTCATCGCGATCATCAGCATTGCCGGTTATCTGGCGTTTCTCATGACCATCGATATCCCGATGTATCTTCGCCGATGGAGGGCCGAGGTCGCCGCCGGCGGCAAGCTTTTGAGACCCTTTGAAGGTTTTCACGACGTGAGCACCCGTTGGGTCGTGACGCACGATCTTGCCCAGTGGAAGGGCGAGATCGCCTGGATGTCGCTTTATTTCAGCATGGCGGTGTGGGCGAGCCTCGCGCTGTGCGTCTTTTACTCGCTGGAGGATCATCTCGCGCGCGCGCGGCAATTATCGCCAGTCGTCGATGACGTAGGTGCCGGGCCGCGCGTAGCCCGGATCGTTGCGCCGGTGCATGGCCACCCCCTGGACTTCGGTGCGATAGCCGCGCTCGAACAAAATCCGGTAGGCCTCGTGGTGCGCCATGTTCACGCCGGCGAGCACGTGCGTCATGCCGACGGCAGGCGCCAGCGTTTCGCACGCTTCCAGCAGCCTTAAAAAATCCGGCTCCGCGGTCCGGCCGTCGCGCGCGGCGCCGAACTTGATGAAGCACATGCCGGTGCCCGCATCGCTGTTGGGGCCGTATTGGCACACCGCGAACGCGGCAAGGCCGCCGGCCCCTTCGATCAGCACGGCGTCGCCGAGGCCTTGCGCGTGCGTCGTTTGTATTTCGGCGGTGAGATCGAGACCCGGATAAAGGCTTTCGACGACCTCGCGGCATGAACGCAAAGCTTCGTGCTGTTGCGCCTCGGTCAACGCGCTGAAGCGCGACACGCGGCCGGCATTGGTCCGCGCGGGCCGGCGCCGCCATGATGGCGGTGAGGAAGCGCGCGTAAAATCCGTATTTCTGATAGAGGCCGACATGCTTGGCGCTTTGCGCGAAGGTGAACAGCCCGGCGTGGCGCGTTTCCCAGTCGTCGAATTGCTCCATGGTGCGCGCGAGCAAGGCCCGCGCGATGCCACGTTCCTGTAAATCGGGACGCATGGTGAGGGGACCGAAGAAGCCGACGCTGCCCCACCTGGTGGCGAAGTTGGAGCCAGCCAATTTGCCGTCGAGGCTCGCGCCGAAGGCGGCGACATGCGGTGCCGCGTGGCGGCCGAAAACATAGTCACGATCGGTCCAGAAATTTTCCGGATCGGGTGCGCCGAGAAACGTGCCGAAGGCGACGCGGACAAGTCGCGCGGCTTCCGGCAAGTCCCGTTCGCTCAGTGCCGAGATCGTTAGCGGATTTTTTCTCGTCCCGGCACCGGCCCTTGCGGCGCTCTCCGACATAAGCTCGTCTCCGGTCCCTGACCGCATAGATAAACGGTGGCAGAATGCGAAATGCGTTTCAACTAAGATGAGTGTCCTGGCCTTATCGCAACACGAGGGAATGAGACCGTGGCTCTGACACTTCTGATCGCGCTTGCCGGGCTGATGGGCGCAAGCGGCGTCATTCTCGCGGCGGCGGGCGCGCATGCGGCGCCGCATGCCGGGCTCGACGGCGCGGCCTACATGCTGTTGTTTCACGCCGCTGCAATCGTCGGCGGCACGGCGCTGGCGCATCAGGGCTTGCTGTGGCGCCCGCTTGCGCTTGCGGCATTGATCGGCTGGGTGGCGGGCGCAAGCCTGTTTTCCGGCGACGTTGCGCTGCGCGCGTTCGCCGGCCATCGCCTCTTTCCAATGGCCGCGCCGGCCGGCGGGATTATTTTAATCATCGCCTGGCTCGCGCTTGCCGTCGCCGCCATCGGCATCCTGCTGCGCCCGGCCGCCTGACCGCTTGCGCGTCAATCCCCGCACCATGTTTGGGCAAAACCAGCTCCTTTAGGGCGAAAGCGCGCGCGCTTTTAGGCGCAAAAATTGCATGGCGGCACGGGTATTTGCCACGCGGGGGATTTTCCGATGAGTGAGCCTGTCCATCCGGTCGATGAGGTATTGCCGCTGCCGAAACTCGGCGCGCTCGGGCTTCAGCATGTGCTGGTCATGTACGCCAACGCCGTCGCGGTGCCCTTGATCATCGGCGGCGCGCTGCATCTGCCGAAGGATCAGCTGGCGATGCTGATCAACGCCGATCTGTTCGCCTGCGGAATAGCGACGCTGATCCAGACCGTCGGCTTCGGCCCGTTCGGAATCCGGTTGCCGATCATCATGGGCGTGACCGCGGTGTCGATCTCGCCGATGCTGGCGATGGCGGCGATGCCGGGCGTCGGACTGACCGGCATCTACGGCGCCGTGCTGGTCGGCGGCATTTTCGGGCTGTGCGTCGCGCCGTTCGTCAAATACGTGCTGCGCTTCTTCCCGGCGGTGGTGACCGGCTCGATCATAACCATGATCGGCGTGGTGCTGATGCGCGTCGGCGTCAACTGGGCCGGCGGCGGCGCCGGCAAGGCGGATTTCGGCGCGGCCGGTTATTTGCTGGTGGCGGGACTTGTCCTGGCGGTGATCCTGCTGGTGATCAAATTCGGCCGCGGCTTTATCCAGAACGTCGCCGTGCTGATCGGCATCACCGTCGGCTACCTGACGACGATCGCGCTCGGCTGGACCGATTTCACCGGCATTGCGGAGGAGCCGATCGTGCGGCTGGTCTATCCGCTGCAATTCGGCGTGCCGCAATTCTATCTGATCCCGTGCCTGACCATGTGCCTGGTCGTGACCATCGTGTTCATCGAGGCGACCGGCATGTTCCTCGCGCTCGGCGCCATGACCGGGCGCAAGGTGGATGCCGACGCGGTCAAGCGCGGCTTGCGCGCGGATTCGCTCGGCACCGTGATCGGCGCCATCTTCAACACGTTCCCCTACGTCTCCTACTCGCAGAATATCGGGCTGGTCGGCGTCACCGGCGTGTTCAGCCGCTGGGTGTGCGTCGCCGGCGGCATTATCATGCTGGTGCTTGGGCTGATCCCGAAGCTTGCTTTCATCGTCGCCTCGGTGCCGCAATGCGTGCTCGGCGGCGCCGGCTTCATCATGTTCGGCATGGTGGCGGCGACCGGCATCAAGATTTTATCGACGGTGGATTACGTCAAGCAGCGCCACAGCGTGCTGGTGGTGGCGATCTCGATCGGCTTCGGGCTCATTCCGATCGTGGCGCCGACGTTCTTCCACGTCTTCCCGGAAGCGCTCAAGCCGATCTTCGGCGACGGCATTATCCTGACGTCGATCTCGGCGGTGGTGCTCAACGCCTTTTTCAACCGCACCACCACGGAGCAGGCCGAGGCCGAGACCTTCATCGCCGCGCAAGCGGCCGAGCATATCTGAGGCGTGGACACGTCAACGCGCAACCGCACCCGTTTCAATGCGAGCTGAGTGAAAGTCAGGGAGTTGGACGAGGCGGATTGCGATGACCATGCCAACCGTTTGGATAAGGCAAGGCTGCGGTTTGGCATTTATGGGAAGGAAAATTCCAATTGGCTGAAGCGCAGATTCGTTTGGGAAAGGCCGATGAGGCGCTCACGAACTGCCGCGCTGGCATGTCGCTCGTCGAACCACAGGTCATATCGTGTGGCTTGTCTTACCACGGGGAATATTGGAGACCCCAAGTGGAGTATTTATTATTGTCGCAAATTGCAGCCGAAGTGCGGGGGCGGCAGCCTTCCAATTGTTATTCTCTCTCCTGCTTGCCGGCAAAGTAGCCGCACATCCGTTTGTCTACGTCGGTAGGAGTCGGGACGCGCCGGCGGTGCGCCCCCACACCTGCGCCACGGTGTACATGGTGAAGGAGGTGTCGGGCCTGGCGAGATGCGCGCGGCATTCGGCGAGCGCGGTGTCGAGTTCGCGCTCGCCGAGCAAGCCGAGCCTGAGGACGGCCGCGCGCAGCGACTCCACCGTCGACGGCAGATAATCGGCGATCGGATCGCCCGCGCGCACGCCAAGCAGCGCGGTGCGGAATTGCACGTCGTGCAATCCGGCCTGCCGCACCACGAAGTAAAGCCGGCGCGCCAGTTCGAGATCGGCGCCGACGCCGCGAAACACGGCAAGCTCGGCTTCTTTCAACAGGTCCCAGGCCGGATGCGGCGGGTAGCAATTGAGCGTCGAGCCGTCCGGCTCCTGCAAGGCGACGATGCCGCCGGGCTTGGCCAGCCGCATCGCCTCGCGCAACAGCCGCTCCGGATCGCCGGCGGTAGAGGCGACAAAGCGCATATGCACAAGGTCGAAGCTCTTCTCGGGCAAGCCGGTGCCGTAGGCATCGCCGTTCCTGAACTCGACATTCCCCGCCGCATGGCGCCGCCCGTAGTCGAGGAATGCCGCGTTCATGTCCAGGCCGACGACCCGGCCGTCCGCGCCGACGCGCGATCCGAGCAAGTCGGTGATGCCGCGCGGGCCGCAGCCGATGTCGAGGCAGCTCCAGCCCAGCATCGGGCCGAAGCGATCGAGCATCACAAGCGTATCCGGCGCCATCGCGTCGGCCTGCACGATCAGGCGCTCGATCTCGCCGGTGCGCTGCTCGATCGGATAGTGGCCCGAATATGCAGCGCTGCCGCCGGCGGCGTGCGCCGCTACCGTCTCCGACACGATCTTCTCCGCAAGCTATGTGGCTAAACCGGATTTACCCGAAGGGCGGTCGCGCCGCTAGAGCCGCACCTTGCCGGCCGTGATGCGTGCGTAGAGCGCGCCATCGAGCCGCACATAGGCTTTCTTGGCCGCATCGTCGAAATAGATCGGGTCGTCGGTCGCCGCGGGGTCGAAACCTTCGCGTTGCAACCCGGCTGCTGTGTGCTTGAAGGTCGCGGTCGCCGCGATCCGCTCCGTCAACCGCACAAATTTCGGCCGTGCATAACCCGGCAAGCGCCGCGCCAGATGTTCGCGCAATTCGTCGAGGTCCGGTGCGCCGTCGGATACGATGGCGGCCATGCCGGCGGCGCCATCCGCAGAGGGAATCTGCACGCCGTAGACGATGGCTTCCGTGATGCCGGGAAAGGCTGCGATCGCCGCGGTGACCTCGGCAGCGGAAACATTTTCGCCCTTCCAGCGAAAAGTATCGCCGATCCGGTCGACGAAGTAAAGAAAGCCGGCTGCGTCCATGCGCATCAGGTCGCCGGTGCGATACCAGGCGTCGCCCCGCTCGAACACGTCGTGGAGGATCTTGCGTTCTGAATCCGCGGCGCTGGTATAGCCCTCGAACGCGCCATCGGACTGCGCCGAGATTTTGCCGATCGCCTCGCCGGGCTCGCCGGTAGCGCAGCGGACGCAGAAACCGCTCGTATCGCGCGCGGGTTCGCCGGTCGCCGGGTCGTATTTGACCAGCGCAAGCGGAAAGCGATGCGCCAGGAATGGCGGCACGCGGCCGATCGCGCCGACCGTGCCTTCGACGTTGGTCAGCGAAAAATTCGCTTCGGTCGCCGCATAGAATTCCAAAATGCGCGGGATAGCGAAGCGGTTCTCGAATTTCTGCCAGATGTCGGCCTTGAGACCGTTGCCGCAGGCAAGCCGCAAGCGATGCGCGCGTTCGTGCGGATGTTTCGGCGCGGCCAGCAGATAGCGCGCGAGTTCGCCGATATACTGGAACAGCGTGCAGCCGCCGCCGGCGACGTCGTCCCAAAAATCGCTGGTGGAAAATTTGTCGCGGATCAACACCGAGCCGCCGCGCACCAGAACGGCGCCGGGTGCGACCACGCCGCCGACGCTGTGATACATCGGCAGGCAATCATACAGGCGGTCCTCGGGGCCGGTGTCCATCAGCCCGGCGAACCAAAAGCTCCATTGCAGCAGCCGGCGGTGACTGACATTGGCCGCCTTGGGAAGCCCGGTGGTGCCGGAGGTGAAGATCAGAAGCGCGCGGTCGGCGATCGTCACCATGCCACGCTCGGCGGCCATGAGCGGCACCCCGGAAAACTGCTCGACCGCGCAATCGACGCGGCCGAATTCGCTGCCGCCGCCATGCGCCCAGATTTTCGGCCGGCTTTGCAGCCCCGCCGCGGCGTGGAACTCGCCGCAAAATTCCGCGGCGGCGATGACGTGGCTCGGCGCGACGGCGTCGATGCAATGAGCGAGCGCGGCTCCGCGCAACTGCGTGTTGATCAGCGCAACCACGACGCCGATACCGGTCAGCCCGAGCCAGATCGCCATGTATTCGGGCCGGTTCGGCATCATCAAGCCGACCACGTCGCCCTTGGCGAGGCCGCAATCGAGCGCCCAGCGCGCGTAGCGGTTGGCGCGCGCCGACAGCGCGCCGTAAGTGAGACTCTCATGCGTGGAGATCAGCGCCGGCGCGTCGGCTTGCGTCCGCGCCAATTCGCCGATGACGGTCGGCAAAAGGCGCCGCGGATGGGTGGCGATCGGCGCGACCGCTTCCAGCGCGCGCACCCAGTCGCGCAGCGCGCTTTCCTTGCCGCCGCTCGCGCGCGTCCCCCGCTCGGTTTCGATCAAAGTCATGGCGGCGATGATCGCCCAATAATGTGAATCTTTCGCTCAAGGCCCAGCCCCTCGAAGCAAGGGCGAATGGTTACCGGCTTCGAAACGCGGCCGTTAAATTCCGCGCCGTTCGCGCCACGGAGAAAAAACGGGAACGCGATAGCATCGAAGCGGGGTTGAAATCTCGGCGCGGGACAGATGAAACGCAACACGGTCGCAGTTCACAGCGGGTACGAGACCGAGCCGACGACGAGGGCGGTCGCGGTTCCGATCTATCAGACGGTGGCGTACGAGTTCGACAGCGCCGATCACGGCGCGGCGTTGTTCAATCTCGAGGCCGAGGGCCATCGCTACAGCCGCATCAGCAATCCGACCACCGCGGTGCTCGAGCGCCGCGTCGCCGCGCTGGAAGGCGGTCTCGAAGCGCTGTGCGTGAGCTCCGGGCAGGCGGCACTGAATTATGCGATGCTCAATCTCGCCGGCATGGGCAGCAATATCGTCTCGATCCCGCAGCTCTACGGCACCACGCATACCTTGTTCGCCCATGTCCTGCCGAGCCAGGGCATCACGGTCCGCTTCGCCGAGACCGACAAAGCCGACGCGCTCGAAAAGCTGATCGACGATCAGACGCGCGCGATCTTCTGCGAGAGCGTCGGCAATCCGGCCGGCAACATCTGCGATATCGAAGCGCTGGCGGCGGTGGCCGCGCGGCACGGAATTCCGCTTGTCGTCGATAACACGGTGGCGACGCCGATCCTGCTGCGGCCGATCGATTACGGCGCCGACATCGTCGTTCATTCGCTGACCAAATTCATGGGAGGCCACGGCACGACGCTCGGCGGCGCTATCGTCGATTCCGGGCGCTTCCCGTGGAAACAGCACGCGCGTCGCTTCGCGGTGTTCAACGAACCGGATCGCTCCTATCACGGCCTGATCTACACCGAGCATTTCGGCCCGGCCGCCTATATCGCGCGCGCTCGCAGCGTCTATGCGCGCACGACCGGCGCGGTGCTCTCGCCGCTGTCCGCTTTCCTGCTGCTGCAGGGAATCGAGACGGTGGCGCTGCGCGTCGAACGCCACGTCGAGAATGCCCGCCGCGTTGCCGAATTCCTGCGCGCCGATCCCCGCGTCGCCTGGGTCGACTACGCCGGCTTTGCTGACAATCCCTACCACGCGCTGGCGCAAAAATATTTCGGCGGGCACGCCTGCTCGATCCTGACGTTCGGCATCGACGGCGGCTTCGAGGCGGGCAAGGCGTTCTACGACGCGCTCAAATTGTTCAAGCGGCTGGTCAATATGGGCGATGCCAAGTCGCTCGCCTGCCATCCGGCTTCGACCACGCACCGGCAGATGTCGGCGGAGGAACAGGCCAAGGCCGGCGTGCGGCCGGAGACGATCCGCTTGAGCGTCGGCATCGAGGATATCGACGACATTCTCGCCGATCTCGACCAGGCGCTGGCGGCGGTGAGGTCCGGCGGTGCGGCCCGCCTGGCCGCCGCCGAATAGCTGTCAGGAGCACGACGCGATGCCGCTTTTCCTCGATACCGCATGCTCGGGATCGGCCGCCGGCCTGAATGACGCCGACAGCCTCGCCATCGCCGTCGGGTTCGTCAACAACATGCCGGACGCGGCTGGCGAAGCGACCGAGCGGCAGTTCCTCGATCTTCTTCGCGCCGCGGCGCCCGACGCGGATATCCGCCTCACACTGTTCTCGATTCCGGACATGCCGCGCGGCGACGCGTTGGGCACGGAATTTTCCGCACGTTATCGCGATATCGCGGAATTGTGGGAGAGCCGCCTCGACGCGCTCATCGTCACCGGCACCGAGCCGCGCGCGGCCAAACTCAAGGACGAGCCATATTGGCCGACGATGGCCAGGCTAGTCGATTGGGCGCGCGACAATACCAGGTCGGCGATCTGGTCGTGCCTCGCCGCGCACGCCGCCGTTCTGCATACCGAGGGCATCGAGCGCCGGCCGCTCTCCGACAAGAAGTTCGGCGTATTCGATTGCGAAACGATCGCCGACCATCCGCTGATGAACGGCGTCAACAAACTGCGCGTACCGCATTCGCGCTACAACGGCCTGCCGGCGGCCGGGCTAGCGATGCGCGGTTACCGCCTGCTCAGCCAATCGGTCGACGCGGGGGTCGACGCTTTTGTGCGCGAGGAAGGCGGCTCGCTGTTCGTGTTCTTCCAGGGCCATCCGGAATACGAAGCGGAGACGCTCCTGCGCGAATTCCGCCGCGACGTCGGCCGCTATCTGCGCGCCGAGCGCGAACAATATCCAGCGCTGCCGCACGGCTATTTCGGCAAGGACGCGACCGCGCTTCTGAATATCTTCCACGCCCGCGCCCGCGCCGTCGACGATCGGCGCGCCGGTCTGATGGCCGATTTTCCGTTTGCCGCGCTGGCGGCCGGCCTGGAGAGCCCGTGGCGAAGCCCGGCAATCGCCGTCTATCAGAACTGGATCGATTACTTGTTGGACCGCACGTCGGAACGGCGGTCATCGGCGGCGTCACTTCATCGCCATTACCGTGTCGCCGGCGCGTCGCGCGCCGAAACGATGCCTGGCGGATAGCGCGGCATTTTTCGGGGGATTATGTCGCAGCCGATCGTCTTTGCCGCTCCGGCGGATGCCGAGCTTACAGCGAGCCCGATCTATCCCGCCTGGATCACCGAAGGCACGCCGCAAGCGCACTCGAAGCGCGTCGCGCAAAGCGCCGACGGCACCGCTGCGGTCTTCGTCTGGTCCTGCACCGCCGGCCGCTTCACCTGGCATTATGCCGGCGACGAACTGGCGCATATCCTCTCGGGCGAAGTGTTCGTCACCGACCACCACGGCAATGAGCGTCGGTTTGGCCCCGGCGACATGGCGTTCTTTCCGGCCGGTAGCCGCAGCCATTGGCATGTTCCGCAGCACGTCAAGAAGCTGGCGATGTGCCGGCACGGTATGCCGCGCGCGTTCGGTTTCGTGCTGCGGGTCTGGAACCGGGCGGTCCGCTATGCCGGCCGGTTCTCCGCCGGCGGCGGAGCGCCGCATGTCGGGTTGGGCCCGGCCCAAGCATTGCGCGGCATCATTGACAAGCCGGCAGGGGCTCCGTAAGCAACCCGCCAAAGACGGGAAATTCATCCATGAAAGTCCGTAACTCGTTGAAGTCGCTGCGTGGTCGCCATCGCGACAACCGCATCGTGCGCCGCAAGGGCCGCGTTTACATCATCAATAAGACGCACCGCCGCTTCAAAGCCCGCCAGGGCTGAGCCGAGCCCGGCTGCATCCAAATTCGCGCCATCGTTCACGCGGCTGTGAGACTATTTCGGCCTTGCCGTGCGCCCCGCTGCTACTAGAATCTGTCGTTATGGCGTTGCGATTCCTTCCGGCTCTCGCGCTCGGCGCCGTCCTCTGCGCGCCGACTTTTGCCATTTCGGCGCCGTCCGAAAACGCGCCGCAGGGCGCGCCGGCGCCCGACTGGGTCGCGCCGTGGAGCAATCTTCCGAAGCCCGAGCGCGGCGAGCACACCTACAATCTCGACACGCTGTTCGCTGCGCTCAAGATCGCGCCCGACGCCGACAGCGCCAAGGCGATTGAGGACCGCATCTGGGCGCTGTGGATGGTTTCCGGCAGCGACACCTGCAATCTGCTGATGGGCCGCGTCAAAGCGGCGACCGACGAGAAAGACTACGACCTTGCCATCAAGCTGCTCGACGCGGTGATCGAGATCAAGCCGGACTATGTCGAAGCCTGGAACCGGCGCGCCACGCTCTATTACCTGCTGAAAGACTACGGCCATTCGCTAGCCGATATCCGCGAGGTGCTCATTCGCGAACCCCGCCATTTCGGCGCGTTGTCCGGACTCGGGCTCATCCTGCAGGACATCGGCGACGACAAGGACGCGCTCGAGGCCTATCGCCGGGCGCTGGCCATCGATCCCCATCTCGAACACCTGCCCGACATGGTGAAATCGCTGGGCGAGAAGGTCGAGGGGCGCGATATCTGACCATTCGCGCGGCCGTTCATCGCCGGGCTTGACCGCGCGACCCATCTTCTTTTCTCTCGCAGGCCAAAAGTGACGCCGAGGGAGAACCATGCTCGACATCGCCGCCGATAAGGTCGTCATCCGCGAACTGGTGGAGAACTGGGCGGTATGGCGCGATGCGCGGCTGTGGGACCGTTTCCGCACCGTCTGGCATGCCGACGGCCGCATGATGGCGACCTGGTTCCAGGGCGGCTTCGAGGAGTTCATCA
>CAYVPC010000041.1:0-20047 GCA_964453555.1 uncultured Hyphomicrobiales bacterium | reverse complement strand
GAGAAGAAGGTGAGGATGAAGAAGATGACGCGGAAGGTGTTGGCTTCGCCGATCGCCGCCGGCACATTTTTAGCGATCTCCGCCGGTGTGCCGAGCGCCAGATAAAGCCCGACCGCGAACGTGATCACGAAGCCGATGATGAATTTCGGAAAACGCTGCCAGATCTCCCGCAGTTTCGCCTTGTCCTGCTTCTGCGTGACGTTGATGTGGTTGGTCCAGATATAGCCGAGCACAAATGCCCAGATGCCGATGAAAACGTCGATGAACACTTTGATCGTGGCGGCGGTGCCGAGAATCCAGCCGGGCTGATAGTTGATTCCCTCGGCGGCGTTCTTTGCCAGAATGAGCGACTCGGTAATGCCGCCGGCGGCGACCGCGGCGCCGTCGGTCTTTACCGCAAGACCGATCCAGGCGCCGGCGACCAGAGGCTCGTGCGAAAGGAATATCTGCGCGAGGAACGGCAGGATCAGCACCTCGAACACGGCGAAGATCACGACCAGCGACGACACCAGCACTGGCACCACCGGCCGCGCGCGGATGGCGCTGCCGGTCGCGATCGAGGCCGCCACGCCGCAGATCGAAATGCCGGAGGCAAGCGGCGCCGCCCATTCGCGACTGAAGCCGAACCATTTGCGGGCGACGAAATAGACCACTGCCCAGTAGATCAGATACGCTTCGACAATGGCGGCGACGCCGCGAAGCACAAGCGAACTGGCCAAGTTGAGTTTGCCCGCCGCCGTTACCGCAATGAAGCCGCCGAGGATCACGATGGCGATCTTGATGTAGAGTTCGGGCCGCACCGCTTCCTTGATCGCCTCAGCAAAGCGCGGAAAAAAGTTGGCAATGATCAGGCCAGCGATCAGCGCGAAAATGAGGCCGCCTTCCCCGGTGAGTTTCAACGACCAATTGATGCCGAACTTCTGCTGCTCGGCCGGTGTCACCGCCGCGAAATGGGCGAAGTTGCCGACCACCCAGCTTGCATAGGCGATCCAGAACACCGCCGTGAACGCGAGCACGAAACGCTTCACGTCGCCTTTGGCGGCGGCCGCGGCGGCGCCGAGCACGACCGTGAGCGCGGCATAAGTCGCGATCAGGGCGCCGAGGCCGCCAAGCGAGGCGTAGCCTTTCGATGTTGCCTTGAGCGCCTGGCCGAGATTGCCCCACACGGCGGTTGTCACCACCCAGCCGATCAGATCGACATTAGCGAGCGCGGCGAGTGCGAGCACGAAAATGAAAAGGCCGAGAACGACGGCGAGCCAATCTTCGCTGATCGGTGCGATGACGCCATCGGCGCGTCGCGGATGAATTTGGTTAATGGTGGCGTCGGACATGTCGTTGACTCAGCGCGCAAAACAATGGGGACATTGAAATCAGTGATGGAGAGCGGTCAGTCAATGCGACGGGCCAAAAAAAGAGAATCTTGATTGCGCCGCGCCGTTCCAGGCGAATGATCTCGCTCTTGGGCAGCATTGAACGGAAGAACTTTCCGACGGGTTTCGGGCTTTTGGGCCGTCCCTCGATCCAATTGCCTCGCCGCGCGTCCTCTCGATGATCGCGCGGAGACCGGCGTTCCGGTTCTTATCAAGACAACAAGCGCATAAGCGGGACTTGCGGGATCGCGCTCGCCAGGTCCCATTTTGCCTTTTTACCGCAGTGCGGCATCGTTTGACGCCGTTCGCGCGACACTTTGTCGGAGCGGATACAAACTCACGTAGAGAAGCAAAGTACCGGCGCCGCAGGCCTTTTCGCGTTCATCATAGAAACGCGAAATGCGTCATCAAACTTGCGCATGCCCCAAATGCGAAGCATAAATGGTCCACGAAACCGGCTGTTTGGGGTGGAAGACGGCTGGGAAAATAGAGTCCCGAAGAACATTTGTCTGGGGACCTCAAGAAAGCTTTGGGGACGGAAAACTGATGTCAGTCGAGTCGCCGACGGTCGTGTCGGACGCCGCACGGTTGGCCACGCCGCGCTGGGGCCAACTCGTCTGCGGGGTCCTCTGCATGGTGATGATCGCCAACCTGCAATATGGCTGGACGCTGTTCGTCAATCCGATCGATCAGAAATATCACTGGGGCACTGCGGCTATTCAGGTCGCGTTCAGCGTGTTCATCGCGACCGAGACGTGGCTGGTGCCGATCGAGGGCTGGTTTGTCGACCGTTTCGGTCCGCGGGTCGTGGTCGCCATCGGCGGCGTTTTCGTCGCGGTAGCGTGGACGCTGAATTCCTTCGCCAGTTCGCTTTGGGAATTGTACATCGCCGCTGCCTTGTCGGGCGTCGGTGCCGGCGCGGTCTATGGCACCTGCGTCGGCAATGCGCTCAAATGGTTTCCTGATCTTCGCGGCCTCGCCGCCGGTTTGACGGCGGCGGGATTTGGGGCGGGCACGGCGGCGACCGTCATCCCCATCCGCGAGATGATCCTCGGCTATGGGTACCAGTCTGCGTTCTTGTGGTTCGGGCTGGGGCAGGGGCTCATCATTCTGCTCCTCTCGCGGTTCTTGCGCGCGCCTCAGGCGGGCGAAACGCCAAAGCCGGCGATGCGGTTGACGCAGGCATTGCGCGATTACACGCCGCTCGAAATGTTGAGATCGCCGGTTTTCTGGCTTCTCTACACCATGTTCGTCATGGTCGCGGCGTCGGGCCTGATGGCGACTGCCCAGATCGCGCCCATCGCGAAAGACTTTGGGCTTGCCGACGATAACGTAACCATCCTCTTCGTCACCGCCACCACGCTGAGCGCAGCGCTGGTGATCGACAACATCTTGAACGGTCTGGCGCGGCCGTTTTTCGGCTGGATCTCCGACATTATCGGCCGCGAGAACACCTTGGGGATCGTGTTCTCGCTTGGGGCAGTGGCTTATTGGAGTCTCGGCGCTTTGGGACACACGCCGTACATGTTCGTATTAACGGCGGGCTTCATTTTCTTCACTTGGGGCGAAATCTTCAGCCTGTTTCCGGCGATCTCGACCGACACTTATGGCGTGAAATACGCCACCGCCAATGCGGGCCTCCTCTATACCGCGAAAGGCACCGCCGTTTGGATCGTGCCGCTGGCAAGCCTCGTCAAGAATTACACCGGGCATTGGTATGGAGTGTTCATGATTGCCGCGATCATGAACCTCACGGTCGCGGCGCTTGCACTGTTTGTGCTCAAGCCGATGCGGCAAAGGATGATCAAGCAGGGATAAAGGCATTCGGCGGCAGTCGTCGCCGCCCTCTTTTGTGCGTGAGAATAACTGGAATAATGTATGCCAGAGATGGTTTCAGGCGTTTCCATAGCGCGGCGCACGGCGCCCGGCTCGGCCGACAGGCCCGCCTCCCAGCCGGCTGTCGATCCGTTGGCCAGTCCGGAGAATTTCAAGCGCCAGGCCTATGTCGCGCTCAAGAACGCGATAGCCGCGATGGACGTCTACCGAAGCCGCGCCGAGATCAGGCTCGACGAACGGCGCTTGGCGCAGGATTTCGGCGTCAGCCGGACGCCGGTACGCGAGGCGATGGCTCAGCTCGAACGAGAGGGTTTCGTTCGCTCGGTGCCACGCCGCGGCGTCTATGTGGTGCGCAAGACCCGCCACGAGGTGATCGAGCTGATCACCGCCTGGGCCGCGCTGGAGAGCATGGCGGCGCGGCTGATCACGCAAGGCGCGAGCGACGAGGAGATCGCCGCTTTGCGGCGCATGTTCGCCACCTTTGAGAACGGAGAGGTGCGCGCGCATCTCGACGAATATTCGGAGATCAACATCGAATTTCATCAGGCGATCATCCGCATGAGCCGCAACAGCATGCTGATCGATCTCGCGGAAAACCTGTTCACCCACATGCGCATGATCCGAAGGAAGACCATAGCCGAAATGGATCGTGCCGACCGGTCGATCCGCGACCATATGCAGATCATCGAAGCGCTGGAGGCGCGCGATACGGTCCGCGCGGAGATGCTGGTGCGCGATCATGCGCTCGGCCTCGCCGAGCATGTCGCAAAATATGCCGACTATCTGGATTGAGAACGAGAGGCGTCAATGGCTGAAGCAGCACTCAATACGGAGCCGGAGCTGACGGACGGCTTTCATCTCGTCATCGGCGCGCTCAAGCTCAACGGCGTCACGACGATTTACGGCGTGCCGGGCATTCCGATCACGGATTTCGGTCGCATGGCGCAGGCCGCGGGCATCCGCGTCCTGTCGTTCCGGCACGAGCAGAACGCCGGCTACGCGGCCGCAATCGCGGGCTTCCTGAGCAAGAAGCCGGGCGTCTGCCTCACCGTGTCGGCGCCGGGCTTTCTCAACGGACTGACGGCACTTGCTCACGCCACCACGAATTGCTTTCCGATGATTTTGATTTCAGGCTCCTCCGAACGCGAGATCGTCGATCTCCAACAGGGTGACTATGAGGAGATGGACCAGCTCGCGATCGCCAAGCCACTGTGCAAGGCGGGGTTCCGCGTCCTGCACGCCGCCGATATCGGTATCGGTGTGGCGCGCGCGATCCGCGCGGCGGTGTCCGGACGTCCCGGCGGCGTCTATCTCGATCTGCCCGCGAAGCTTTTTGCGCAGGTGATGGACGCGGCAGCCGGCCAAAAGTCGCTGGTCAAGGTCATCGACCCGGCGCCCGCCCAGATTCCAGCTGCCGAAGCGGTCAGGCGCGCACTCGATGTGCTCAAGAGGGCCAAGCGCCCGCTAATCATCCTTGGCAAAGGCGCCGCCTATGCACAGGCCGATGACGCGATCCGCGCTTTGGTCGAAAAGAGCGGCGCGCCATTCCTGCCGATGAGTATGGCCAAGGGCCTCTTGCCGGATACGCATCCGCAATGCGCCGGTGCGGCGCGCTCGACGGTGCTCAAAGATTCCGACGTCGTCATGCTGATCGGCGCGCGTCTCAACTGGCTCCTCTCGCACGGCAAGGGCAACGCTTGGGGCGAGGCGCCGAAGAAGTTCATCCAGATCGATATCGAGCCGAAGGAAATGGATTCGAATGTCGAGATCGCCGCTCCGGTGGTCGGCGACATCGGGTCGGCTGCCTCAGCGCTGCTCGGCGGCATGGGCAACGCCTGGCCGGCACCGCCTGCGGATTGGACCAAGGCGGTGACTTCGAAGCGCGACGAGAACATCGCCAAGATGGCGCCGCGGCTGATGAACAATAATTCGCCGATGGACTATCACGGGGCGCTCGGCGTGCTGCGCACCGTCATCAAGGAACGGCCGGAGGCGATCCTCGTCAACGAAGGCGCCAATACGCTCGATCTCGCTCGTGGCATCATCGACATGTACCAGCCGCGCAAGCGGCTCGACGTCGGCACCTGGGGCGTCATGGGTATCGGCATGGGTTACGCCGTCGGCGCGGCGATCGAAACCGGTAAGCCGGTGCTTGCGGTTGAGGGCGACTCGGCTTTCGGTTTCTCGGGCATGGAGATCGAGACGATCTGCCGGTACAAGCTACCCGTTTGCATCGTTGTCTTCAACAATGACGGTATTTACCGCGGCACCGACGTCAACAACGTCGGTTCCGATCCAGCGACGACCGTCTTCGTCAAGGGCTCGCGCTACGACAAGATGATTGAGGCGTTCGGCGGCGTCGGCGTCAGCGCCACGTCGCCGGATGAGCTCAAGCGCGCCGTCAACGCGGCCATGGATTCCGGCAAGCCGACGCTGATCAACGCGGTCATCGATCCGGCCGCCGGCAGCGAAAGCGGCCGCATCGGCAACCTCAATCCGCAAAGCAAGCTACGCAAGAAATAGGAGCGCGGGATGGCAAGGCGCAAAAAAGCGAAGTCCAAAGCGGCGGCAAAGAAGTCCGCGCGCAAGGTCGTCAAGCTCGAGGCGAAAAAGCCGGCGGCGAATAATCGTGCACCGCGGCCATCGCCGAAGCCTTGGGGCCAAGCGGGCAGGGCGCTCGACGGCGTGCGAATCCTCGACTTCACGCACGTGCAATCGGGGCCGACCTGCACGCAACTGCTCGCTTATATGGGCGCTGACGTCATCAAGGTGGAACGGCCGGGCGTCGGCGACATCACCCGCACGCAATTGCGCGACGTCAAAGGCGCCGACAGTCTCTATTTCACCATGCTCAACGGCTCGAAACGCTCGATCACAATCGATTCAAAAAACCCAAAAGGTAAAGAGATCCTCGATCGGCTTGTGAAGCAGTGTGACGTGCTGGTCGAGAATTTCGCTCCCGGCGCGCTCGACCGTATGGGTCTGACCTTCGAGCATATCCATAAGCTCAACCCGCGCATGATCGTCGCTTCGGTGAAGGGCTTTGGGCCCGGTCCGTACGAGGACTGCAAGGTCTACGAGAATGTCGCCCAGTGCGCCGGCGGCTCGGCGTCGACCACCGGCTTCCGCGATGGCCCGCCGCTCGTCACCGGCGCGCAGATCGGCGACTCGGGAACCGGCCTTCATCTCGCTCTCGGCATCGTGTCGGCGCTCTACCAGCGTGCCCGCACCGGCCGCGGCCAGAAGGTGCTCTGCGCCATGCAGGATGGCGTGCTTAACCTCGCGCGGGTGAAACTCCGCGACCAGCAGCGCCTCAAGCACGGGCCGCTGGCCGAATACAGCCAATACGGCGAGGGTGTTCCGTTCGGCGCGGCGACGCCGCGCGCCGGCAACGATTCCGGCGGCGGCCAGCCCGGCTGGATTCTCAAGTGCAAAAGCTGGGAGAGTGATCCCGACGCTTACATCTATTTCATCACGCAAGCGCCGGTCTGGGGCGCGATCTGCGACCTGATCGGCAAGCCGGAATGGAAGACCGACCCGGACTACGCGACGCCGCCGGCGCGGTTGCCGCGGCTTCGCAAGATCTTCGACACGATCGAGCAATGGACCATGACCAAGAGCAAGTTCGAGGTCATGGAGATCTGCAACCAACACGACATCCCAGTCGGGCCGATCCTGTCGATGAAGGAAATCGCCGAGGAGCCGTCGCTGCGCGCGACCGGTACCGTAGTCGAGGTCGATCATCCCACGCGCGGCCCATACTTGACCGTGGGCAACCCGATCAAGCTGTCCGATTCGCCTCCCGACGTTCGGCGTTCACCGCTGCTTGGGGAGCACACCGACGAGATTTTGCGTCGGGTTCTTGGCTATTCTGATAAGGAGATTGCCGAGATCAAGGCGGCTGGTGCGCTCAGCGCGCCGGAGAAAAAGGCCGAAGCGGCGTAGTCTTCCGTCCGCGGGGATCAAGGTGAGGCGTAACTGAATGCGTATTGTCGTTCACGGCCAGCAGGCATTCGGCAAAGCGGTGCTCGAAGCGTTGCTCAAGCGCGGCGACAATGTTGTCGCGGTTTACGTCGCGCCGGAGAAAGAGGGTGCGAAAGCTGACCCGCTGAAGGAAGCGGCGCTTGCCGCCAAGCTACCGGTTTATCAGCCTATGTCGTATCGCAAGCCGGAGGTGTGGGAGGAGTTCCGCGCGCTCAGGCCGGACTTGCAGGCGATGGCGTTCGTCACACTCTTCGTGCCGGAGGAATTTCTCAACATTCCGACCCACGGCTCGATCCAGTATCACCCATCGCTCCTGCCGGCCTATCGCGGGCCGAGCGCCATCAACTGGCCGATCATCAAAGGCGAGACCGAGACTGGCCTGTCGGTCTTCTGGCCCGACAACGGCCTCGATACCGGCGATGTGCTGATCCAGAAAAAGACGCCGATTTCGGCAGCCGATACGCTCGGATCGGTCTATTTCGACCGGCTGTTCCCGCTGGGCGTCCAAGCGATGCTCGAAGCGGTCGATCTGGTCAAAGCCGGCAAGGCGCCGCGCATCAAGCAGGACGAATCGAAGGCGACCTACGAAGGCCGCTGCGGAGCCGATAACGCGCATATTGATTGGGGCCGGCCATGGCAGGACATCGACCGCCTCATCCGCGGCTGCAATCCGGCGCCCGGCGCCTGGTCGAAGCTCGACGGCAAGACAGTGAAGGTCTTTGACGCTAGACCGCTGCCGGCGAAGGACCCCAAGGGTATCGCCGGCAAGATGGGCGAACTTGCCGCCATCGAGAGCGACGGCCTCGTCGTGGTTTGCGCCGATGGCCGCTTCAAGATCACGCGCGTCCAAGCCGACGGTCCGAAAATCGCGGCGAGTGAATTCGCTGCCAGTGCCAAACTCACCCCTGGAATGAGGTTTTCATGAACCCGCCCACCACCGCCGCGGCGAAAGTTTCGCCCGGCGCTTCGCAGCATGCCAATCCGAAATCCGACATCGAAATCTCGCAGGCCGCAAAGAAACAGCTAATCGTTGACATCGCGCGCGAGCGCTTGGGCATCGGGCCGGAGAACCTCGAACCCTACGGCCACTACAAGGCCAAGGTGTCGATGGATTTCATCAAGTCGATCCAAGGCCGATCGAACGGCAAGCTCATCCTGGTGAGCGCCATCAACCCGACGCCGGCAGGCGAGGGGAAGACTACGACCACAGTCGGACTGACCGACGCGCTCAACCACATCGGCAAGAAGGCGATGCTGTGCATTCGCGAGCCTTCGCTCGGGCCCTCCTTCGGCGTGAAGGGCGGCGCGGCAGGCGGCGGCTACGCGCAGGTAGTGCCGATGGAGGATATCAATCTGCACTTCACCGGTGACTTTCATGCCATCACCTCGGCGAACAATTTGCTCGCCGCGCTGCTCGACAACCACATCTACTGGGGCAATACGCTCGGCATCGATCCGCGCCGGGTCGCCTGGCGGCGCGTGCTCGACATGAACGACCGCGCGTTGCGCTCGATCGTGTCGTCGCTCGGCGGCGTCGCCAACGGATTTCCGCGCGAGGATGGCTTCGACATTACCGTCGCCTCCGAAGTGATGGCGATCTTCTGCCTTGCCCGCGACGTCGACGATCTCAAGAAACGGCTAGCCAATATCGTCGTCGGCTATACCCGCGACCGCAAACCGGTCCGGGCCGGCGATCTCAACGCGCAGGGTGCCATGACCGTGTTGCTCAAGGAGGCGCTGGCGCCGAATCTGGTGCAGACGCTGGAGGGGACACCCGCCTTCATCCACGGCGGGCCATTCGCCAACATCGCGCATGGCTGCAATTCAGTGCTGGCGACCACGACCGCGCTCAAGCTCGCCGATTATGTGGTGACGGAAGCTGGTTTTGGCGCCGATCTCGGCGCGGAAAAGTTCCTCGATATCAAATGCCGCAAGGCCGGTATCGCGCCGGATTGCGTGGTACTGGTCGCCACCATTCGCGGGCTCAAGATGCACGGCGGCGTAAAGAAAGAGGATCTCAAATCGGAGAATCTCAAGGCGCTCGAAGCTGGCATGGCCAATTTGCAGCGCCACGTCGAGAACGTGCGGAAATTCGGCATTGAACCCGTGATCTCGATCAACCGCTTTTCCGCCGATACCGATGCCGAGATCAAACTGGTCGAAGACAAATGCCGGGCGCTCGGCGTTGAAGCCCTGATGGCCGATCACTGGGCCGAGGGCGGCAAGGGCGCCGCCGATGTCGCCCGCGCCGTCGTGAAGATTGCCGAGAGCGGCAAGAGCAAGCTCAAATTCCTCTATCCCGACGACATACCGCTCTACGAAAAGATTCGGATCATCGCCAAGGAGATTTACCGGGCGAAGGATATCTCGGCGGATAAATCGGTGCGCGATCAACTCGCCAATTTCGAGGCTATGGGCTGCGGCAAATTCTCGATCTGCATCGCCAAGACGCAATACAGCTTCTCGACCAATCCGGATGCGAAGGGCGCGCCGATCGATCACGTCATCAATGTGCGCGAGGTGCGGCTCTCCGCCGGCGCCGAATTCGTGGTGGCGATCTGCGGCGAGGTCATGACCATGCCCGGCTTGCCGAAAGTGCCGGCGGCCAATGCGATCGACGTCGGAGCGGACGGAAGGATCGTCGGATTGTTCTAGCCAGCCGCTCTAGTGCGAATGACGAACAAGAAGGTTGAAGATGTTGAAGTTCTACTACAACGGCGAGGGCCGGCTGGACTAAAACATTCCCATCCGCTCGCTCGCAATATAGCCGGTGAGAAGCAGCGCGCCGAACGTCGTCACCAGCACTGCGGCGCCGACTTCCATGCCGCGCAAAGCGAGCGTTCCGTAGCCGGCGCGGGTCGAGGCAACGCGCTTGGCCGCGGTCCTGGCGCCGACCGCAATGGTAGCGATGGCGGCAACCGTAATCGCGGTGCCAAGCCCCATTACAAAGGTCGAGGCGATGCCGGCCCAGTACAGGCCCTGCGCCAGTGCGAACACCAGCACGATGATCGCACCCGAGCATGGGCGTAGCCCGACGGCGACGATGGCGGACAAGCCACGGCGCCAGCCGCCCAGTCCCGCTAATTCCTCCGGCTCCGGTCCGTGCGCATGGCCCCACGGCAGAACGCTCTCCTCTTCGTCGTGGTCTTCGTCGCTGTGTGTGTGGCCGTGTCCATGATGCCCGTGTGGGTGATCGTGGCCGTGGTGCGCGTGCGCATGATGGACGTGACGATGCTGTTCCGTCCACGACCTGACCGCATGCAGTGCGCGCAAAAAGCCGCGACCTTTCACCCACAACAGCCGGGCGCCCAACAGAACGATCAGCGAATAGCTGACGATTTCGATGACACGCACGGTGTCGCCCATCATTTTCGCCGTAGCGCCGATCAATCCGGCGGCGATACTGACGATGGCGATCGCGGTCAGCGCTTGCAGCAAAGCGGATGCAAACGACAGCGCGATGCCGCGCCGCCAGGTCTCTTCGTTGGCGACCAAGTAGGATGAGATCACCGCCTTGCCGTGGCCGGGACCGGCGGCGTGGAAAATGCCGTAGATGAAAGAGATGCCGATCAGGCTCCAATATGCCGAACCGTCGGTTTTGGCCTCACGGATGAGCCCCGACAGCGCACGGTAGAACATCGACTGTTCGGCGAGAATCCAGCCGACGATGCCGGTGGCCGCCGGCTGGCGCATGGCGGCGAGCGGATTGACCTGAGCGATTGCGGCGGTGAGCGCGCTCGCCGCCAGCAGCAGCATGATAATTGCCGCCGCCTGCGCGAACTGACGCAGTAACCGTGCCCGGGTCCTGCCCGTCACGGGCACTTTACTGAAATCTTGTTGGCGAAGCTCGCGCCCATGCCGGCATTGGCTTCGGACGTCTGAAAGGACTGACCGAGCCTAAGCGATGAGGGGAAGTTGCCGTCATTCGGCTTTTCAATCGCCGCCGTACATTGCGCGGGAGCGCTGACGAGCCGCACTGGATCTTTCTCAGCAAAGCCGAAGTCGATGAAGAATTCCGGATCGTAGACCTCGACCTCAAGCGTCTTGGCTTTCACCGGCTCCTTGAACGGCAGCGTGAAATGAAGCGTCAGTGACGTCTCTTTCGCATCGTAATCGAGATAATAATCGACCGGTTCGGCGAACGCGTCTTTATGCCGTTTCCCGTCCATGCGCGCATAAGTGAAATACGCATAATCCCTGAGCGACTCGACATTGACCTTGGCGAGCGGCGCAAGCTCCTCGCGGGTGAACTCGCCTTTGGTCTTCTGGTCGAGACCCTGCGTAGCGTAGGCGGAAAACATGTCGTCGAACGTCCAGGCGTGGCGCACGCCGGTGATCGATCCGTCGGCGGCATAAAGCAACTCCTCGGTCATGGTCACCCAGACATGCGGATGCGCGTCGGCACGTTCGCCTGCAGCGAGCAGGCCAGCCAATCCGGCAAGAAGGAAAACGAAACGATATAACATCGGCCCCGCACCCGCCCGTCTTGCGCATGGACACATTAACGCGGAGTGGGGCGGAAGGAAGGCTGCTTTTTGATGACGCAAATTCGCCGCAGCTCGCCGATCGGAAATAAATCCGTGCTCAAATTCCCGCGGCGCCGCCGTCGGCGCGCGGATCGTGGGCGCCCTCGCAGGTTCCGTCAGGATGCAGCACAGCCGCGCCGGCGTGACCCATGAGGTCGGTATAGGGATCGGACAAAACTTCCAGATCGTGTCCGGCCGCCGCGAGCGCTTCGACCAAATTGCCGTCGAAGCGATGTTCCAGCCGCAGCTTGGTTTGGGCGCTGCCCCAGGTGCGTCCGAGCAGCCAGCGCGGCCGGTCGATCGCTTCGGCGAGTGGCTTGCCGAATGACACATGACGCGTGAACACCGCCCCTTGCGTCTGCGGCTGGCCGTCGCCGCCCATGGTGCCGTAGGCCATGACGCGTCCGTCTTTGAGCACGGCGAGCGCCGGGTTGAGCGTGTGCGGTGGCAGCCGGCCTGGTGCCAGCATGTTGAGTGAGCCGGGTTGCAGCGACAGGCTGATGCCGCGGTTCTGCATCAGCACACCGGTCGCCGGCAGCACGCAGCCGGAGCCGAATTCCCAATACAGCGACTGAATGTAGGACACGACGAGGCCGCTGGTGTCGGCCGCGCCCATCCAGATAGTGTCGCCGTCGCCGGACGGCAGCGGCCATGGCGCTGCCTTGCGCCGGTCGATTTTCATCGCTTCACCGGCAATGAAGCGCGGCTCAAGGCAGCGCTCGAGCGCGTGCGCAAGGTAGTTCGGATCGGTGACGACGCGGTCGCGCATCCGCAGTGCGCGCTTGGTCGCCTCGATCAGGCCGTGGATATGGCCGAAGCTTTCCGCCTCCTTCACGCCGAGGCGCTCGAACAACGCCAGGATCATCAGCGACGCGACACCTTGGGTCGGCGCGTCGGTGTTGTAGATCGTGCCGGCGGGCAAATCGACATACAGCGGCTCGGCGAGACTGGCGCGATAACGCGTCAGGTCCTCGCGGATGAGCGGGCTGCCGATGCGGCTGAGATCGGCTGCAACCTCCCGCCCGACATCGCCGCGATAGAAATCATCGAGCCCCGCGTGCGCCAGTTGCGCCAGCGTTTCCGCAAGCGCGCTTTGCTTCATGGTGGCGCCGACGGCCGGGACTTTGCCATCGACGAGGAGGACTTGCGCGAAGCCCGGGACGTCTTTCAAGGCGGCAAGATGCTCTTGCGTCAGCCGCGCCTGGCTGCGTGTGACTTGATAGCCCTTGCGGCATTGCGCGATCGCGGGCGCCAGCAGAACGTCGAGCGGCAGCGTGCCGCCAGCCGCCTGCGCCGCGTCGAGCGCCAGCATCCAGCCGCCGACCGCGCCCGGCACGGTGAGCGCGGCAAGCGGCCCGCGCGGCGGTACGGATTCGTGGTCGCGATAAAGCTCCAGACGTACCTGCATCCCGGCCGGACCGGCCGCCATGATCGCGCGCACGCGGCCGGACGGCTGGCGGATCAGCCAAAAGCCGTCGCCGCCGACGTGGTTCATATGCGGGTAAACGGCGGCGATCGACGCGGCCATCGTCACCATCGCCTCAATCGCGTTGCCGCCCTCGGCGAGGATTTGGCCGCCGGCCTCCACCGCAGCCGCGTGCGGCGCGCAGACGACGCCGCGGCGATGACCGGCGCTATGAAGGTCGACGGACATGGTCAAGCGGCGCCGGCCGGATCGGCCAACCCACGCTTGCGCAAAAGCGCTTCGGGACTCGGCAATCGGCCCCGGAAGGCCCGATAGGCATCGGCGGGGTCGCGCGCTCCGCCCGCGGCGTAGATCGTCTCGCGCAGACGCTTTGCTGTGGCCGGATCGAAAATGTCGCCGGTCTCCTTAAAGGCTTCGAACGCATCGGCATCGAGTACTTCCGACCACATATAGCTGTAATAGGCCGCGGCGTAGCCGCCACCGGAAAACACATGGCCAAAATGCGGCGGCCGATGCCGCATTGCGATCTCGTCGGGCATGCGGATGCGGCCAAGCGCGTCCGCCTCGAAAACGTTTGAGTCGATCGCACCCGACGCGCCGAGCGAATGGAAGTCGAGATCGACAAAGGCCGAAGCGAGATATTCCACCGTTGCAAAGCCCTGATTGAAGTTGCGCGCGGCGATTAGCCGTTGCAGCAGGTCTTCCGGCATCGGCACGCCGGTTTGATAGTGACGCGCAAAGCGCCGCAAAATGTCCGGCTGTTCGAGCCAATGCTCGTAGAGTTGCGACGGCAGCTCGACAAAATCGGTGGCGACATTGGTGCCTGAGATCTTCGGGTAAGTAACGGCGGAGAGAAGCCCATGCAGGGCATGGCCGAATTCGTGGAACAGCGTGTGGGCTTCGTCGAAGCCGAGCAAAGTAGGTTCGCCGGCGCGGCCTTTGCTGAAATTGCATACATTGACGATTAGCGGCCGGATGTCGCCGGCGAGCTTCTCCTGTTCACGTAGCGAGGTCATCCAGGCGCCGCTCCGCTTCGAAGCGCGCGCAAAATAGTCGCCGAAGAACAGGCCGATCTCGCCGCCGTCGCCGCCGCGCACCTCCCAGACGCGCACATCGGGGTGCCACACCGGCACATCCGTCCGGGGAATGAAGGTGAGCCCGAACAGGCGCTGTGCAGTGTAAAAAGCGGCTTCGATCATCGCCTCGAGATTGAGGTAAGGCTTGATGACGGCCTCCTCGACGTCGCAGCGCCGGTGGCGCAGCTTCTCGGCGTAATAGCGCCAGTCCCAGGGAGCGAGCGCGAAGTTGCCCCCTTCCTCGGCGATGAGCACCTGCATGGCGTCGCGGTCGGCCAGCGCCCTCTCCCGCGCGCGCCCCCAGACGGTGTCGAGCAAGGCGCGGACCGCCGCCGGCGTCTTCGCCATGGCGTCGTCGAGCCGGTAATGGGCGAAGTCGGCATAGCCGAGGAGCCGCGCGCTCTCGGCGCGGAGCCGGACCATCTCGGCAATGATCGCCTTGTTGTCGGTTGGACCGCCATTGTCGCCGCGGGCAATGAAGGCGCGAAAGACCTTCTCGCGCAGATCGCGGCGCTCGGCGAATTGCAGGAAAGGCTCGGCGCTCGACCGCGACAGGGTGACCACAAAGTCCTCAAAGCCGCGTTCCTGCGCGTCGGACTTCATTGCTTCGCGTGTAAAGGCCGGGAGCCCTGCGAGTTCGGCCTCGCCTTGCAGGAGCAGCGCGAAGGCCTGTTCGTCGGCCAGGACATTCTGACTGAAGGCGGCCCCCAGTACCGCCAGCCGCTCGATGATCTCGGCCAGGCGGCCATTGGCGGCGGCGTCAAGGCCGGCGCCGGCGCGGCGGAATGTCGTGTGGTAGCGCTCGAGCACGCGCCGCTGCTCGGTATCGAGTCCCAGTGAATCGGTCTGCCGCATGAGGGTATCGATGCGCTGAAACAGGGCCGGATTGGTGCGGATCTTGTTCCAGTGGCCGGCGAGCCGCGGCGCGATTGCGCGTTCGATCTCAAGCAGCGCATCGTTGCTGTCAGCGCCGACCAGAAGATCGAAGACCTGCTCGATCCGGGCTAGCGCCCGGCCGCTCAACTCCAGGGCGACGATCGTGTTGGCGAAATCCGGCGGCTTGGGACGGTCCGCAATGGCGGCGATCTCCTCATCATGGCGCGCGAGCGCGACGGCGTAGGCCGGGCCGAAGTGTTCGGGCCTGATCTGGGCGAACGGCGGGACCGCGTCGGGGGTCGTCCAAGACCCCAAGAGCGGATTGTCGGCGGCGGATGCTTCGGTCATTTGCGGGGATGCGCCAGGTCGACTGCAGGGCTGATCGCGAATGATATATGCGATCCGGCCAGTTTCGCCGACCCCTCAGCCGACAGCCCACCGAGATCGACTGCATCCGCGCGGCTTTGGTCGAGGCTGGCCTCCCAGCCGCCGACGCAGGACGCGACGCCGTATAAGCGGTCTTGAATCGGCCGCCCGTTTCGGAGAAAGTGCCGCCGCCATGGACAAACCGACATCGCAACGCCCGCGCCGGATCGTCTGGCAGAACGTGCTGACCGTTGTCAGCGCGGCCATTCTGATCAGTGCGGAAGTGTTCGGCGCCGCCTTTGCCGGCAGCTGGGCGATCGCCAACCTGCTTGCGCTCGGCACGATCGGCGCGCGCGTTCTCGACGGGCTGTTCGTGCTGTGCGGCATCGTCGTCATGGTGCAGTTCGTGCGCGCGGCGCGCCGCGTCGAGCCGTTCACGGTCGACTGACGCGACCGCACAGTCGAGTCGTCCACCGCCGGCTTGCCACTTTACGTTTTCTTAAAACTAAAAAGCTTGCACGCTGCGGCTGAATGGATTATTTGCGGAATCGCCTATTTCGCACGTGCCTGTGGCCGTGTGTCGGTCGGTGGGCATCCGGACAAGAGGCCGGACAGCCGCCTAAGGAAGAGACTCTCCTTCCTTGCTCCAGCGACCGGCAGCCGGAGGCGAAACCGGCATAGCCCGCTCTCCACGGGCGACGCGGCTTAAAGCAACGACGGAAGGGCTTTTTTGGTTACTGCCGGCGCGAATGCCGGGGACACCGAAGAGGCTTGTCCATCTTTGCCGGCCGTGCGGAACGGGATCTCCCTCATCCGGACCAAGGCAGCATCGCGGCGATGCAATGGCTCCGCGTCCGCGGGCCGCGCATCGCAGGAGGTTCACCTCGGCGGCTACGCCGCCATTCGGATTAGGGAGTTGGTGGGATGACTGCACGTATTCGTGACTTTCTCAAGAAGCGTACCGACGTCGGACCATGCCTGGTGCTTGATCTCGACGTCGTCCGCGAGAACTACCAGAACTTCGCCAAGGCGCTGCCGGACACCACGGTGTTCTACGCCGTCAAGGCCAACCCGGCACCGGAAGTCCTCAAGCTGCTGGTCGGGCTCGGTTGCTGCTTTGACGTGGCCTCGGTGCCCGAGACCCACGCCGTGCTGGCGGCCGGCGCTACGCCCGACCGTATCTCCTACGGCAACACCATCAAGAAGGAGAGCGAGATCGCTGCGGCCTTCGCGCTCGGCGTTACGCTTTTCGCCATCGATTGCGAGGCCGAGGCCGAGAAGGTTGCGCGCGCCGCGCCCGGCAGCCGGGTGATCTGCCGCATTGTTTGCGACGGCTCCGGCGCCGAGTGGCCGCTGTCGCGCAAGTTCGGCTGCGAGCCGGTCTATGCCGCCGATATCCTGGAGTTCGCCCATAAGCAGGGACTGGTCCCGCACGGGGTGTCCTTCCACGTCGGCTCGCAACAGCACAATGTCGAAGCCTGGGACCGCGCGCTCGCTTCCACGGCAGCCGTGTTCCGGACCTGCGCCGAACGGGGCATCAACCTCTCGATCGTCAATCTCGGCGGCGGCTTCCCGGCCAAGTATATGCGTAAGACGCCGAAGCTCGAATCCTACGGCAAGGCGATCTTCCGGGCGCTGCGCAAGCATTTCGGCAACAATCTGCCGAACACTATCGTCGAGCCGGGCCGCGGCCTGGTCGGCAATGCCGGCATGATCGAGGCCGAGGTGGTGCTGATCGCTAAGCGTTTGCCAGAGGACGAAGTTCGCTGGGTGTATCTCGATATCGGCAAATTCCACGGGCTGGCCGAGACCATAGGCGAGTCGATCCGCTACCCGATCCGAACGCCCAAGGATCGCGACGAGATGGCGCCCTGCATCATCGCCGGGCCGACCTGCGACAGCGTGGACGTGCTCTATGAAAAGACGCCGTATCCGCTGCCGGTATCGCTCGCGATCGGCGACCGGGTGCTGATCGAGGCCGCAGGGGCCTATACGACGACTTATTCGTCGGTAGGCTTCAACGGCTACCCGCCGCTGCGGCAATATGTGATCTGAGGCGGCGAGCAAACGTCAAACCCCGGGCTTTGGCCCGGGGTTTTTGTTTGTCCGAGGATCAGGCGAGGTCGAGCAAGCCTGCCTCGCCATTCTCCGTACCCCACGCAAGAAGCTGCCCGTCCGCGCTCCAGGCGAGCGCGCTGACCGGCGCGTAGCCGGGTTTCTTAGCCAAAATCTCGGCGCCGTCCTCGATGCGCACGAACAGAACCATGCCGTCGGCATAGCCAGCGGCGACGATCTCCTGCCGCGGGTGGCAGGCGACCGCGTTGACGCGATGCTCGGACGGCGCCAACAGCCGCGGCTGCTTGCCCATCGGCCCGTCCTTGCCCTGGAACGGCCACAGGATGAGCTGTGTCGAGCCCGAGGTGGCGAGGAAGTGTCCGCTCACCGTCCAGCCGAGCGACATCACGCGCGCCGCGTAGCCCGACATGCGCATGTGTTTGCCGTCGGCGAGACGCCAGCCGTGCAGCATCGGCTCCTGCATGGTGGTGACGAGGAAGCGGCCGTCCGGGCTGACGGCGACCCCGAGATGCGAGCCCTTCCATTCGAGTTTCTCCGGCGCGGCCTGCGGGGCGTTCGGGAACCAGAGCGTAGCCCCGTTATAGTGCGCGACCGCCAGCCGCAATCCTTTCGGGAGAAAAGCCAGCCCGCCGACGGTCGATGGCGCCTCAAATTCGCGCAGCACTTTGGCCTGCACGAAGGCCGACTTGCCGGCCGACCACGCGACGATCCCGTCCGGCCCGAGCGCGACATGGTCGATCCAGCGATTTTTTGTATCGGTCGCCAGTGTCTGGGTCTGGCCGCTCGCGTCCGCGGTCATCACCTTGCCGTCGTCCCCGCCGCTGACGACGCGTTTGCCGTCGGCGGCGGTCGCCAGGATGGCGCCCCCGTGGACGGTGACGCGCCTTGCCTTACCATCGGGATCGATCAGCAGCAGCGCCTCCTCACCGAGCGCGAAGACGGCAGTCCGGCCGAGGAAATGCGCGGCTACAACCGGCGCGCCGGCTGCGACCGGACGCGTGCGGTCGACGATGGAAACCGTATTGGTGCGGGGATCGATCGCCAACGCGTATTGCTCAGGCGATGCAGCTTGCGAAGCCTTGCCGGATCTTCTCCTCCGGCAGATTGCGCCCGATGAAGACGATGCGGCTGTCGCGCTTCTCGTCCTTGTTCCAGGGCCGCTGATGATCACCGTCGAGGATCATGTGCACGCCCTGGAAGACGAAACGGTCATCGTCATTCTTGAACGACAGGATGCCTTTGCAGCGCAGGATGTTCGGTCCCTCGGTCTGGACCAGGTTCTGAACCCACGGGAAAAACTTGTCCGGATCGAGCGGTTTGTCGCTTTTCAACGAAACCGATTGCATCTCCTCGTCGTGATAGTGCTTGAGCCCGCCATGACGGTGCGTATGGCCGTGATGGTGATCGTGGCCGTGCTCGTGCCCGTGGTGATGGTCGTGCTCGTCGTCCTCGGCAAGGAATTCGGGCTCGATGTCGAGGATGCGGTCGAGATCAAAGGCGTTACGGCCCAAGACCTCGTTCAATGGAATTTGTGCGCGTTCGGTCCGGTGCACCTTGGCGTAGGGATTGATGCCCCGAATGCGCGCTTCGATGTCGCTTAATTCCTCGCCCGAAACGAGGTCAGTCTTGTTGATCAGGATCACGTCGGCGAAGGCGATTTGGTTCTTTGCCTCGGGAGCATCTTTCAGCCGATCCTTGAGCCATTTGGCGTCGGCAACGGTGACCACCGCATCGAGCCTGGTCTTGCGGCCGATATTTTCGTCGATGAAGAACGTCTGCGCCACCGGCGCCGGATCGGCAAGGCCGGTCGTCTCGACGATGATAGCGTCGAACTTGCCCTTCCGCCGCATCAGCCCATCGAGGATGCGCACCAGATCGCCGCGCACGGTGCAGCAGATGCAGCCGTTGTTCATCTCGAACACTTCCTCGTCCGCGCCGATCACGAGGTCGTTGTCGATGCCGATCTCGCCGAATTCATTGACGATCACGGCGTATTTTTTGCCGTGTGGCTCGGAGAGGATGCGGTTGAGCAGGGTGGTCTTGCCGGCACCCAGATAGCCCGTCAGCACGGTCACCGGCACCTTGTCTTGGACTGTTTCTTTTTCGGCTGCGACCTGCTCGGACATGGGAGCTCTCCAGGCCGCTATATAAGCGGTCTCGCCTCAGCCCCAAAACTCCGAATATGTGCGCCGGACCGCTCCCTTATTCATGTCCTGAATGCAGCACCTTGCTACCTGCCGAACCGCCAAGACATTGCGGCTGAAATGTTATAATGTTACATTTCTCCACGTTTCACCATTGATCTTAGAAGAAAAAGCGAGACCCCATGGCCCGCAAGCTCCGTATCAGCATAACGATGGCGCTTCTGATGATGCTCCCGGCGGTCACGGCCGCTCGCGCCGCGGGCGAAAAAGTCGCGATCGTCGCGGCGGAAAATTTCTACGGCGACGTCGTGCGGCAGATCGCCGGCGACCGGGCCGAGGTTTCCAGCATCCTGAGCAAACCCGATCA
>CAYVPC010000040.1:0-20116 GCA_964453555.1 uncultured Hyphomicrobiales bacterium | reverse complement strand
AGACCGTATAACGGTTTAGCAAACCGCCGCCTTCAGCCACTCGGCCACCTCTCCATCGTGCCGCTATCTATTGCATGATCGGGAAAAGTGAAAGCCGGGTTTCCGCGGCAGCTTCCCGTGGTAATAATGATACACCGGAAATAGCTGCGATGTTTCAGCAAATTCCCACCATGCGTTGCCGGCGATGAGACCCGTTTGGCTCGCGGCGGCCGCGGTTTTGTGCTTGTCGGCCTCTCCCGCCAGCGCGCAGATGGAGCGCGAGGTCAAGGCCGCGCCCGGAAAAGACGTACGCGTCGGTGTCTACGTCGATATTGGGCCGGACTGCACCGCGGGCCCGCTGCCGGCCATCAGGCTTGCTGTGCCGCCGGCGCACGGCGCGGTGAGCGTCAAGCGCGGCACGCTCAAGGCAACCAATATCAAGCAGTGCCTCGCCACCGAAGTGCCGGCCTTCGTCGCCTTCTATCGCGCTGCGGACGGTTACAGCGGTGCCGACGAATTCGTGCTGGAGATTACTTCTGCAGGCGGCCGCAAGGCGCTGGAGCATTTCCGGGTTAAGGTCGGCGACAGTCCCGCGGCCGGGCAGGGCATCTAGTGCCTGCGGCGGCCGAAGTCTAAATTGAGCCGGTTGGCGGCTTTTGCATTCGAGCGCGGGCAAGTCTTTGAGTGACCTGATCCGAATTCGCTACAACACCATGGCTCACGACACGCCGAACGGTGAATGGAAATGGCGTGTCGTTTTGGAGCGCACTCAGGGCTTCGAAGAAGTGTTGGTCAAGAACGTCATTGTGAACGTTCCGTCATTCACCCGCGAAGATGACATGCCGCTGGTCGGCCGCAAGTACCACATGGCTTGCTACGGCCGGCTTCGCGTTATCGATGGCGTCGGGATCATCGATCAGGTCGGCTAAGGTCGCTGGTCCGCGCGGCCTCAATTTTGTCGCGGCGCCACGCGGGCATCGCATGCCGGCGAACGCTCGACGAGATCGGCATTGAGGGGCCGACGCGCAGAAAACATTGAGTTATTTGGCTTCGTTCTGCCAAAGTGGCCTAAAATACACTTTAAGCTGTATATTAATTTTTATGCATTCGCGTTGAAACCTTCCTCGTGCTTCGTCCCGCGCGCGAATGGCAAATTTGCGTCGCCAACGCGTCGAAAAGGAATTGGTGGCGCGTATAACGTATGCGGCGCAAATCGATCTGCGCCTCGGCGACTTGGCGTGCGAGCATTTGAATGTGGACGCTGGCATGCGGCCCGGCGATTTGACTAGCGAGCGCTCGCGCTTCTTCGCATTGCGCTTGATCAGCGTTGATAGGCAAGCTCAACCCGTGGCGGAAGGCATGATCTTAATTCGTGTGTGTGGCGGCGGATCAAGAGTGCGATTGGTTCGCTTCGGGTCATTTTCGACCGAATGCAGCCATCGAGTCCGCTTTGACCTCAACTCCGGCATATCGCTGCGTCGCATTAAGTGACGCGAAGGGCACAAAGATGGTGTAGTCGACCGACCAGCTTGGGGATAGCTGAAGATTTTGGGTGCTGCGCTTCAGGCTGATGGTGAAGCGAGGTCCGTGTCGAACCGACTGGAAGACGGGTGCCTGAATTAGCGCCAGACGTGCGCTTTTTGCTTAATTGATTTAGGTTCGGCCGCGCCGGCCCATGGTGGTCATGTCGGCAAGCGTAGCCCGATCGAGCACCTCGGACATAGCGTCGCGCACTTGCGTCATCATCAGTCGGATGGTGCAATTCTCCACCCTCTTGCAGTCCATGCATGGTTGATAGGCGGTGCGGCTGGCGCAGGCGATCGGCGCCAGTGGACCGTCGATCGTGCGGATCACATAGCCAATCTTGATCTTGCTCGGAGCCTTGGCGAGCCTGTAGCCGCCGCCGGGTCCCTTATGACTGTGGACGATGCCGGCGTTGCGAAGCTCGCCGAGGATGGCGTCAAGAAACTTCTTCGGGATATTGCTCGCTCTAGCAATTTCGATCGCCTTGGCCGTCGTCTCCGGCGCCAGCGTGGCAAGGTGCGTAAGCGCCTTGAGGCCGTATTTTCCTTTTGCGGTGAGCACGACTTTTAGTCCTCGGCAGAAATTGAATAAGCTATAAACATCATCGATCGTAGAATATTTCAAGTGGTCTCTCCTCAATCGCGGCATGAATTCTGCCGTCTTCGTCGCTGACGCTGGTTCTGCTAAGGTTGTTTGTTTGCAGGCTAGTTGACAAAAACTGCAGCCCAACATTTTATACTTACTCTATAGTGTTAATATATGCGTTGGCGGGGAAAATGAAAAAGCTTGGTTTGTTTGTGGCCTTGCTGGCGGCGATGCTACTCGCAAATGCCGCGTGGACAACGGCGGCGTTGGCCGACGATCCGATTTTGACCAAAGTGCCAGCAGTGAGCGCTCCCCCTGGACCTACTTCGTGTGACAGCGTCCCCGCCTTCTTTCTCAGCAGCTGTCAATTGGCGTGGTACGGGGTTAAGGTTCTATGGTGTGATCGATGTAGGCGGCGGCTACCAAACGAACGGCGCGCCATTTAACCCCCGGTTCCCGCACAGGAAGTTCATAAAAGCGCGCAGCGAAAATATATGGCTGCCCAGTTGCTTACGTGCTCAGAGGGACGCCCCCATGGGAACAATCATCGACGGTAACACGCTTCGTTATCGTGCCTCAAAGCTCGATAGCGCTGTCTGCTCGTTCAAAATGCAGTGCTGCCCCTCAGCGAGAACTACAAAGAATTTATTGAAAGGCTAGATCGATTCCGCCCACGCTTTAAAAATCAATATGAATTACCGTTCGACTATCAGCCTGACGGGATACCGGAGTGGGGTAGTAATTGGAGAGGCCGCCGATTGAGGGGTCTCAATTTGAACCATGAAAGTCCGACAACCCTTGAGGCCACGTAACGTCGCTGTGAAAGGTGTAACAACGCTGCGAAATTGGGTCAAAGATTCTGCATTGTGTTACAGTCGGGGCCTTATGAGCTCCTATTTGGGCCGGTACCCTATGAGCTTCCATTTGCGTCGGTACCTTGTGAGCTTCCATTTGGGCCGCCCCGGCTATCGATGTTAGTGGCAATGGAAGGGCCGCGACCGCGATTGCGGCGACGATAGCGCGGCGCAGCGGAATTGCTTGCTTGTGCATATTCCATTCCTCTAAAGTCGCCCCGCTTTACTCTTGAATAATTTCAGTCTCAGGTTGCTGCCCCTGCAATGCAATTAGGTCAATTGCCGCAGTGAGAATACTAGGCCGAAATTGAATTAGGACAACGCGATCAGCGTATTGGCAAAAGCCCCGGAGTTAGGACAAGCACCGGCAATCCTGCCGCCGGACAGGGCATTTAGCCTCTGCCGGCGACCGCCTAGCGCTGCTCGGAGTCCCAAGACGCGACATCCTCGCCACCGGTCCGACCGATTATGCCCGATTGCTGGCCGGCGATGTGCACGACGTCCCCGTTAGCGAGCGAGTCCGGCGGGCTGTTCACGACTCTGTCGGTCAGTGTCAGTCCTTTGATGACTTCCACCTCGGTGCCGAGATTGCGTCCGATGGTGACCGGTTTGAGCTCAATTTTGTCGTCGACACCGACCGTGGCGACTTCCATTCCGTGCTCGCGGAAGATCAGTGCACTGGTCGGCACGCGCACCACATCGGGATTGCCCGGCAACTCGAAATCGACTTGGGCGTAAGCGCCCGGTTGCAACGCCGCGTCCGGATTGTCGGCATGCAATTCCACCAACAGCGTGCGCGCGCTCGGGTTGATGGCGTTCGAGGTGGTGGCGACGGTCGCCCTGAAGGTCTTGTCCGGGTATTGCGGTAAATGCAAAACAGCGGCCAGACCGTGCTCGAGACCGGCCGACAATTGCTGCGGCACCTGCACATACACCCGCATCTTGTGAATGTCGGCCACGCGGAACAATTCTGACCCAGCGCCGCCGCTGCCGACATTGATGAGTGCGCCGATATCGGTCTCGCGCGCGGTCACCACGCCGTCGAACGGCGCGGTGATCTTCTTGAAATTCTCCAGCGCCTGTAAGCGATCGACTTCGCCCTGGTCGGCGGCGACCTCCGCGGTCGCTGAGTTAAGACGGGCGACGGCACTGCTGTAGTCGGCCTCCTTCGCTTCCTGCTCCTGCTCCGAAACAACACCCTTGGGCGAGTCGCGCCAGCGCCGATAGGTCGTCTCGGCAAATTGCTTTTCGGCTTCCCTGACTTTGACAAGCGCGCGCGCCGAATTGAGCTTGCCTTGCGCGGCGGCGAGCTGTGCATCGAGGTCGGGGGTCTCGATCTCGGCGAGGACGTCGCCTTTTTTCACGTGTGCGCCGTAATTGAAGTACCAGTCCTTCAAATAGCCGGGCACGCGGGCATAAATCGGCGCCTCGTACCAGGCTTGTACGGTGCCGGGGAGCACCAGATGCTGCACCGAGGCGCCCGGCTGCGGATTGATGACGGCGACGGTCGGGACCGCCTGCTCTTTGGTCCACTTGGCGACCTCAGCCTCGTGGCTGTGGCGCTGCAATATGCCGAACGCCACGATGACGACCGCCGCTGCGGCGGCAATCAGGCCATGGCGTCGCCGGATGCGCGGCGGCGGCACCGGCTCGTGCTTGTTGTCCTCCGCGGCCATTCGTTCTCCGCTCAGGCGTTAAGTAGATCCGGCTCGGCCTGCGGCGCGTGGCGCCGCGCGTGCAGGAGGCTGAATACGGTCGGAACGAAGAACAACGTCGCCACCGTCGCGACCAGCAGTCCGCCGATCACCGCGCGGCCGAGCGGCGCATTCTGCTCGCCGCCCTCGCCGAGCGCAAATGCCATCGGCAACATGCCGATGATCATGGCGAGCGCGGTCATCAGCACCGGGCGGAAACGCGTGAAACCGGCCTGCAACGCGGCCGCTGACGCATCCAATCCCTGCGCCAGGCCTTCGCGCGCGAAGCTCACCACCAGGATCGAGTTGGCGGTTGCGATGCCCATGCACATGATGGCGCCGGTCAAAGCAGGGACCGACAAGGTCGTCCCGGTCATGAACAGCATCCAGACGATGCCGGCGAGCGCGCTCGGCAGCGCCGTGATGATGATGAAGGGGTCGAGCCAGGACTGGAAATTGACCACGATCACCAGATAGATGAGCACGATGGCGCCGGCCAATCCGAAATAAAGCTGGCTATAGGCGTCGGTCATCGTGTGAGCCTGCCCGCGCAGCACCACGTACGAGCCGTGCGGCAGGTCTTCGCCGGTCTCGTTCAGAATACGATTGACATCGCTAGCGACGGCGCCGAGATCGCGGCCCTGGATGGCTCCGTACAGGTCGATGACCGGCTGCACGTTGTAATGCGAGACGATGCCGGGGCTCGGACCCGGGGTGATCCGGGCGAGGCCGCCGAGATATTGCGGCGCCTTGGAGTCAGCCGAGGTGACCGGCACGTTGATGAGGTCCGACATCGTGTCGATGCGGTATTGCGGCATCTGCGCGACGATCGGGTAGGAGACGCCGTTCTCAGTGTTCAACCAGAAATTCGGGTGAACCTGCTGGCTGCCCGACAGCGTGACCAGTAGGCTGTTGGCGACATCGCGTTGGGTCAGCCCGACTTCGCCGGCGAGCGTCCGATCGACGTCGACGTTAATCTGCGGATAGTTGAGGACCTGCTGGATGCGCGCGTCGGCGATGCCGGGAACAGTGCGGATGCGCTTAAGCAGCTCGGTGGCGTAGGCGTAGCTGGCCGCCTGGTTGTTGCCGATGACCTGCACGTCGATCGGGGCCGGCAGGCCGAAATTGAGTATTTGCGACACGATATCGGCCGGCAGGAAAGAAAACGTCGTGCCCGGGAATTTTTGCGGCAATACGGTGCGCAGCTCTTTGATGAAGGATTCGGTCGGTCCATGATCCCCTTTGAGGCTGATCAAAGCGTCGCCGTCCTCCGGGCCGATTGTACCGGTGTTCTGATACGCCATGTTGATGCCGGAAAACGGCAGTCCGATATTGTCGACGATGTTGTTGAGTTGGTCGGCCGGGATCGTTTGCCGGATCGTTCGCTCGACGAAATCGAACAGCCGCGCGGTCTCCTCGATGCGGGTGCCGGCTTGCGCCCGGACGTGCATCAGGATCTGCCCGGAATCGACCGCCGGGAAGAAGTTCTGCCCGAGGAACGGCCACAGCCCGAAAGAGAGCACTACGCAGGCAAGGAAACCGGCAATGAAAGCCTTCGGGCGGCCCAGCGCCAGCAACAGCAGCGAGCGGTATCGCGCGCGCACCTGCGCAAAGCGGTCGTCGAACATGATTTGAAAGCGCCACAATGGGTCGCGCCAATGCCGCGAGAACGTCGAGGCATCGGTGTGCGCGTGCCCGCGCCCGTCATGATGGCCGCGCAAGAGGTAACTGGCCATGGTCGGGACCAGCGTGCGCGATAAAAGAAATGAGCCGATGAGTGCAAAGACCACGGCCTCGGCCAGCGGCCGGAACAGATAGCCGGCGACGCCGCCGAGCTGAAACATCGGCACGAACACGATGCACAGGCACAATAAGGTTACGAAGGCCGGAATGACGATCTGCTGCGCGCCGTCCATGATCGCCGGGTCGATCGGTTTGCCCAGTTCGAGATGGTAGTTGATGTTCTCGATGGTGACGGTTCCGTCGTCGACCAGAATGCCGACGGCAAGCGCTAGGCCTCCCAAAGTCATCACATTGACGGTCTCGCCCAGCCAGAACAGCGCTGTGAGCGAGAACAGGATGGCAAGCGGAATCTCGGTGAGAATAATGACGGTCGAGCGCCAGCTGCCGAGGAAAACAAGAATCATCACCCCGACCAGCCAGGCGGCGAGCGCGGCCTCGCGAATGACGCCGAACACGGCCGCCTTGACGAAAATCGACTGATCGCCGACGGCGTGCAGGTTGAGGCTCGACGGCAGGCTCAACTCCACGCGCGGCAATAGCGACTTGATCCCCTCGACGACGCTCAGCGTCGAGGCCGAGCCGGCCTTGAGGATGGTCATTAGCACCGCGCGCGATCCGTTGACGCGAACGAGGTTGGTCTGCGGCGGCGAGCCGGTGTGCACATAGGCAACATCGCGCATAAAGATGATCGTGCCGTTGACCTTCTTGACCGGCAAATCGTTGATTTTTTCCAATACCGTGGGGCTGGCATTGAGCGCGACATTCCAGTCGAATTTGCCAAGCTTCTGGTCGCCGGCGGGCAGGATGAGGTTCTGCGCCGTGATGGTGTTGACGACGTCGTCGGCCGATACGTCGTGGGCCTGCATTGCGTCTTGATCGAGATCGACCTGGACCTGCAAAACCCTGCCACCATAAGGCGATGGCACCGCGGCGCCGGCGACGGTGGCGAGCTGCGGCCGGATGAAGTTCTGCCCGAGATCGAACAGCTGCATCTGCGGCAACTGTTTGCTCGACAAGGCAAGCTGCAGGATCGGCACGCTCGAAGCGTTGTAGCTGAGCACGTAGGGCGGCGTGATGCCGGGCGGCAGGAGCTTCAGCACGGTTTGCGAAGCCGCCGTCACCTGCGCTAATGCCGCGGCGATGTTGACGTTCTTCTGAAAGAAGATTTTGACCACCCCGTAGCCGTTGAGCGACTGCGATTCCAGGTGCTCGATATCGCCGACCTGCGCGGTAATGTAGCGTTCGTAAAAATAGATGACGCGGCTGGACATGTCGTTGGGTAGAAGCCCATTGTAGGTCCAGACCACGCTGACGACTGGAATGTCGATGTTGGGAAAAATATCGACCGGGGTCCGCCGCGCCGACAGCACGCCGAAGATCGCGATGAGGAAGGCAAAGACCACAAAGGTATAGGGCCGCCTCAGGGCGATTTGAACGATCCACACGTCGCTTAATCTCCGGCCGAAAATGGCGGGACCGCCGCGGGAATCGCGGGCGATCCATGCCGTCGACCTTAATCTATACGAACCAGGAGGGTGTGTAATCGGCGCCGCTGACGCGGCCTTATTGGGCGCCTACATACGACGAGTCGAACGGAACCGCCCGGTGGAATGTTACGCTGGTGTGCTTATCGGCGTTTTCTAAGAACGATGGACGCAACTGGTGTGCTTATCGGCGCTTTTTAAGAACAATGGACGCAAAATGAGCAAACTGCGCGGCGTGCCGCCGGCGACCGTCCTGGCGCTGCTGCTCGTCGGATCCGCTGTCCGGGCCGAAGAACCGCAGCTTCTTCCCACGCGCGACGTGGACGTCACCTACGACGTCACCCGGCCGCAGGAGCAGAAGATTCGCGAACGCCGGCGCTGGTTGGTTGACGGGCATCTCGAGCGCGTCGACGGACCTGACAAGTCGAGCACGATCTTCGATATCGATAAAGGCGAGTTCACACTGCTCAATCCCAAAACCCGCACCTTCCGCAAGCTGGAGGGCTCTGCGCGCCGACCGGCTGACCCAAAAAAGGGCGCGGTGCTCAAGCGCGGCGACGAGTTGGTCGTGGCGGGATTGCACTGCACCGAATGGTTATGGACCGAGGACGTCGAAACCCGCACATTGTGCGTAACGCCCGACGGCGTGATGCTGCGCCTGGTGATCGACCGCCAGACCGTGATCGAGGCGCGCTCGGTAAGCTACGGCCAGCAACGGCCGGAGCTTTTCCAAGTGCCGAGGGATTATGCTCCAGCGTTGGCGCCGGAAGGCGGCCCGGCGGATTGAAGCCGCGCCGCGAGCGGCGTTTTTTAGTCCGGCGTCACCGCTATGGCGACCTCGCGCGCGGCGGTCCCGCTTAATTCGATAATGAACGGGGATGCGGCGAGGTTGAACTTCACGCTTTTGCGGATGCCGTCGCAGCCGAGTGCTCCGCTGAAAGCGACCGATTCGGCCATCTGCCCGTTTTGCACAACGTCGATCCAGGCCGGTTCGGACAATGTGATCCGATAGGTCGCCGCCTGCGGCAGGGCGCCATAGTGCACGAAGCCGGCGTAGGAATCCGGCGCTTTCGGCGCACGGCTCGGCTCCACAGGAAGCTTCGCATCGGCGTATGGCGAAAGGGCGAGCTTCACGCCTCCCGCAAGCGGCTGCGCCACGTCGCCGCCCAGGGCGACCGGCACGGCTACGGCCAGCAACGCGCGCTCTTTATCAATGGGCCATTTGAACTTGTCACAACCGACCGGCTCCTGCGCCAACGCCGATCCGGCCAGCGCCGCCGCAACAGCAAAGAACAACACAACGAAAAATCGACCCGTAAAGTCGCCCAGTGACACGATATTCTTCTCCCGAATTTCTCCCGTGAAATCAGACTGTGGCGCCGATGTCACATACCCGCGCAGCCTTTGATCGACCGCCGGCAATCTGTTGACAAGCTCCGTTGTGTACTAGCGAATACAGCGTGGGGCTATAGCCTAGCGAATAATAGCGGGAAGAAGCCGCTTTACGGGGCAGGGGGCCAATATGAAGACGATTCGCTTGTCGACCGCCATTGCGGCGATGGTTGTCGCTGGCGCTACTTACGCGACGGGCGCTTTCGCCGACGAGCCGATGGTGGCCAAGGCGCCGATGACCTACGTGCCGCCGCCGTCGGTTGCTTGCGGCAGCGTCAACGACTTCTTCCTGACGGCCTGTCCGCTTTCCTGGTACGGCGTCACCTTCTTCGGCATCGTGGACGTCGGCGGCGGCTATGAAACGCGTGGCACGCCGTTCGACCCGAACCATCCGACCGGCCAACTTTACGTGGTTGGTGCCGGCGGGACGAATGCGACGAACCGGACGCCCGGGTTTGTCTTGGCTCCGAACGCCTTGAGCCAATCGAACGTAGGGTTCAGGGTTAACGAACCTATCGCCCCGGGCGGCTGGTCGTTTGTTGCCGAGGCCGGGCTTGCGTTCGACCCGTATTCAGCCCTTTTGGCCAATGCCCCGCAGGCGGAATTTAACTCCATCCATGTGCCGGAGAACCAGCAAGCTGTACCGTACGACTCGAGCCGGTGGGGCTGGCTGGCAGCGCAGAACTACGCCGGCGTTAGTTCACCGACTTTCGGCACGCTGACCTTCGGCCGGCTAAATGCGCCAGAGACGGACGGGATCAATGCCTACGATCCGCTGGGCGCTTCGTACGCCTTCTCGCTGATCGGCTATTCCGGCAAGACCGCCGGCGGCGGCGACACCGAGGACGCCCGCTGGACCACGGCGATCAAATATCGCGTCAATATCGGCGACTTCCGGCTGGTAGCCATGGGGCAACCGATCGGTGGCGGCCAGGCCGGCTACAACGCATTTAACCCCAATAACGGCGCGTTCTCAGGCGGCATTGGCGGGGACATCAAGCATTTGGTTCCCGGCGTGATCTCGTTGGATGCCATCGGCACTTTCGAGAAGGATGCGGTGAATTGGTCGACACTGTTCCCCGGCCAAGGCATTGCCAACGGCTGGCCGACCACGTTCCCCGCTGGCGGCCTCAAGGCGACGCTTTCCAATAACACAGCGTTCATGGCACTCGCCAAATGGAGCTTCGGTTCGTGGGGAAACACGACGCCACCCGTCGTGGGTAAAGCAGCTCCTGCGCCGACCGGACCCTCCGGTATCCCGCTCACCCTTTACGCCGGCTACGAATGGATCCAGTTCTCCAATCCGAGCGATCCGGTGACATCATCCTTCCGGGATGACGGCTTCCAGTTCAATTTCGTCAACGCGGCCGGTTCTGTGCTAAGCGGCAACGGCACGACGATCGCCAACAACGCGTTCAACGCCGCGTGCGGATCGGGCACCGGCTGCACCAGTGAAATCTTCCAGGTTATGTGGACGGGTGCCAAATATGGCATCACCAAAGACCTGGATATCGTTGGTGCCTACTATCACTACATCCAGAGCACATATGTTAACGGGGTTAATTGTACTCCCTCGGCGGCGGCCAACAACTCACGGTGCGCCGGCTGGTTCGACGAGTATTCATTGGTTCTCGACTGGCGGTTCCTGCCGAAGTGGGACACTTACATCGGCACCACGTGGTCGGCGGCGTTTGGCGGCCTCGCCAACGGCGATATTGCCCGTAACAACCTTTCCACCGTGGCCGGCGTCCGCTTCCGGTTCTAAAAACTGCGCGCTTGACGTTTGCGAAGCGCTGCCGGCTAACCCGGCGGCGCTTCTCATTTTTAGCGGCAGTAACGCGCCGGACTAGCGGGGACCAGCGGCGAACGGTCGCTTGCGCGCCTGCCTAAAACCTCTCATTGTCGGCGATCGGGGGAACACCATCCGCAGGCGGGTTGTGGCGTGCCGTGTCGGCGCCGCTGATGGCCTAGATCATCGCAGCCAGCAGTCGCCGCTTCTGTGAGTGGGGTGGATTCGTCCGTGCCGGCGCCAGCCAAGCTTTCGCCCAGAGTTGGTCCGCGCCGGAGCGATGGCACGGCGTGGCGGTGTTTCTCCATCCTCGGTGCCGCGATGAGCCTCGGCGTCGCCTCTTGCGCGGTCGGTCCCGATTATCACCCTCCCGAGCCGGCGATGCCGGCGAGCTTCATTGCCGCGGCGTCCTCCAAAGTGGCCGCCAATCGCATGGTCGCCAGCACCAAATGGTGGCGCACGCTGCATGATCGTGAACTGGATTCGCTGATCGACCGCGCGATAGCGGCGAGCCCGACGCTCGAAATCGCCTTGAACCGGATCCAGCAGGCCCGCGCCCAGGAAGCGGTCGTCGTCGGCGCGGCGCTGCCGGCCGCCGAAGCGAGCGAAGGCGGCGCATTGGGCACCGGCAGCGATCTGGCCCGCTCGCGCGTGTCGCAACCGCTTGTCTCCGCAGAGAACGGTGCCGGCTTCACGCGCGTCTCGAACATCGTCGGCTTTGACGCCGGATGGGAAATCGATGTGTTCGGCAAATTTCGGCGCGCCATCGAAGCGGCGCAGTACGACGTCGATGCTGCCATCGCCGCCCGCAACATGGTGCTCATTTCGTTGGTCGCCGACGTAACCCGCGCCTATCTCGACCTTCGCGCGCTGCAAATGCAGCTAGCGGTGCTGCGCAAAGACATCGAGGTGGCGCGGAAATACGTCGACTTCGTCCACGAGCGCTATAATCGCGGCATCACCAATGAGCTCGACGTTACGCTCGCGCAGCGCGAACTGGCCCAGTTGCAGGCGCAAGTTGCCCCGCTGATCGCGCGCATCGACGCCGCGCGCTACGTGATCGCCGTGCTGCTCGGAGAATTTCCGGAAAACCTCGGCCACGAGCTGGCGCGGCCGGGGATTCTTCCAGCGTTGCCGTCGCGTATCCGCTCCGGCTTGCCGATCGACCTGCTGCGCCGCCGTCCCGACATCCTCGAAGCCGAGCGGCAATTGGCGGGCGCGACCGCGCTGATCGGCGTCGCGACCGCCGACCTGTTTCCGCACGTAGCGCTGATTGCTTCCGCCGGGTGGCAGCAGGGCGTGGGCGCCACGCCAGCCGCGATCAATCCGATCTGGTCGGTCGGGCCGGGGGTCGCAGTGCCGCTGTTGGATTTCGGCCGGCTCGACGCCATCGTGGAAAAGGCCGATTTTCGCAGCCGCGAGCTTTTGTTCAATTACAAGCAAACGGTGCTCAACGCCGTGCGAGAAGTAGATACCGCCGTCGACGCCTACGCCGCCCAACAGAATCGCTTGCGTCACTTGGCCGATGCGCTGACGGCGGCGCGGCGCGCGGTGTCGCTTGCCACCGAGCGATTCGACCGCGGCCTGACCGATTCACTCAACGTCATCGATGCGCAGCGCCAGGAGTTCGAGATCGAGCAGCAGTACGTGCTCGCGCAGGAGAGTGCCGCGGCGCAGCTCGTGACACTCTACAAATCGCTCGGCAGCGGCTGGGAGGATTATCAGGCAATCCCGCCAATTCCACCGCCGCTGCCGGCGATCGCCGCCGCGTTCAAGAGCTTGATCGCGCCGAATCCGGCTCGCTAATGTTTCAAATCGGAGTTTTTGGCAAAAAACCCGCGCCATTTTCGGCGTTGCGCGCCGTTTTGGCGTTTCACGTCGAATAAAAACTTCCTCGGAGCGCGCGTTGTATCGAGCTGACTCCAACGTTGTATTTTTGCCACTGACAGTCGGAAATCCGTCGTCACAATATCGCTAATGCTCGATTAGGGAACCGATTGTCATCCATCCGTCATTCGGGAAATTTACCACGGGTACGGGCACCGCATTCTCGGCATTCAATCATAACGGTGGAGGGGGCTATGGTCGTCAAACGAAGAGCGGGCACGGTCAAAAAGCTCAGTCTGTCCGCGGCTTTGTCCGCAGCGACGGTTCTCGCTGGCGCTACTTACGCGACGAGCGCTTTCGCCGACGAGCCGATGGTGACCAAGGCGCCGATGACCTACGTGCCACCGCCGTCGGCGGCGTGCGGTGGCGTCTACGATTTCTTCTTCACAGCCTGTCCGCTGAGCTGGTACGGCGTCACCTTCTTCGGCACCGTCGATTTGGGCGGCAGCTATATGACGCATGGCACGCCGTTCGACCCGAACTTCCCGACCGGCGCCGGTTACTTGCTTGGTGCTGGTGGAACGGGTGCGACGAACCGTCTGAACGGGTTTTTACTGGCTCCCAACGGCCTGAGCCAATCGAACGTAGGGGTCAAGATCATCGAACCTATCGCCCCGGGCGGCTGGTCGTTTGTTGCCGAGGGCGGGGTTGCGTTCGACCCGTATTCGCTCCTGTTGGCCAACGCCCCGCAGGCTTTGCAGAACGCCATCAATACGCCGCAGAACCAGGAAGCTCTACCGTTCGACTCGAGCAGGTGGGGCTGGCTGGCGGCGCAGAACTACGTCGGTGTTAGTTCAACGACGTTCGGCACGCTGACCTTCGGCCGGCAAAATGCGCTGGAGAACGACGGGATCGTTGCTTACGATCCGATGGGCGCTTCGTATGCCTTCTCGCCGATCGGCTATTCTGGCAAGACCGCCGGCGCCGGCGACACCGAGGATGCGCGCTGGACCACGGCGATCAAGTATCGCGACACTATCGGCGACTTCCGGCTGTCAGCCATGGTGCAGCCGGTCGGATTATTCGGTGGTTCTGGCGGCTATGGGACATTTAACCCCAATAACGGCGCGGTCTCAGGCGGCATCGGCGGGGACATCAAGCATTTGGTTCCCGGCGTGATCTCATTGGATGCCATCGGCACTTTCGAGAGAGACGCGGTGAATATTTCGGTAATGTACCCGGGCCAAGGCATCTCTCTTGGCTGGCCAACCACGTTCCCCGCTGATGCCGCCCTCAAGGCGACGCTCTCCGACCAGACGGCCTTCATGGCGCTCGCCAAATGGACCTTCGGTAGTACGTCAGCAGCTCCGCCCGTGGTCGTCAAAGGAGCGGCTCCACCTCCGCCGACACCGCTCATCACGCTGTATGCCGGCTATGAATGGATCCAGTTCTCCAATCCGAGCGATAAGCAGACTGCCTTCCAGGATGACGGCTTCTTGTTCGTTAATCCCAATACAACCAATAACGGTGGTGTGGCGGGCGTAAACGGCACTTCGATCAATAACAACGCGTTCAACTCCGCCTGCGCATCGGGCACCGGCTGCAACAATGAAATTTTTCAGGTCATGTGGACCGGTGCCAAATACGGCATCACCAAGGATCTGGATCTGATTGGTGCCTACTATCACTTCATCCAGAGCACATACGTTAACGGGGTTAATTGCAGTCCCGGGGCGGCGCCTAACAACTCACGATGCGCTGGCTGGTTCGACACTTATTCAGTGGTTCTCGACTGGCGGTTCCTGCCGAAGTGGGACGCTTACATCGGCACCATGTACTCGGCGGCGTTTGGCGGCATCGCCAACGGCGATATTGCCCGCAACAATCTTGCGACAACGGCCGGCGTCCGCTTCCGGTTCTAAAAACTGCGCGCTTAACGTTTACGAAGCGCCGCCGGCCAGCCCGGCGGCGCTTTCGTTTGGCGGGCGGAGGGCTTGAGTTGAGTCGCGCAACGGGCGGTCGCCCTGAGCCATATTTGCAACACCCGGCGCGAAAAAGTCAGACAGAGTGAAAAGCATAGTCCTTATAATGACTTATGCCGTTCACCGCATTCCGCGCCAGCATCGACCCAAAGTGCCCACAGGTATATTATGAGAACGGGCGAGGTGTGCGGATTCGCAACGCGCAGCTTTGCGCTTGGGCTCTGGGAAAGTTCTTGAGAGCTTGCGGACACGAATGAGGTGAATGCGGTGCTTCTTCGCAGGGCCTGCAAGTTATTGGTCGTTGCCTGCGTGGCGACTTGCTTCGTGCAAGCCGCGTCCGCGTTCGACTTGAGTTCCGTGACGCCTGCGCCCGCGCCGACGCAAAAGCCCGATTGGGCGGGTTTCTATCTCCGCTCCAACCCTGGCAGCGGCTCCGACGCCATCCCATGGACGACGCTCGCGCCGTCGGGCGGCTTTGTCTCGCCGGGCGCTTCCGGCCGGCCGGCGAGCGAAAATTTCGGCTACAACTTTCAATCGGGAAATTTGGTGTTCGGACTTGAAGGCTCGCTGGCGGCGGCGAACTTCGATGGCCGTTTCACCGCCCCGTACCTGCCGGGGCTCACTTCCGGCGCCTGGTCGCCGAACATGAATTGGCTCGGTACCGTCACCGGCAAGATCGGCTATTCGTTCGGTCAGTGGCTGCCTTACATGAAGGGCGGCTTTGCGTCCGCCGATATCGGCTCGCCGCTGCAGGGCGCCACCCAATTCGGAGCATTTTCGCAAGGCACGCAGCTTAACGGCTGGACGGCCGGCGTCGGCCTCGAATACCAGATCACGCCCAAGCTGTCCTTGGGGCTTGAATATCTCTACACCGACTTCGGCAATGGCGCTCCGAACTCGCCAAATGCCGGGCCGCCCATTTCCGGCTCGCCGGAAGTGTACTCGACCGCGCTGAAGAGCCAGAGCTTGCTCGGCCGGCTCAATTACAAGGCGGGCTGGTAAGCCGATCTCGTTTATTGCTGGACGTCTAATTTGCGCTCGGCGCCTGCTCGCGCTCGGCTTCGCAGCTCTCGACGAAGCGAACGATCTGCCGCACCAATTCACCCTCAAGTAGCGGCGCGTGCCCCTGGTCGGCGACTTCGATCAGGTCCATTTTCGACCGCCGCGCGCGCATCCCGTCCACCGTCGTCGTCGACAGCATGTCTGAATTCATCCCGCGAACGACCAGCATCGGAACGCCGGCGAGCGCGTCGAACTCGTTCCACAGCGCGGGCATCGGGTGTTCGACATCGATGCCGGAGATCGCATTGGCGATGCCGACATCGAAGGCAGGCTTGAGCGCGCCGTGCTTGAAATGCCAAGTCCGCTTCGAAGCTCCCAGCCATTGCTCGTGGGTCAGTTTGGGAAATTGCGGGCCGAGGAGCCCGCGCAATATGTCGGCGCCTTCTTCGTAAGTGCGCGGATGCGGCAGCTTGCCGAGATAGCCCTTGATGCGGGCGAAGCCTTTTGCCTCCGTCACGGGACCGACATCGTGCATCACCGTGCCGGCAATCGCCATCGGATACATCACCGCCATCATCATCGTGAGGATGCCGCCGCGCGAGCTGCCGACGAAGATCGCCGGCCCAACGCCGAGCGCGATCAGAACGCTAAAGATGTCGCCGAGCTCGACGATGCAATTGTAGTTGGCGTGATCGGCATCGTGATCGGATTGGCCGCGGCCGCGGGAATCGATCGCGATAACGTGGCGCTGCGGCGGACCGGCGGCGAGTGCCGGCGCGAGTTCGTCGAAATCAGCCGCGGTGCGGGCGAGGCCCGGCAGGCAGACCACCGGGATGCCGGGGGCCGAACGTGTGCCGTACTCGCGCACGTGCAGCCGCAGCCCGTCCTGCGTGGTGATGAACAGGCTTTTGCCGCGTTGGTGCGCGCCGTAACGCGACTGCGGCACCAAATGAGGGGAAGGCTTGTTCATGCCGGTCCCTGTCGCCCGCCTTCACCGTTCATGTACGGCAAGGTCACAAAAATGACATTAGCTGCGACTTGGGCCGGAGGGCAACGAGGAAAACGCTGCGGCAACGCCATTTAGCCGCCGCGGTGCAGGTCGGCCTCGATCAACAGCCGCGGATCGCCCAGCTGGGCGCGATAAACCTGCATATTTTCAATGACGCGCTGCACGTAATTGCGGGTTTCGGAGATCGGGATACGCTCGATCCAGTCGATCGGATCGACCTTCCGATCGCGCGGGTCGCCATATTGCTCGATCCATTCCCGCGCCCGGCGCGGGCCCGCATTATAGGCGACGAAGGCCAGGATATAGGAGCCGCGCCAGCTCGCGATGTCGTTGCCGAGCTCGGCGGTTCCAAGCTGCGCGTTGTAGATGACATCGGCCATCAGGCGGTGCCGGTCGAAAGAAACGTTGAAGCGCTTGGCGGTATCGCGAGCGGCGGCGGGCGTAACCTGCATCAATCCGATGGCGTTGGCACTGGAGACGACTTTGGGGTTGAACGCGCTCTCCTGGCGCACGATCGAATAGACCACGCGGCGCTCAACCTCCGGTCCGATCTGCTGATAATCCGGCACGCCGAAATCCGGGAACGCGTAGCGCTCGAGCGGCAGGCCATGCGCAAGCGCGGACTTGCCGATCAGGAGCGTCGAACGCGCGTCATTGTGGCGAGTAGCGATCTCGGCGACGGTGGCAAGCGCGCCGACATCCGTCGCCTTGTCGCCGAGCTCGGCGGCCATCACGGCGGCGAGGTCACGTTCGTCTACCGCGTAGAGGATTTCGAACACACGCACGACTTCGAGGCGCTGAAGCTCGGCGCCCGGCTCCGGCAGGCTGCGCAAGGTGACGGCCTCGATGCCGAGCCGCGCCCGGGCCAGCTGGCCGTAATAGGCGGTTGGATAGCGCGCGGCATTCTCGTAATAGGCGCGCGCTTCCTGCCCGCGCCCGAGGGCTTCGGCGGCGCGGCCCTGCCAATAATACGCGCGCGCCAGCGTGATCGGGTTGCTGACGCCGTCGCCGATACGGGCAAAATGGGCGAGCGCCGCCGCCGGCTCGCGCAGAAAGCGCAGCGCAATCCAACCGGCGGTGAATTGCTGTTCGGAGCGATAATTCTCGTTGACCGGCGCGGCGGCGCCATTGGCGACCTCGTAGGCCATTCTCGCATCGCCGAGGTCAAGGAGCTTGCGCGCGACAAGCCGCCGCTCGACCCACCATTGATCGAGATCGCCCAGCCGATCCGGCTCGTGCGGCGCGGCCAGCATCCAGCGCGCGGCTTCGACGATCTTGTCGGCGCGGCGAAGCCACTGGATGCGGCTGAACATGTAACCGGCGTCGTGCTGCGCCGCCGCCGGAACCGCGTCGAGCAACGCCTTGGCCTTGCCGGATTTGTTGATGACCGCAGCACGAGCTTTGGCGACGGCAGCTTCGATCGCGCCGAGCTGGCGCGCCGCCCGCAAGCCGGCATCGTCGTCATCGACATCGAAACGCGCGTCCATGCGCGCTTTATCGTCGGCGGGGCTGATCAGGCCGGCAAAGGCGGCGCGCGCCTGCGCCTCGACGTCGGCGGAGAAGCCGTCCTTGCGCCAAGCCTCGCGCACCAGGCCCTGTGCACCGGCGCGGTCGCCCTCGGCGAGAAGCGCCCGCGCCAGCGAAAATCGTCCCTTGGCGGTATGCGGCGGTTCGCTCCGGAAGAACTCGATCACCGCCCGCGGCGCCGCCTGCTGCTGCCAAAGCGCCGCTTCTGCGCGCTTGCGCAGGAACAAGACGCCCGGCCAGCCCGGATTGGCGGCGATGAATGCCGCGTAGCGCGGAAAATCGAGCTCGATATCGTCGCTGCGCAGGATCACCCATTCGACCAGTTTGCGGGCGGTCGGATCGGCAATGTTACCGGCGACCGAGGTGGCTTCGTCGGGCCGGCCCTTGCGCACGAGTTCGATTGCCTGTTTGACCGCGGCAAGGTCGAGCGGCGTGGTGGCCGTGCTCGTCGCCATCGCCAGTTGCAGGGACGGCCGCGCCGGTGCGCTGTAGCGCGTAAGCCGCGGGGCCTGGATCGAGGAGGTAGCGAACACATCGGCCGATGACGGACTGATCGGCATCGGAGCGGGTGCGCGCTGACCGGCCGGAACGTGTGCCGCGAGCCTGCCCGGCAAGCCGGACGTCAATGCCGGTCTTGGCCGCGGCAGCGGGGTCGCTTCTGGCAGCGATGCCGCGCAAACCTCTCCGGCCGCGAACGCGACCGCAGCCAACAGGATAATGAGGCGAATGGCTGTCACCGGCACGGACCTTTCTGCCGTGGCGCCCCCCGATTTTCTCGCGCGCGCCGGCGGTACCGGCATTTTTCTTCCGTTGGCAAGATTGAAGAAGTGCTAATGCCCGCGCGCGCAGACGGCAATCGACGAGTTTCGCGGCAAAAGCGGGGCACTGGCCTCGGGTGCTCCTGGATTCGCAATATTCAGTGTAACGCCGCTGACGGCCCGTTCCTACGGTCAGATCGGGCTGTGAACCCCGGGCGGGGGCTTTCAAGCGGCGCCGCGACCCGTTATTTATCGTCGCGGCTGCACGGCGCCTCATGCCGGAACCGCTCAAAGGATCGTGTTATGACCGCCAAGACGAGCTTTCGAGGCTCCTTTACCGCGCTCGTCACGCCTTTCAAGAACGGTTCCGTCGACGAGAAGGCCTTCCGCGACCTGGTCGGATGGCAGATTGCCGAGGGCACTAACGGTCTCGTGCCGGTGGGCACGACCGGCGAGAGCCCGACGCTGTCCCACGAGGAGCATCGCCATGTGGTCGAGTGGTGCGTCGAGGAAGCGAGCGGGCGGGTTCCGGTCGTGGCCGGGGCCGGCTCGAACTCGACCAAGGAAGCGATCGATCTCGCCCGCCACGCGGAAAAGTCCGGCGCCGATGCGGTGCTGGTGGTCACGCCTTATTACAACAAGCCGACGCAGGAAGGGCTCTACCAGCACTTTAAGGCGATCAACAACGCGATTGGCATTCCGATCCTGATCTACAATATCCCGCCGCGCTCGGTGATCGACATGTCGGTCGACACCATGAAGCGGCTTTACGAGCTTCCCAATATCGCCGGAGTCAAGGACGCGACCGCGAACATGACGCGGGTGACGCAGCAGCGTGCGGCGATGGGCGAGGACTTCAATCAGATGTCGGGCGAGGACATCACCGCGCTCGGTTTCATGGCGCATGGCGGTCACGGCTGCATTTCGGTGACGTCGAACGTGGCGCCGCGACTGTGCGCCGAATTCC
>CAYVPC010000039.1:0-20229 GCA_964453555.1 uncultured Hyphomicrobiales bacterium | reverse complement strand
ACCAGTCGGGCACGCTCGCCGAGCAGGCGGCAAGCGCGTCGTCGGGGTCGCGTTCACGCAACGCGCGCGTGACGTTGGTCAGCCGCGTACCGAACAAAAACGTGCTCACGCGCTTTCGTGTGTCGGTCAGCGCGTGCAGGAAATGAAGAAAAACCCGGCTGTACTGGCTCATCGAGCCGGAAATATCGAGCAGCGCCACGACCGGCGGCGGCTTCGTTTTCGGACCGACGAAGCGCAGATCGATGAAATCACCGCCGCCCTTGAGGCTTGCCCGCAATGTGCGGCGAATGTCGATAAGGTGACCGCGCGGATGCGGCGCGAGCCTTCGCGTGCGGACTTCCGCCAGCGGCAGCACCAGTCGCTTCATCGCTTCCTTGGCGGCTGCGATTTCGGCGTTGGTCATCTGCGCGAAATCTTTTCGTTGCAGCACTTCGCGGTCGGACACGGTCATGCGCGTGTCGAGCTCGATCTCGCGCTCCTGTTTGAGCTTGTCCTCGATGCCGGAGAACAGCGCCTCCTGGATGCGGGTGGCGCCCGCTTCGGGCGGGCGCGGCGCACTCGCCGGCGCTGCCGGCAGCATCATCGCCATCAATTGATCGATATAGCCGCGCCGGCGGAAAAAGATGCGGAAGGCCTGGTCGAACAGGATCGAGTGTTCGTGCCGCTTCACGAACACCGCGTGTAAGGTCCAATAGAAATCTTCCCGCGTTCCGACGCCGGCTGCCCTCACTGCTTCCAGCGCGTCGAGCACCGCGCCGGGCCCGACCGGAATGCCGGCTGCGCGCAACCCGCGGCCAAAGTAGAGGATGTTTTCGGCCAATCGGCCGGCGGCCTTCGGCTGAAGTTCGCCGCTCGTCATCACTCCGCCGCCCGCAGCTCCGACTTCACCTCGTCGAGCAGCTCTTTCACCTTCCTGCCTTCGAGCTTGGCAATGTCGTCCTGGTATTTGAGAAGCACGCCAAGCGTATCGGAGACAGTCGCCGGATCGAGCGCGACAACGTCGAGCTCGGAGAGCGCACCGGCCCAATCGAGCGTCTCGGCAACGCCCGGCGACTTGAAGAGATCCTGCTTGCGCAAAGCCTGCACGAACGCCACCACTTGCTCTGACAGCTTCTTGCTAACGTCCGGCACTTTGGCGCGCACGATGGCCAGTTCGCGTTCCGCGCTCGGATAGCCGACCCAATGATAGAGGCAGCGCCGCTTGAGCGCGTCGTGCACTTCGCGCGTGCGGTTGGAGGTGATGACCACGACCGGCGGGTGCGCCGCCTTCACCGTGCCCATTTCCGGGATGGTGATCTGAAAGTCGCCGAGCACCTCGAGCAAAAACGCCTCGAAGGCCTCGTCGGTACGGTCGATCTCATCGATCAACAAGACCGGCGGACCCGCGGTGTCGGGCGTAAGCGCCTGCAATAACGGGCGCCTGATCAAAAACCGCTCGGAGAACACGTCGCGCTCAAGCCGCGCACGGTTGTGCTCGCCTTCGGCTTCGGCGACGCGGATGGCGATCATCTGCGCGGCATAATTCCATTCGTAGACCGCCGCCGACACGTCGAGACCCTCGTAGCATTGCAGCCGGATCAGATGGCGGCCGAGCGTAGCGGAGAGGACCTTGGCAATTTCGGTCTTGCCGACGCCAGCCTCGCCTTCAAGGAAAATCGGCCGGCCCATTTTCAGCGCCAGGTAAAGCACCGTACCGAGCGAGCGGTCGGCCAAATAATCGGCCTCGGCCAGCAAAGCTACGGTAGCTTCGATCGAATCCGGCAGGGCGCGTGGGGAGGCTTTATTCATGCGCCCAATGTAAGCATCTCTGCCGGTTTTGTCCCACGGGCCGGCCAAATCCTTCCGGCATGGCAAACCGGCGAAAAGCGCCGTGCAGTAAGCCCTATTTACCTACCGCCTCGGCGACCGCGCGGCGTGCCAGCACCCCGATCAAATGTGCGCGGTATTCGGCGCTGCCATGGATATCGCTGTTGAGGCCGTCGGCGGGGACCGTCAGCCCTTCGAGCGATTTCGGCGAGAACCGCTTCTTCAGCGCTTCCTCGAACGCGGTTACGCGGAACACGCCGTTGCCACCTGCGCCGGTGACCGCAACGCGGATTTCGCTGCCGCGCTTGCCGACGAACACGCCGACCAGCGCATAGCGTGAGGCCTGGTTGCGAAATTTCTGGTAAGCGGCCTTTTTCGGGATCGGGAAGCTCACCTTGGTGATGATCTCCGCGGGTTCCAGCGCGGTCGAGAACATGCCGGTGAAGAAATCGTCAGCCTCGATGCGGCGCTTGTTGGTGATGATGGTGGCCCCAAGCCCAAGACACGCGGCCGGATAGTCGGCCGTCGGATCGTTGTTGGCGATCGAACCGCCGATCGTGCCCATGTGACGCACCGCCGGATCCCCGATCATGCCGGCGAGCTTGGCAAGCACAGGCAGCGACTGCTGAACGACCGGCGAAGTATGCACGTCCACATGCCGCGTCATCGCCCCGACGGTCAGCGCGCGGCCGCTCGGCTCGATTCCGGCGAGCCCCTCGATGCGCGACAAGTCGATCAGCATCGGCGGGGAGGCCAGCCGCAGCTTCATGGTCGGCAACAGCGTGTGCCCGCCTGCCAGCAGCTTGGCGTCGGCATTCTTGCTGAGCAGGTTGACCGCCTGCCGCAGCGTTTCCGGACGTTCAAGAGTGAAGCTATACATTTTCGCTCTCCATAATCTCTCGGATCACGCCGCGTGCGGCATTGACCGGCCCGATTTCTGCAACGCCGCCCACACCGCCTGCGGCGTCGCCGGCATGGCGATAGCCTCCGTGCCGATGGCGTCGGTGATGGCGTTGATCACTGCAGGCGGCGAGGCAATCGCGCCCGCTTCGCCACAGCCCTTGATGCCGAGCGGATTGGACGGGCATTTCGTCACCGTCGTATCGACTTTCAGGATCGGCAAGTTGAGGGCGCGCGGCAGGCAGTAATCCATAAACGAGCCGGTGACGAGCTGCGCGTCCGTGTCGTAAACCGCACCCTCGAACAAGGCTTGGCCGACCCCCTGCACGATGCCGCCGTGGACCTGGCCCTCGACGATCATCGGGTTGATGACCACGCCGAAATCATCGACCGCCGTCCAGGCGACGATCTCAGTGTTGCCCGTTTCGGGATCGACCTCGACCTCGCAGATGTGACAACCGGCCGGGAAGGTGAAATTGGTCGGATCGTAGAACGCACCTTCCTTCAGCCCGGGCTCCAGCTCCTGACCGGAGAATTTGTGCGCGATATAGGCGTTGAGCGTCACGTCGCCCCAGGCGGCGGATTTGTCGGTGCCGGCGACGCTGAACTTTCCGTCCTTGAACTCGATGTCGCCCTCGGCCGCTTCGAGCATATGCGCCGCGACTTTCTTGGCCTTGGCCTCGATCTTGTCGAGCGCCTTGACGATTGCCGACATTCCGACCGCACCGGAGCGCGAGCCATAGGTGCCCATGCCGAACTGCACCTTGTCGGTATCGCCGTGCACGATCGAAACATTGTCGATCGGAATGCCGAGCCGCTCGGAGACGAGTTGCGCGAACGTCGTCTCGTGACCCTGGCCGTGCGAATGGCTGCCGGTGAGGACTTCCACCGAACCGGTCGGATTGACCCGCACTTCGGCGGACTCCCAAAGGCCGACGCCGGCGCCAAGTGAACCGACCGCCTGGGATGGTGCAATGCCGCACGCCTCGATATAGGTCGAGAATCCGATGCCGCGCAGCTTGCCGTTGCGCGCCGATTCGCGCTTGCGCTTGGCGAAGCCCTTGTAGTCGGCAAGCTCCATCGCCCGCTTAAGCGACGCGTCATAGTCGCCGGCGTCATACGCCATGATTACCGGCGTTTGATGCGGGAATTTATGGACGAAGTTTTTCCGCCGCAGCTCCGCCGGGTCCCGCCCGGTTTGGCGGGCGCCGACTTCAATCAGCCGCTCGACCACGAATGTCGCCTCGGGGCGTCCGGCGCCGCGATAAGCGTCGACCGGCACCGTGTTCGTGTAGACCGCGTCGACCTCGCAATAGATTTGCGGGATGTCGTACTGGCCCGACAGCAGCGTGGCGTAGAGATAGGTCGGCACCGACGAAGAGAACAACGACATGTAGCCGCCAAGATTAGCGATGGTCTTGGCGCGAAGACCCAGAATCTTGCCGTCGGCATCGAACGCCATTTCGGCGTGCGTAACGTGATCCCGGCCGTGTGCGTCGGAGAGAAACGCCTCAGAGCGGTCCGACACCCACTTGACCGGCCGGCCGATACGCTTCGACACCCACAGTGCAACGATCTCCTCGGGATAGACGTAGATTTTCGAGCCAAAGCCACCGCCGACATCGGGCGCGATCACCCGCAGCTTGTGCTCGGGCGCCATGCCGATGAAGGCGGCGATCACCAGCCTCGCGACGTGAGGATTTTGGCTGGTGGTATGAAGCGTGAAGGATTCGCTGCCGGAGTCATATTCGCCGACGGCGGCGCGGGGCTCCATGGCGTTCGGCACCAGCCGGTTATTGATGATGTCGAGCTTAGTGACGTGCTTGGCCGACTTGAATGCAGCCTCGACCGCCTTGGTATCGCCGAGATGCCACTGATAAATAGTGTTGTTCGGCGCGACGTCGTGAATCTGCGGCGCGCCCGGTTTTTGCGCCGCCGCCGGATCGGCAACCGCTGGCAGCACCGCGTAATCGACCTTGACCTTCTCGGCGGCATCACGCGCTTGCGCCAATGTTTCCGCGATGACGACTGCGACAGCATCGCCCACGTGGCAGGCCTTGCCGTTCGCCAGCGCCGGATGCGGCGCCATTTTCATCGGCGAACCGTCTTTTGAGTGAATCATCCAGCCGCAAATCAGATTACCGATCTTATCGGCGGCGAGCTCAGCGCCAGTCAGTACCGTAAGCAGCCCCGGCATCTTGGAGGCGACTTTGGTGTCGATCGACTTGATGGTCGCGTGCGCGTGCGGCGAACGGACGAAGTAGGCGTACGCCTGGCCGGGGCGGTTGATGTCGTCGGTGTAATGGCCCTTGCCGGTAATAAAACGGCGGTCTTCCTTGCGGCGCACCGCGGCGCCGATCCCGGTCGCACTCATAGCGGTTTCCTCCGACAGATTTTTTTGAGTGAAGTCACCTCCGCGTTGCGCGGCTATTCTGCCGCCTTGGACACGGTGCCGCTGCCCATCGCGCGAGCGCCGGCGGCGATCGCCTTGACGATATTGTGATAGCCGGTGCAGCGGCAGATGTTGCCCTCCAGCTCCTCACGGATCGTCTTGTCGTCGAGATTGTTGCCCTTGCGGCGCACCATATCGACCGCGGTCAGGATCATACCGGGCGTGCAATAGCCGCATTGCAATCCGTGATTCTCGCGGAAGGCTTCCTGCATCGGATGCAGCGGCCCGTCCGCCGGCGCCAGGCCCTCGATCGAAAGCACGTCGGCGCCCTCGAGTTGCAACGCAAGTACGGTGCAGGACTTCACCGCTTTGCCGTTTATCAGCACGACGCATGCCCCGCATTGCGAGGTGTCGCAGCCGACATGGGTGCCGGTTAGCCGAAGGTTCTCGCGCAGCAGCTGTACCAGCAGCGTACGCGGGTCCACATCGGCGGTAACGGATTTGCCGTTCACAGTGAGGGAAACGGCTGCCATAAGCGCCTCCTCGGGTTCCCCAAAGACGTCCTCTTTGCAGGACGGCTCGCGGCCGTTTGCTGTCTTCAAGGGTAAAATCCGGCGTTTTTGCCGGTTTTCGATCTTGGAACTGGAATTAGTCTGAACCGCAGCCTAGCCGCCGGTCAAGGGAATATCCGTCACAATCAGGCGCGCTGGATAGGCAACGGCGGGCGATGGTTCGTCGCTCAGGCGCTCGGCGGACTCACCGCGGCGGCAAAATTCTTGAAAAAATCATCGGCCAGTTTTTTGGCCGCGCCGTTGACCAGACGCTGGCCGAGTTGCGCGAGCTTGCCGCCGATCTGCGCCTCGACCGCATAGCTGAGCAAAGTGCCGCCATCCTTCGGCACGAGCGTCACCGTCGCGCCGCCTTGCGCGAAGCCGGCGACGCCGCCATCGCCCTGGCCGGAAATCTTGTAGCCGTTCGGCGGGTTGAGATCGGATAGCGTCACCTTGCCTTTGAATTTTGCCTTCACCGGCCCGATCTTCACGACCGCCACCGCCTGCATTTCTGTATCCGACAGCTTATCGAGCTGCTCGCAGCCGGGAATGCAAACTTTGAGCGTCCCGGCATCGTTGAGTTTTTCCCATACCGTCTCCCGCGGGACGGGAAGCTGATACTCGCCGTTCATTGTCATGGCCATTGCAGCGTCACTCCCTGGCGGCTCGCGCACAGATGCGCCGCGCCGAATATCGCCCACCGTCGCTTGCAAGGGAAGGCCATCGGCTTGCGCGTCCGACAATTGCCGTGACGCGGGCGTCGCGGCTAGACTCGAACGGGAAGGAGCCATGCATGCCGGACATCAAGGCCGATGGCTGCGCCATCCATGTAGAAGTCGAAGGGCCGGAGGGCGCGCCCTTGCTGATGCTGTCGAATTCGCTCGGCACCGATCTGCATATGTGGGACGATCAGGTCGCGCCGTTCACTCGCCACTTCCGGCTCGTCCGCTACGACCGCCGGGGCCACGGCCGTTCAGACGTGCCAAAAGGCCCTTATTCGATGGAGCGGCTCGGCCGCGATGTGCTCGCCGTCCTCGATGCGCTCGGCATCGAGCGGATCAACTGGTGCGGGCTGTCGATGGGCGGCATGGTCGGGCAATGGCTCGGCGCACACGCGCCAAAACGCATCGACAAGCTGATCCTCTCCAACACCGCCTGCTACTACCCCGACAAGACCTTTTGGGCCGGCCGCATCAAGACGGTGCGTGAAAACGGCTTGGCCGGCATCGTCGAGGCCAATATGGAGCGCTGGTTTACCAAGGCGTTCCGCGAAAGCTCACCGCAGGCGATCGCGCGTATCAGCGAAATGTTCTTGGCCACCAAGGCCGATGGTTATATCGCTTGCATCGAAGCGATCCGCGACATGGATCACCGTTCGCTGTTGCCGCAGATCAAGGCTCCGACCTTGGTGATCGCCGGCAAACACGACCCGGCCACGCCGCTCGAAGGCAACGAATTCATCTGCCAGCAAATACCGGGGGCGACCATCGCCGTGCTCGAAGCCGCACACATCGCCAACATGGAGTTGCCGCGGCTCTATGCTGACACCGTGCTGAAATTCTTGCTGAGTGAATAAGCGCGTCAGCCGCGGCGATCGCGAAACTCGTGCGGCGTCGTGCCGGTATGCTTGCGAAAGAAACGCGCGAAGTGCGAGGGATCGGAAAAAGCAAGTTCCTCGGCGATGTCCTGGATCGGCTGGGTGGTAAACACGAGCTGGCGCTTGGCTTCGGTGAGCATGCGCTGGCGGATGAGATGGCCGGCGGTCACGCCAGTCGCGCGCTTGACGTGGTCGTTGAGCCGGTCGACCGTCATGCCGAGCTTTTCAGCGTAGAAAGCGAGCAGGTGCTCGCTGCGGAAAAATTCATCGACCAGCGCCCGCAACCGCGCGACGGTGGCGTCGGCCGGTTGCAAGGTCACGCTGCCGGTACGCGCTCGGCTTGCGGCCAGCCGCGCCACGCCAACGGCGATCAGCGCGAGGAGGCCGCGCATCGCCACCCGATAACCTTCGCGCGCCAGGCTTCCCTCCTCGAACAATTCCCTGCACAGCGCCGGCAACCGCGCCAATTCAACTTCGTCGGCAATCGGCACGATCGGATGGGTGGCGAGCGCGCGCAAGCGTGACAACGCCTCACCGGCGCGATCGGCCAGCGCGACGGCGGCATCCTCGGTGAAGCTCACGACCCAGCCTTGCGTCACATTCGGCTCGAAACGGTAGCCGTGCGCGATCGCCGCCGGCACCAGAATCGCGGCCGGCGCCGCAAACGGCAGGCGCGCCGCCTCGAACGTCATCTCGCCACCGCCGCGCTCGATCACCAGGATTTGAAACAGGTTGCGATGCCGGTGCGCGCGAATAGTCCAGTCATGAATTGAGGAGCGCGACGCCAGCGTCTCGACGTGGATGAAATCAAACGCCTGATCGTCGGGCGGATCGCCGTAGAAATGGAAAAGCGGCAGCGCGTTGGCCATGCCGCAAGCATAGCCGATTGCGCAGAAAGGCCATCGGCTCTCTACAGAAAAAAAGCGACAGCCCGCAGGGGCGGGCTGTCGTCGTGTAAACGCGGACGCTAACGGTCCTGCGGGCTGTGCTGGCCGCCCTGGCCGGGCTTCGTCTGGCCACCCTGCTGGCCGGGTTTCTGCTGGCCGCCCTGCTGCTGTTGGCCGGGCTTCTGCTGGCCGCCTTGCTGCGGATTGTTCTGCTGTTGCGGATTGTGCTGTTCGTTCGACATCAGGAGGTTCTCCGGTGATTTTTGGGCACAGCCCCCGAAATGGCAACGCGCTGCCAGCGCAACGGTTCCGGCTGCGGTTGCGACGACAAAGAGCAACAAATTGTAATCACACGGAAAACAAGCGTGAAGCGCCACATGCAGGTTCGCAATTCACGGTGTGCGTACTGTAATGCCGCGTACCCCGCGCGTTGTCGCGTGTTCCGGCCCCTGTTAAGACTTTGCTGAGAATCGAAAGGCGTGGATGCATGGAATACTTCGTCCAGCAGCTCATCAACGGCATCACGCTCGGTTCGATCTACGGCCTCATCGCCATCGGCTACACGATGGTTTACGGCATCATTGGCATGATCAACTTCGCGCACGGCGACATCTTTATGGTCGGCGCGTTCCTGGCGCTCATCACCTTTTTAATCTTGGTCGCGGTCGGCGTCAGCGCCGTGCCGCTCGCCTTGTTCATCGTGCTGCTCGTATCCATGGCGCTCACCGCGCTGTATGGCTGGACCGTGGAGCGCATCGCGTATCGGCCGCTGCGCCATTCGTTCAAGCTAGCGCCGCTTATTTCCGCGATCGGCATATCGATCGTGTTGCAGAATTACGTGCAGGTCGCGCAAGGCGCCCGCGTGAAGCCGCTGCCGCCGCTGGTGCATGGCGGTTACACGTTATTCGAAGGCAACGATTTCGCCGTACGCCTGTCCAACATTCAGATCATCGTCGTCGTCACGACGCTCGTGCTGATGGCCGGCTTCTCTTTCGTAGTTGCGCGCACGCGGCTGGGCCGCAACATGCGCGCCTGCGAGCAGGATCTGAAAATGGCGGCGCTTGTCGGCATCGACATCGACCGCACCATCTCGCTGACCTTCGTCATCGGCGCGGCGCTGGCGGCAGTCGCCGGCCTGATGTTCCTTCTCTATTACGGCGTCGTCGATTTCTTCATCGGCTTTCTCGCCGGCGTGAAAGCCTTCACCGCCGCAGTTCTCGGCGGCATCGGCTCGCTGCCGGGCGCGATGATCGGCGGCATTCTGATCGGTCTGATCGAGACCATGTGGTCGGCCTACTTTTCCATCGAATACAAAGACGTAGCGGCCTTCGCCATTCTCATCATCGTGCTGATCTTCCTGCCGACGGGCCTACTGGGCCGGCCCGAAGTAGAAAAAGTGTGAGAGGGAAGCGGGGCCGCGTGCCGCGCGAGAGCGAGCCCGACAGACCGCTTGACCTCCCCGCAGCGGCGAAGGAAGCCGCCATAGCGGCGCTGGTCGCACTCGGCCTTTTCGGGCTGCTGATCGGCATCCGCACCGATCAGGGACCGACCGGAGCGCTTGTCTTCACCACGCGCTTCGGCGCGCTCGCGGTCATTGTCGCCGCTGTCTTTGCCGCAACGATGCTGCGCGCGATGTTTTGGCGTGACGCGGCCTTTTCCGTCAGCCGCCTTGTGCCTGCCTCAGTCAAGACGGCGGCATCCGGCCTTGCCGCTTACGCCGCGGCGGCCTTTCTCGCCTTCGCGTTGCTGGTCCCGATTATCTTCTACGGCAACCGTTATCTGCTCGATCTCGGCATTCTGATCGTCACCTATACGATGCTCGGTTTTGGGCTCAATATCGTGGTCGGGCTCGCGGGCCTGCTCGATCTCGGCTACGTCGCGTTTTATGCGGTCGGCGCCTATTCCTACGCGCTGATCGCTCAGAATTTCGGCCTTTCCTTTTGGATCTGCCTGCCCCTCGCCGGAATCCTCGCCGCCTTCGCCGGTATCTTGCTCGGCTTTCCGGTGCTGCGCCTGCGCGGCGACTATCTTGCCATTGTCACACTCGGCTTCGGCGAAATTATCCGCCTCATCCTACTCAACTGGCAGAAACTGACCGGCGGCCCGAACGGCATTCCGGGCATTCCGCGCCCATCCTTCTTCGGCCTACCGTTCAATAATTCCGAGCACGGCTTTGCTGCGACCTTCGGACTGCATTATTCGCCGACGCACCGCGTCGTATTTCTCTACTATGTCATTCTCGCGCTCGCGCTCCTGACCAATTGGGTCACGCTCCGGCTGCGCCGGCTGCCGATCGGCCGCGCTTGGGAAGCGCTACGCGAGGACGAGATCGCCTGCCGCGCGCTCGGCATCAACACCACCACGACCAAACTTACCGCCTTCGCCATGGGCGCGATGTTCGGCGGCTTTGCCGGCGCGTTCTTTGCCACGCGGCAGGGTTTCATCAGTCCGGAGTCTTTCACGTTCACCGAATCCGCGCTGGTACTGGCCATCGTCGTGCTCGGCGGCATGGGCTCGCAGCTCGGCGTCGCCGCCGCCGCCGCGGTGATGCTCGGCGGTTTCGAACTGTTCCGCGAATTCGATCAATACCGCATGCTGGTGTTCGGCGCCGCTATGGTCGCGATCGTGATCCATCAGCCTCGCGGGCTGGTGGCGACACGCGCCCCGTCGGTGTCGCTGCGCGACCACACCGATATTCCAGCGGCAACCGTGCGTGACGCACGCACGGAGTCGCCCGGATGAGCGCAGCGGAACCTCAAACCTTCCAGCCGCTGGTGCTGACGGTCGAGCATCTGACCATGCGCTTCGGCGGCCTCGTCGCAGTCAGCGATCTTTCGTTTTTCGCGCGGGCGCGGGAGATCACCGCGCTGATCGGTCCAAACGGCGCCGGCAAAACCACATTGTTCAATTGCGTTACCGGGTTTTACAAGCCGACGATCGGCATGCTGAAGCTCGATCATCCGGACACCGGCGCGTGGTACCTGCTGGAACGTATGCCGGAATTTCGCATAGCACGCGAAGCGAGGGTTGCGCGCACGTTTCAGAATGTGCGGCTGTTCGCGGGCATGACGCTGCTGGAAAATCTGCTCGTCGCCCAGCACAACGCGCTGATGGCCGCCTCGGGCTACACCATGCTTGGTCTCTTTGGCGCGCGCTCATACGCGCGCGCGCAGGCGCGCGCCGTCGACAAGGCGCGCTACTGGCTCGATCGCGTGGGGCTCGTCGAGCGGGCCGACGATCCGGCCGGTGCGTTGCCCTACGGCGCGCAGCGCCGTCTTGAGATCGCCCGCGCCATGTGCACCGATCCGGTGCTTCTTTGCCTCGATGAGCCGGCCGCCGGGCTGAACAACCGCGAGAGCGCCGAACTCAATATATTCTTGCGCGCGCTCCGCGACGAGCACGGCATATCGATCCTCCTGATCGAGCATGACATGGGCGTGGTGATGGAGATCTCAGATCGCATCGTCGTGCTCGATTACGGCGAGAAAATCGCCGAGGGGACGCCGGGCGACGTCCGCAACAATCCAAGGGTGATTGCAGCCTATCTCGGGGTCGCCGATGAAGAAGTGGCGCAAGCCGAAGCGGAGGCTGGGCTGTGACGGCGCCTGGCGAACCACTGCTGTCGCTGCGCGGCGTCAAAGCCTATTACGGCAACGTCGCCGCGCTGAAAGGCGTCGACGTCGACGTCAACGAAGGTGAGATCGTCGCGCTCATCGGCGCCAATGGTGCCGGCAAATCGACATTGATGATGACTGTATTCGGCAACCCGCGCGCCCGCGAAGGCGAAATCCGTTTTGCCGGCCGCGACATCACCGCGCTGCCGGCCCATGAGGTGGCCAGGCTCCGTATCGCCCAATCGCCCGAGGGTCGGCGAATCTTCTCGCGCATGACGGTGATGGAAAATTTACAGATCGGCGCGACCGTCACGGACTCCAGGGATTTCGGCGCCGACCTCGAACGCGTATTCGCACTGTTTCCGCGGCTGCGCGACCGCCGGTACCAGCGCGGCGGCACGCTGTCGGGTGGCGAGCAGCAGATGCTGGCGATCGGCCGGGCGCTGATGAGCAAGCCGCGCCTGATCCTGCTCGATGAGCCGTCGCTCGGGCTGGCGCCGCTGCTCGTGCAGCAAATTTTCGCAGCCATCCGCTCGCTCAACGAGCGCGACAAGCTCACGGTGTTTCTGGTCGAGCAGAACGCCTATCACGCGCTCAAGCTGGCGCATCGCGGCTACGTACTGGTCAACGGCGAGATCGCCCTGCACGGCGGGGGACGTGAGCTGCTGCAGCGGCCGGAAATCCGCGCCGCATATCTGGAAGGTGGCGCGCGCTGATGGGCACCCTGTATTCCGGCCAAAACATCCTGCACATCGCCCTCGTCACTTTCTTCCTGGGCGGCGGCGCAGCCTGGCTCTCCGGCCGCGCCATCGCGCGCGCCTGGCAACCGCCCTGGCAAGTCGTGGTTGCGGCGATCCTCCTTGGCGCAGCCGCACGTTTTATCTATTTCGCCTTGTTTCTCGGCGAGCTTCTCTCAATCAAGTCCTATAGCGTCGACACGATCATTTTCCTGCTTGCCGGCATGATCGCCTGGCGCGCGACTCGCGCGGCCCAGATGGCGCGGCAATATCCCTGGCTTTACGTCCACTCCGGACCTTTGACCTGGCGCGAAATCAGGCAAGAAAACCAAACCTAGCGATGCTATGTTCCGCCCCACAGCAATCCGTGCCGGCAAAGTCAGCGACGAGGGACACAGGATGAACAAGTTGTGGCTCAGCGCCTTTGCGCTCTTTTCAATCGCCTGCGCCGCTCCGGCGATGGCCGAGGACATCTTGGTCGGAACCGCCGGGCCGATGACCGGCGGCCAGGCAGCCTTCGGCTTGCAAATGACCACGGGAGCCAATCAAGCCATCGCCGACCTTAATGCCGCCGGCGGCGTGCTCGGCAGGATGCTCAAGCTCGAGGTCGGCGACGATGCGTGCGATCCCAAACAAGCGCGCTCGGTGGCGGAGAAGCTAACCGGCACTGGCGTCGCGGTCGTGGTCGGCCATTATTGCTCGTCGTCCTCGATCCCGGCCTCCGACGCCTATCTCGACGGCGGCGTGCTGCAAATCACCCCGGCCTCGACCAATCCCTTGTTCACCGATCGCGGTATGTGGAACACGTTCCGCACCTGCGGTCGCGACGATCAGCAGGGCAGCTTTGCGGCCGCTTATCTGGCGAAGAATTTCAAGGATAAGAACATCGCCATCATCAACGACAAGACGACTTACGGCCAAGGGCTCGCGGACGAGGTCAAGCGCGCGCTCAATGCAGCGAAGGTGACGGAAAAACTCGACGAGGCCTACAATCAGGGCGACAAGGACTTCACCGCGCTCGTCTCCAAGCTCAAGCTCAACAATATCGATATCGTCTATGACGGCGGCTATCACCAGGAAGCCGGCCTGATCGTGCGGCAGATGCGGGACCAGGGCCTCAAGACGATTTTGATGGCGGGCGACGCACTGGTATCGCGCGAATTCGCGTCGATCACCGGGCCCGCCGCCGAGGGCGTCCTCTTTACCTTCCCGCCCGATCCGCGCAAGCGGCCGACCGCCGCCGCCATCGTTCAGAAATTCAAGGACAAGGGCATCGATCCGGAAGGTTACACGCTCTATACCTACGCCGCTTATCAGGTCTGGGCGCTAGCGGCCGCCAAGGCGGGCACGATCGATCCGCAAAAGGTCGCCGCCGCCATACGCGCCGGCACCTGGGACACGGTGCTCGGCCCGATATCGTATGACCAAAAGGGCGACATCACCGGCGGCGGCTGGGCGGTCTATCAATGGGATAAAGACGGCAATTACGAGCAGATCACCGATGCAGGCCCTAGCTAACGGCCGCTAGCCGATCTTTCCGAGCATCGGAACCATATCGAGCAGCCAGTAGCTCGCCTGCGTGACCGCGCCGGTAAGAAAAGCGATACCGGTGAGCACGAGGAGTCCGCCCATCGCCTTCTCGACCAGACCGAGATGCGAGCGAAAACGCGTGAGAAACGCAGCAAACTGCTCGATCGCCAACGCCGCCGCGATGAACGGAATGCCGAGCCCGAGCGAATAGACCGCAAGCAAGCCAGCGCCGTGCAGGACCGTTTCCTCCGACGCCGCCACTGCAAGGATCGCCGCGAGGATCGGACCGATACACGGCGTCCAGCCAAACGCGAATGCCAGTCCCATCAGATAAGCGCCCCACAGCCCGACCGGTTTTGCAACTTCGAGACGCTTCTGGCGCATCAAAAATGCAATCGGGGTCAAGCCGAGAAAGTGCAAGCCCATGATGATGATGACGATGCCGGCAACGACGGCGAGTTCGCCGGAGTAAGCGCGCAGCACCGCGCCAATGACGCTGGCGCTGGCACCGAGCGCCACAAATACGGTGGTAAAGCCAAGCACGAACAGAAGCGCGGCCGCGAGCGTCTGCCGCCCAGCGCGCGGCTTCGTCTCAGCATCGGCGAAGCGCTCAAGCGACGCGCCGGTGAGATAGACCAGATACGGCGGCACCAACGGCAGCACGCAGGGCGACAGAAAGCTCACGATGCCCGCGGCGACCGCGGCGGCGATGGTGACGTTCGGCATGGCGCATCTCATGCCCGGCCGGTCCTCGCCGCGCAAGCGCGGCAGCGCCGCGCCCGCGAGGATGTGATCGTCGCGACGCCACTCCCCGCGCGGCGCGAAGCGGCTATGATGCGGCATGCGCAACCTCATCACCGACGTACCCGGCCTGAGAGTCGGCCATGCCGAAGACGCAAAACTCGGCTCCGGCGCGACCGCAATCATTTTCGATGCGCCGGCCGCCGCCTCGATCGATTTGCGCGGCGGCGGACCGGGCACGCGCGAGACAGCGCTGCTCGATCCGGCGCAGACCGTAGAAGGTATCGACGCTATCACCCTGTCCGGAGGTTCGGCCTTCGGCCTCGACGCCGCGTCCGGCGTGCAAGCCTGGCTCAGGGAAAAAGGCCGCGGCTTTGCCGTGCGCAGCGCACGCGTGCCGATCGTGCCGGCGGCCATCTTGTTTGATCTCCTCAGTGCCGGCGATAAAAAGTGGGTCCGCTTCCCGCCCTATCGCGAACTCGGCTACGCGGCGGCAGCAGCCGCGGGAGCCGATTTCGTCCTCGGCAGCGTCGGCGCGGGCACCGGCGCGACCACGCTGAATTGCAAAGGCGGCATCGGTTCGGCGTCGGCACAAACTGCCGACGGCTTCGTCGTTGGCGCCCTCGCCGCCGTTAACGCTGCCGGCAGCGTCACCGTCGGCGGCGGTCCGCATTTCTGGGCGGCACCGTTCGAGCGCGACGGCGAATTCGGCGGACGCGGCTGGCCGGATTCCTTCCCCGCCAGCGCATTCGAGCCGGCGACCAAAGGTGGCGCGCGCGAAAACACGACGCTGGTCGTCGTCGCGACCGATGCGATCTTGACCAAGGCGCAGGCGAAGAGGCTCGCCGTCATGGCGCAATCGGGTTTGTCGCGCGCCATCTACCCGGTGCACACGCCGCTCGACGGCGATGTCGTGTTCGCGGCCTCCACCGGCCGCCGGCCGCTAGCCGACGCGCTGTTCGGATTAACCACGCTTGGCGCAATTGCGGCCAATGTCGTGGCGCGCGCCGTTGCCCGCGCGGTTTTCTCTGCGCATGCGCTCGCCTTGCCGGGCGCGCAACGCAGCTGGCAGGATCAATTCGGCCGGTAACATAGTGCCATTCGGCGCTGGTCAACCGAGCCGCGTGCCGTGGAAACCACAACTTGCATCTTTCGGGCCGTGAACGGCCGCCGCCGTTGACACGTTGCTCGATTGAGCCTTCACTTCACGCCAAGTGTGCAAGTTGTAGCGAGGGTGCGATGCGCGCCGTGGTTATTGTTGTTGCCGGGTTGGTCAGCCTGGGCCTTGCGGCCTTCGGCGTGGTTTCGGCCCAAAAGGCCGCCATGCCGGCGGCTTCGACGACGCCGAATACGCGCGTCGCTTCATTGGTACCGACCCCGCCTATTGGCCCGGTAAAAGCCCCGGTCAGCGAAATCGCCCAAGCACAGCCCATCGATAAGCCGGCCGCGACGCCGAGTGCGCCCGCGCAACCGGCCGCGCCTACGCATATCGCTCAGACCGCGCCCGCCCCCGCAACGCCTGTTCCGGCTCCGGCCACGCCCGGCGCCAAACCCGCGGCCGTCGCTGCGGCAACGCCGAGCAGCACCGCCACACCGCCGCCAAACACCATCCCCGCCTGCGACAAGCCCGGCGGCATGGGGCTTGCCCGCATTGTCGAGATCGACACGACCGGCGGGCCCGGTTTCGGCTTTGAGCATTTCAAGCAATACGATTTCCTGCGCGAGAAGGAGATCGTGTTGACCTTCGACGACGGCCCCTGGCCGGAGAACACGCCCGCCGTGCTCAAAGCGCTCACCGACAACTGCCTGAAGGCCACGTTCTTCGAGATCGGCGAACACGCGATGTGGCATCCGGAGATCACCAAGCAGGTGGTTCAAGCCGGAATGACCATCGGCACCCACACTTGGTCGCACAAGGATCTGGCGCGCAAGCCTTACGCCGGCGACATCGAGTTGGCCAAACAGGAAATCGAAATGGGCGTCAGCGCCGTTCACTTGGCGGCGGACGCACCCATTGCGCCATTATTCCGTTTCCCGAACCTGCAACATCCGCCGGAACTGCTTTCGTATCTTGCCGAGCGCAGTATCGCGAGTTTCTCGACCGACATCGACTCGTTCGATTTCAAGCTGCACAAGCCGGAGCTTGTGATCAAATCGGTGATGAGCAAGCTCGAAAAGCACGGCAAGGGCATCATTCTGATGCATGATTTCCAGCGCGCGACCGCGGAAGCCCTGCCGGAGCTGCTGCGGCAACTGAAGGCCGCCGGCTACGAGGTCGTCCATGTCGTGCCGCACCAGCCGGTGACGACGATCGCCAAGTATGACGAGATGGTCATGCAGCAGGACAAGCTGTCGTCGAACAATACGCGGCCGGCAGGGACTGTCTTCCACACGATCGGCGAATATAAAGGATCGCCGGCGCCGGGATCAGCGACGCGCGAATAGCGCCGCTCTGCATCGTCGTCACCACATAAACCGCTCCGCGCCGTAAGGCCTCGGATCGCAGAACGGCGTCGCGCCGGTCATCATCTCGGCGATGAGCCGGCCGGTTGCCGGCCCAAGCGTCAAGCCCCAATGGGCGTGGCCGAAAGCAAGCCAGAGGCCGCGCTGACGCGGCGCTCGCCCGATGACCGGACGCGAGTCTGGAAAGCACGGCCGCGCACCGAGCCAGGACTGCGCTTCGACCGCCGTGCCGAGCGGAAACAAAGCGCGCGCGGCCGGAAACAAGCGAGCAAGCTGCACCGGCGTCGGGCGCGCATCGCGGGCAGCGAACTCAACGCCGGTGGTAAGCCGGATGCCTTGCTCCATCGGCGCCAGCACATAACCATTCTCCGCATCGAGCACCGGGCGGCTCAGCACGGCATTTCCTTGTGGACGGTAGTGGCGGTGGTATCCGCGCTTGACGGCAAACGGCAGCTTGATGCCAAGCGGCGCAATGACGTCGGGCGTCCAGGGGCCGAGCGCGATGACGACGTCGCCGGCATCGAGCGGCCCGGACGCAGTATCGACGCGCCAATACGGATCGGCGCGATGCAAGGTGCGCGCGTCGCCGGACAGCGCGACACCGCCGAGCGCGGCAAAGCGTGCGGCGTAAGCGCGCGTCAGGGCCAGCGGGTCGTTCACGCTGACCGAGCCCGTCCAGTGTACGGCGTGGCGAAAAACGCCGTTGAGCGACGGTTCGAGCGCGAGCGCGCCATCACGGTCGAGCTTCACATTGTCGATGCCAAAGCGCGCAGCGAGGTCAAGCTCCGGGGCCAGCTGCGCAAAGGCGCTGTCGCTGCGATAAAGTTTGAGCCAGCCGCGGCGGCTCAGCCGGCGCTCAGCGCCAGCCGCAGCGGCAAGGGCCTCATGCTCGGGGATCGCGCGCGCGAACAGCGGCCGCATGAGCTGCGCCGTTTCGATCAGCCGCTCCGGCCGCGAGGCGGCGCGGAACGCGGCCAGCCATGGCAGAATCTTCGGCAGATGCGCCAGATGATAGTTGGCGACCGGCGAGCGCTTGAACGCGATGCGCAGGATCTCGCCTAAATCCGAAGGGAACGCCAGCGGAAACACGGTGTTGCCTTCGATGATGCCGGCATTGCCGTAGGAGGTACCCTCCCCCGGCCCATGCCGATCCACGAGCGCGACCGCCACGCCGCGCTGGGCGAGATGCACCGCGATGGACGTGCCGACAATGCCGGCTCCGAGCACGGTGATATCGGTGTGCGCCAGGACAACCTCCGCAGCGGCTAATTAATGGCTGCAAAGCCGTTCCGCCAGATTGTGAAGCGGGCGCGCGTTGCCCACGCCGGCGGGGCATGTTAGGCGAACCGCGACCATCGGAGATACCGGTGCAGCGTCCGCTCCTTATCGCTCCGTCGATCCTCGCCGCCGACTTCGCCAAGCTCGGCGAAGAGGTGCGCGCGGTCGATGCCGCCGGCGCCGACTGGATTCATGTCGACATCATGGACGGCCATTTCGTGCCCAACATTTCCATTGGGCCGGATGTCGTGAAGGCGCTGCGCATGCAGACCAAAAAAGTGCTGGACGTGCATCTGATGATTGCGCCGTGCGATCCTTATCTCGAAGCGTTCGCCAAGGCCGGCTCCGATATCGTTACCGTGCACGTCGAAGCGGGCCCGCATGTTCATCGCTCGTTGCAGGCAATCCGCGCGCTCGGCAAAAAAGCGGGCGTGACGATGAATCCGGGCACGCCGACGGACACCGTCGAGTCGGTGATCGACCTGGTCGATCTTGTTCTCATCATGTCGGTCAATCCCGGTTTCGGCGGGCAGAAATTCATCCCCGCCGCGATCGACAAGGTGCGCAAGCTGCGCGCGCTGGCCGGCGGGCGGCCGATCGACGTCGAGATCGATGGCGGCATTACGCCCGAGGTGACGCCCGACGTCGTGCGGGCAGGCGCTAATGTGCTGGTCGCCGGCTCCGCGGTGTTCAAGGACCGCACGGCGGAGTCCTATCGCAGGAATATCGCGGCGATCCGCCATGCGGCGTCGCTCGCCCGTGGAGAGGCCGCGTAATGGGTATTCTGGTCGACGGCAAATGGCGCGATGAGGACTTGCCCGAGGAGATGGGCAAGGCCGGCAATTTCCAGCGGCTCGACAGCGTGTTTCGCGGCCGCGTCACCGCCGACGGTTCGTCCGGGTTCAAAGCCGAGGCCGGGCGCTATCACCTTTATGTCGCCTATACCTGCCCGTGGGCGCATCGCACGCAGATTTTCCTGGCGCTGAAAAAGCTCAAGGGCGCCATCAGCGTGGCCATTGCAGTGCCGGGATTACGCGAGCAAGGCTGGACGTTCGAGGACAATCCGGCCTTTCCCGATTGCCCGCCGGACCGCGTGAACGGCTTCCGTTATCTGCACCAGGCCTATAGCGCGAGCGACCCGCATTATACCGGCAAGGTGACGGTGCCGACGTTGTGGGACAAGAAGACCGGGCGGATCGTGAATAACGAATCGTCCGAGATCATACGCATGATCAATTCGGAGTTCGGCGGTATCGGCGCCGATCCGACCGACTACTATCCGCCGACGTTGCGCCCGGAAATCGACCGCATCAATGCGCTGGTTTATTCCAACGTGAACAATGGCGTCTATCGCTGCGGCTTTGCGCGCTCGCAGGCTGCCTACGAGGAAGCCTATGACGCGCTGTTCGCCACGCTCGACGAGGTCGAAGCGCGGCTCGGACGGCAGCGCTATCTGGCCGGCAATCAGATCACCGAAGCCGACTGGCGGCTGTTCCCCACGCTGGTGCGATTCGACGTCGCCTACTTTTCGCTGTTCAAATGCAATCGCAACCGGATCGCTGACTTCTCGAACCTTTTGAATTACATGCGCGAGCTTTACGCGCTGCCGGGCGTGGCCGAGACGGTCAAGCCGCACTATTACGTCATGGGCTATTACTCGATCGCGCGCGTCAATCCTACCGGCATCATCCCCAAGGGTACGCCGGTCGATTACCGGCAGCCGCACGATCGCG
>CAYVPC010000038.1:0-20281 GCA_964453555.1 uncultured Hyphomicrobiales bacterium | reverse complement strand
AGGCGCTTGCCCTGCTCGGCGGTGAAGAGATCCGCCATGAACGACCAGAACACCGCCACCGCGAACAGGCTGAAGACGCTGACCCAGACGAAGAACACGCGCGCGACAATCACCGGCGCTATGCCGAGCGTGAGCAACAGCCAGAACAGGGCGAGATTGGCGACGAAGAAATGATAGACGATGGGGATAAAGCGGGACCGGGGCAGCTTCGCCACCAGCGCGCCATAGAGCGGCTGCGCCACGATGAGGGTCAGGAAGGTAGCGGTGAACAGCCACGGCAAATTCCGGGTGCCACCCGCGATGCCCATTTGGTCCCGCAAAGGCCGCAACACGTAGTAGCCGGCAAGCAGAGCAAAGAAATAAGCGAACGACCACAGGGCCGCCGCGCGTTCCTGCGGCGTCGCCGGGATCGCCCAGCCGAGCCAGTGACGCAGCGCCTTCATGGAGCGAGATTGAGCTTCTGCTTGAGTTCGGCCGCCGTCACCTCCTGGCCGAAACCGGGCGCGCCCATCTGAAACAGGCTGGCGTCGGCGAGCTTGCCGACGATCACCGGATCGAAGCCGGCGTCGCGCACTAGTCCGCCGGCAACCTGCAAAGCCTGCGCGTCATCGCCGGCGATCGGGATCGCGAGCTTTGGATCGGGGCGGTTGGCCTCTTTGGCGAAGACTTTGTAATTCATCGAATTGAAAGCGCGTACCAGCCGCGTGGCCGGCAGATATTTCTGCGAGGTCACGCCGATGCCGTCCTTTTTGACTTCGTCGGCAAGCTCGGCGCCGTCGCGCGCTGGCGTGGCATTACAGGCGTCGAGCACGATCTTGCCTTTGAGCGCGGTGGCGTAGTCGCGGCCAATCTCCGGCAGTGCCTTGTAGGGCACGGCAATGAACATGACGTCGCCGAAGGCGATCGCCTGCTCCACGGTCTCTGCTTGCGCTAATTGGCCGAGACCGTCGACCGTATCCTTGAGTTCCTCGGGATGACGCGAGGAGAAGAACACTTTGTGGCCGTCCTTCACCCACAGCCCCCCGATCGTACCACCGATGTGACCTGAGCCGATCACGCCGATGTGCATTTTGGGAGCGCTGGTCTGCGCGCCTGCGCCGGACGGCCATAAAGCCGCGCCGAGGAACAGCGCGCCGCCGGCGCCAAGCAGCGCGCGCCGTTCGCGATCAACCGGATCATGCTTGGGCATCGAAATCCCCTTGTGATGGTAATGTCGGAGTCGCGCCCAGGTCCTTGTAGCTTTCATTTCCGACTTCCGGATAGGCCGAGGCGACAGGTCAGGGCGGCGCGCGCGAGCGTTGAAACGGCTCCGCCGCATACTTAAAGCCGGTGGCGCCGCCACGCCCGCTTCCTAACGGCAAGGCTGGCTCAGCCTTCAACCGGCTCGGTTCCCACGATCTCGATGCCGAAACCGGAGAGGCCGACATAGGTCATGTGGCGCGAGAAACTCAGTACCCGTATCGAGCTGATGCCGAGATCCTTGAGAATCTGGGCGCCGAGGCCAACCTCGCGCCATTGCCTGCTGCGCGCTTCACCCGAAGCGGTTTCGTCGGATTTCGGAATGGCGACCACCGGGACGCCGGCCGCACCGTCACGTAAAACCACAAGCACGCCCCTGCCCTCGGCCTTGAAGCGGTCGAGCGTGCGACGGATGGCCTTGGCCCCGCCGAACACATCGAGGATCAGATTCGCGCGATGCAGCCGCGTCAGTACGTTCCTGCCGTCGCCAATGCGGCCATGCACGAATGCCATGTGGTAGAACGGATCGAACGGAGTTTGAAAGGCGTAGCCGGTCAGCGTGCCGATTTCGGATTCCACCGGAAATTCGCCGATGCGATCGATCAATTTGTCGCGCGCCTGGCGGTAGGCGATCAAATTGGCGATCGAGACGCGCTGAAGCTTGTGGCGGACGGCGAATTCGGCGATCTGCGGTCCGCGCATTACCGTTCCGTCATCGTTCATAAGCTCGGCAAGCACGCCGACCGGCGGCAGTCCCGCCAGCCGGCACAGATCGACGCAAGCCTCGGTGTGACCGGAGCGCATAAGCACGCCGCCCTCCTTGGCTACCAGTGGAAAAACGTGGCCCGGCCGCACGAAGTCGGCCGCGCCCATATTGCCGTTGGCAAGCGCGCGAACGGTGTTGGTGCGCTCCTCCGCCGAAATGCCGGTGGTCAGTCCGTGCCGGACATCGACCGAAACGGTGAAGGCGGTGCGAAGCGGCGCATCGTTGCGCGCCACCATCGGGTCGAGATGAAGCCGCCGCGCTTCGTCCTGCGAAAGGGGTGCACAGACGATCCCGGACGTGTGGCGGATGATGAACGCCATCTTCTCCGACGTACAAAGCGAGGCCGCGACGAACAGATCGCCTTCGTTCTCACGGTCGTCGTCATCGGCGACGATGACCAGTTCGCCGCGGGCAAAGGCGGCGATGGCCGCGCCGATGGCGCTGGGAGTCTCGATCAAGAGCGCACCTTCTTCATTGCTTGCTTGGAGCAGCAACGGGAGCAGCAGCCGCGGCGGCGACCTGACGCGCCAGATTGAGTTTCAGCAGGCTCCGCAATCGGGGCGAGGCTTGCTTGGGGTCGGCACCCCCCGACATGGCGACGATATTCCTGATGATCTGCACCGGGGTGAGAACGAGGCCGAATGGAAAGCCCCACCAGCCGAGCGCCGCCGAATATGCCAGCGATTTGAGCTGCTCACGCCGTGCACACTCCCGGCAGACAAAGTGATTGTGGGTGGTCCAGCGGGTCAGCAGAATCATCGAAATCACCCGATACGATTGATAGAGATCGACAGGGTTCGGCTTGCCGCATTGCCGGCAAGGCCCCGCGCGACTTCTGCCAATATAGTCTTCGATTTGCTGCGGCGTGAATTGCTCAAGCGATTTCAACAAGGCGCGCGCCTGATTCTTGCAATTTGCGGAGCAGAACGAGTAGTCGCCCTCGTGTACTCCAAAGAAATTGAAGTTCTTGTTGCAATAATCGCAAACCGCCATCGGTCACCTTGAATTTGCTGCCCCTATGTACCGAGGTGCCCGCCAATCGACAATTCATCCAGCGGACGGCCACGCCGGCCCTTCGCCGACCTGGCCGCGGTGGCGCAGATAATGATCGGCGACCACGCATGCCACCATGGCTTCGCCGACCGGCACCGCGCGGATGCCGACACACGGATCGTGGCGCCCGGTCGTGGCGATCTTGGTCTCGCGACCGTGGCGATCCACTGTACGCCGCGGCGTCAAGATTGACGATGTCGGTTTGACGGCGAAACGCGCGATCAGCGGCTGGCCGGTGGAAATTCCGCCAAGAATGCCGCCGGCATTATTCGACAGAAAGAGCGGCTTGCCGTCATTGCCCATGCGCATCTCGTCGCCATTCTCTTCGCCGGAAAGCGCGGCGGCGGCGAAACCGGCGCCGATCTCGACACCTTTGACGGCATTGATGCTCATCAGCGCGGCGGCAAGATCGGAATCGAGCTTGCCGTAGATCGGCTCGCCAAGTCCCGCCTGCACCCCTTCGGCAACGATCTCGATCACCGCGCCGACCGACGAACCGCGCTTGCGTACGCTTTCGAGATAGTCGCCGAAACGGGATGCAGCTTGCGCGTCGGGACAGAAAAACGCGTTGCGCTCGATCTCGGCCCAATCCCAGCGCGCCCGATCGATCCGCTCCGCGCCGATTTGAACGAGCGCACCGCGCACCTGCATGCCGGGGACTATCTTGCGCGCAATCGCACCGGCGGCAACCCGCATCGCGGTTTCACGCGCAGACTGCCGGCCGCCGCCGCGATAGTCGCGCACGCCGTATTTGACATCGTAGGTGTAATCGGCGTGACCGGGACGATATTTGTCCTTGATGTCGGCATAGTCCTTGGACCGCGGATCGACGTTGTCGATGAGAAGTGCGATCGGCGAGCCCGTGGTCACCTGGCGGCCGCTGGTTTCGTCCAGAAACACGCCGGAAAGGATCTTGACGGCGTCCGGCTCCTTCCGCTGCGAAGTAAAACGCGACTGGCCGGGCCGCCGCCGGTCAAGGTAGGGTTGAATATCGCTTTCCGTGAGCGCAATGCGCGGCGGACAACCGTCGACGACGCAACCTATGGCCGGCCCGTGGCTCTCGCCGAAGGTGGTCACGCGGAAAGAATGTCCGAACGTATTGAATGACATCTTTGAAGAACTTGGCACGCTCGAACGGCGCGCAATGGCGCCGATTAATCCCAGCAAGACGCGCAGCGTTTGGTAGCCCGTGGGGTCAGGCGGGTCAAATCGCCGCGCCTGCCATGTTCGCTTTGCTGTCGCGGAAAATTCGCGCGACTTCCCAGCGCCGATTTTCAGCCCAACAATTCACCTCCACCCCGCAGGCTCTTATCGGCGCGACGGTTTTACCGACGTTCATGCCGCGTTCATGTCGCTGAACACCGATTAATGAAAAGCTGAATATCCATTAAGCTATGGAAAAATCAGGGTTATTTGCCATATTTATATTGCGGCTAGGTGGTTCCTATGCCATTCTGATAGGCGGTAAGGGGGCGAGGGGAGAGGGACCGAGACACGCCCGCGAAGCTTGAACTCATCCCTGCCGTTCATTCATCACGCTTTAGAAGGAAATAACCCATGGCCAGCAAGCCGAAGAAAAAGAAGAAGATGAAGAAGTAAGGACGTCCACGCGCCTCGTATCGAGGCCGCGCCGTCATTTCTTCAGATTCGCGAGGCGCCTTGAGCGGTGTTTCGTGACAGCGGCTGGACGAAAGTCCGGCCGCTGCCGTTTTTACGGGCGCACTCGGATTTTGGCGCCTAAGCCTGTTACTCTTTGATGATGCCGATGTCGGGTGCGTCTGGGTGCTTCATGCCGACGATGTGATAGCCGGCATCGACGTGGTGCACCTCGCCGGTGACACCGCGCGACAAGTCGGAAAGTAGATAGACGCCAGCCGCGCCGACATCCTCGATCGTCACGTTGCGCCGCAGTGGCGCATTGTATTCGTTCCATTTGAAAATATAGCGCAGGTCCGCGATGCCGGCAGCCGCGAGGGTTTTGATTGGACCCGACGAGATGGCGTTGACACGGATATTCTTCACGCCGAGATCGGCAGCCAGGTACCAGACCGACGCCTCGAGCGCGGCCTTGGCGACGCCCATCACGTTATAGTGCGGCATCCATTTCTCCGCGCCGTAATAGGTCAATGTGAGCATGGCACCGCCGTCCGGCATCATCTTCTCGGCGCGCTGCGCGATCGCCGTGAACGAGTAGCAGCTCACCAGCATGGTTTTGCTGAAATTATCTTCGGTGGTGTCGACGTAGCGCCCATCCAGTTGCGCCCGGTCCGAGAACGCGATGGCGTGAACCAGAAAATCGATCCCCGCCCAGACCGATTGCAATTTCGCGAACACGGCATCGATGGTGGCCGGCTCGGTGACGTCGCAATGTCCGACCACGATGCCGCCGATCTCCTGCGCGAGCGGCTCAACGCGCTTCTTGAGGGCGTCACCCTGGTAGGTAAGCGCGACGTTTGCACCGTGCGCGTGACAGGCTTTCGCGATCCCCCAAGCGAGCGAGCGCTGGTTGGCGACCCCGATAATCAGGCCGCGTTTGCCGCGCATGAGGCCCGAGACTTCCGACATTCTCCGACCCCGCTCGACGATACCGGCACCCAGCCTCCTATGACACAGCGCCGGTCAAGCGATCAAGCACGCAAGCTGTAAGTCACCAACTTAAGTAAATCTGGAATGTTGCCTCGTCCGCCCTTTGGATGATCGCACACCTGAAACCCGCACAAGCATCGAATACTTGGCAACAGGCACCGGATATTGGTCCGAGCTTCAGCGCGGGTCAGATCGCAACTTGCTTGTCGCGGACTCGCCGGTCGTCTGATTCAGCCATCGTCGCCACGAGCTCGGAGAATGAAATCTTTCGTTGCCAGCCGAGCAAGCGCTCGGCCTTCCCGGGGTTTCCGCAAAGGACGTCTACTTCGGCCGGGCGGTAAAACCGCGGATTTACTTTAACGATGACACGTCCACTTTTGCGGTCGATGCCGCATTCTTCGTCTCCCGACCCTTGCCATTCGATATCAAAGCCCAGGCATTTTCCCGCCATGACCACAAAGTCCCGCACCGAATGCGTTTCGCCGGTCGCCAGCACATAGTCATCGGGACGCTCCTGTTGCAGCATGTGCCACATGCCCTCTACATAGTCGCCGGCAAATCCCCGATCGCGCTTACTGTCCAACTTTCCGATTTCCAATACGCCGAGCTCTCCATGCTTAATCCTCGCCAGACCCAAGGTGACTTTGCGCGTTACAAATTCTTGTCCGCGCAAAGGCGATTCGTGATTGAAAAGAATGCCGGACGCGGCAAATAGATTGTAGCTTTCCCGGTAAGTCACCGTCATCCAATGTGCGTATAATTTCGCAACGGCGTAAGGACTACGCGGATAGAACGGAGTAGTTTCGGACTGAGGGCTTTCTTGCGCCCTGCCGAACATTTCAGAAGTTGATGCCTGATAGTAGCGAATTGATTTATTGAACCGCCGAATGGCTTCCAGGATGCGCGTTGCTCCCAAGGCATCTACTGCGCCGGTGTAGATCGGCTCTTCGAAAGACATTGCGACAAAGCTCTGAGCCGCGAGGTTATAAATCTCGTCGGGCTTCGCATGCTGTATTGTCCGCAGGATATTGTCGAACTCAAGCAACTCAATGTCGCAAAGCTCGACGTCATCCGCGATCCCCAGCTCGGCAAGACGCCGGATGTTTTTGGAAGACGTTCGTCTTACGGCGCCGACGACCGCATAATTTTTATCCAGCAGGAATTTGGCGAGATATGCGCCATCCTGGCCGTTTACTCCCGTAATCAATGCGCGCTTGGCCATCGTGCTCAACCGGCTTGCGGGTCAGCGAACAGAGCAGCCGAATAAAAATGCCGAAATTTCCGCGGTCGAAGATCTCAAAGCCGGGCCCACAAACCTGGACGCCCGGCCCATATTCGCTCACCCCTGCAACCGATCTTTCGCCAGACATTCAAGACACAACGCCTCGTCGGATTTCATGATCACGCGATAACGCCCGCCGCACGCCGGGCAGGCAAAATCCGGCAAAGCGGATCGTTTAGCCGGCCGCCTGTAGATCGCCAGCCATAGAAGGTTGGCGACGCCGCGCAATATTTCCAAACGAGGAATCTTCGATTTTCCGCCATGGCGGTTGCGGAAGAAGATAGGGACCTCGGCAATAACGAGTTTCTCACGCGCGAGCTGCACGACGCAGTTGAGAAAGAATCCGTATCCTTGGCGCGCGATCCCCTCAACTAGCCCCGCCGGCACGCGGTCAAGTTTCGCCGCGCGAAAGGAAGTCGTGTACTCGTAAAACGGAAGTTGAAGCAGCAGCCGCGCGAGCCGGTTTGCATTTTTGCTCAAGAACAACCGCCACCCCCGGTAATCGAGATGGCCTCCCGGCGCAAACCGCGAAGCGATTGCAAGGTCGGCGCCCGCGTCCAGGGCCGAGAGCAGGCGCGGCACGTCGGCGGGATCGTGCGAAAGATCGGCGTCGAGCGACACGAAACGGGAGTATCCATGATAGCGTGCGTACAGCCAGCCAAGCCTATGGGCCGAACCAATTCCCAATTTGCCGTCGCGGACGATCATCCGCAAGCGCTGATCCGAACTTGCGCGATTTCCTATGAGCTGCGTTGTGCCATCCGTTGAATGATCGTCAACGATGAGAATGTCGCAGCTCATCGGAAGCGCGAGCAGACGATCGAGCAGTATCGGGATTGTCTCGGATTCGTTGTACGTCGGAGCGAAGATCAAAGTATCGCTCGTGCGCACGTCAGTGACTGAAGGGCGGACGCTCAAATTGTCGGAATAGGAGCCTTGTGGCCGCGTGGCGTGTACTTCGGATAACACATCCCTGCCCCTGAAACGCCGAGGTCAACGGCTCGACAGCCAAACTCCGCTCGTCAATTTGACACCAGCAGTTTCATTTTACAATAGCTGTAGGGTTCATCGTCGTTGCGCGGCGCGCGCAATCGGGAACGCTAGCGAGGAGAAATTGGCTTGTCTCGTCAGCCGCGGGACTCTTCCATACCGGACCGTGCGCGCTTGGAAACGCCGCCCAAGAGCGAAAGACTTATCGGAACCAGGAGTAGCATGACCCACGTCATTGGCCCGAGTAGCTTTAGCCAATTCCACGGGACTTCGAGCGCGATCATCGAAAGCCATGCCGCGGCGGCCCAGGCGATCATGGGCGCCGTAACAATTTCTTCGCCTTTGCGCCGCCACGTTTCGATCAGAAGCACGCCGACGAGCGGCACCGCACAGGTGACGTATTGCGGCCCGGCAAACGAGATCATCAGCGGAATCGCGGCAAACAGCGCGGCGCCAGCGACCAGGAGCGGATAACCGGCGGCGGGCTGCGCGCCGCGCATGCTCCAGAAACCGCCGCGGCCGAGAATGACCGCCGAGACAACAACGGCGGCATTGAAGAGAAACTGAACCGCCGACGCCCAGCGCGGGAGCGGCGTCGTATAGAACGCGGCGCCGGCGGCGATGCGCGCGACCAGCGACCCGATGCCGATGCTCGAATAGGCGCCGGGCGAAACCTGGCCTGCGATCTTGGCGGACATCGATCCGCTGACGATGCCGGCCAGGTGTTCGCTGAACATGACGCGATAGAGGTCGAGCATCGCGGCCGGTCCGAGGCAAATGACCGGCAGCCCGATCAACAAAATAATGCCCCACGCGGCCGCCCAGAGCATGAATTTCCAGTCACGCCGCATGAATGGAATGATCGCGAGCAGGATCGGGAACACTTTGATGGTGACCGCGAGCGCTAACGCAAACGACGCAGGGGCGAGGCGCTTCTCGGCATACTTAGCCAAAAAAACAACGACCAGCAAAAGCAGCACCGGCGCCGGCTGACCGCGGGCCAGGCCGTCGCCGACAAACGGCAAGAGCGCCAGCAGCGGACCGATCCGCAGCGCCCATGCGGCCTGCAGGTATCCCGGCCGCACCTGTAGTGGCCGGTAGCGTTCCAACACGTTGGCCCAAACATGCAGCGCCAGCAGCAGGCAAACCGCGTTGATCAGGTACCAGACAACGACCGCCGCGGTGAGCGGCAACGCCCATGCCGGCTGCAGATGCCCCGGCAGCGGCTCGGCAAACGGCCCCATCAGCAGCGCAAAGGTCGGCGGATAATGATAGGTCCAACCGTGCGGGTCCGTTACGTCATAGAGCGGATAGCCCGTCCAGACCGCCCAGCCGGCGCGGAAGAAGACCTGCGTATCGCCTTGGCCAAGGCCGACGACTTTCCACACGACCATTGGAAGAAACAACAGCGTCAGCACGACGACGAATATGATCGCAAACCATTCGCGCCGGCCCGGGCGCGAGATGGCGTCGAACGCGAAAATGCTGGTGTTCATCGGCCGCTGCGTACCCTCATCGCCGCCGGCATGCAACCAGCGTTCGATGTACAAGCGAACAACTCACATGTCGCTGCGCGGATCGTAGGACTTCTCGGCGCGCCATTTCTTCATCAACGCGTCGAGCTCGGGATCGCTTTTCTCGGGCAGCATGATGCGCACCATGGCGAGAAGATCGCCGCGTCCTTCCTTGGCCGGATAGCCTTTGCCCTTGAGACGGAATGTGCGGCCGCTATTGGTCCCGGCGGGAATGGCGATTTCAACCGGCTTGTCGAGTGTTGGCACCCGCACTTTGGCGCCGAGCACGGCTTCGTACAGAGTGACCGGCAGATCGAGACGGATGTCGGCGCCATCGAGTGTGAAGGTCGGATGCGGCGCGATCGAAACGGTGATCAGCAAATCGCCGGCACCGCCCTGCCCCGCCATGCCTTGTCCGCGCAGCCGGATCTGCTGACCGTTGCCGATGCCGGCGGGGATCTTGACTTCGACCTCCTTGCCGGACGGCAACCGCAGCCGCTGCGTGGCGCCATGCGCCGCATCCGGCAGCGACACCGTCAGCGCTGCGGTGACATTCGCGCCGACGCCGAAATCCTCCGGTTCAAAGGCAGCGCCGCCTCCGCCCCGGCGCGAACCAGCTCCACCAAAAGCATCGCGCAGAATATCTTCGAAGCCGCCAAAACCGCCGCTGGCGCCTGGCCGACTCGTGTTGCGGGTGAAACCCTCCGGACCGAAGCTAAAAGTCTCGAATTCGGTCTCCGGACCGAAGCCGCCGCCGGGGCGTGGCCCGGCGCCGCCGCCAAATCCCTCGAAGCCACGGAATCGCGGCTTACCCTCGGCGTCGATCTCCCCGCGGTCGAACGCCTTGCGCTTATCGTCGTCGCCGAGAATCTCGTAGGCAGCATTGAGTTCAGCAAAGCGCGACGCCGCCTTCGGATCGTTCTTGTTGGCATCGGGATGCAGTTTCTTTGCCTGGCGTCGGAACGCGCTCTTGATATCGTTCGACCCCGCCTTGCGATCGACGCCTAACACCTCGTAGGGATCACGCATCCCCGCTCGACTCCGATTTAGTTTGGGGCCGGCCCCCCTGCCCATGATCGTCAATGTGGGACTTTTGCGACCATCTCGCAATGCAACCGCACTGCCCGGCGGTGGATCAACCCTGCCGCAGCGATTTCAGGCTTTTGACTTCCCACCCGCCGTGCGCGGAGCGGCAGGCTTCGCCTTGCAGCCAGGACTGTGTTTGTCCGCGCACGTAGCTCGCCAGGAAATCGCGGCAAGTGGCATCGCCGTCAGTGTAGGACGCAGCCAGCGGCGTGATGTTGCCGCCGGCGCCGGTATGCGGATTCTCCCACGGGATGCTCAGATCCCTGGTCCCACGCGCCAGCGCGTCGGTCGCGGTCGCGCGCGCATAGGCGAGATCGACCTCGGCCATGGCGTCAACGGATTTGTCGTCCGGCCGACGTCCGGCGTGGCCGAGAGAGCCAGTCTGATCGGCTTCGGCCTGGCTTTTGGGGAATATGGAATCGAGCCGGTAGGCGCAGCCCGCGGTCGCCAGCGCCGCGAGAATGGCCGCGGCGGCGGCTGACCGACACGGCCGCCAACATAGGCTTAGCGTCCCGGTTCCTCTATATAGAGACCGGCGGCGCATTTCCCGATCGCCGCACGCGACCACCAGGGGAACTCCCACGCAATGTCCGACGCAGCGCCGATAGAACACCCGGTATGGTTAACAGGCGGTGACTTCGCCGAAGCGGACGAGCCGTTGCGGCTGTTTGCGGCGTGGTTCGCCGAGGCCAAGCAGGCCGAGCCGGACAATCCCGACGCCATGGCGCTTGCGACCATCGATGGCGACGGCTTGCCGAATGCGCGCATGGTGCTGTTGAAGGGATTCGACGAGCGCGGCTTCGTCTTCTTTACGAATCTCGACAGCGTGAAGGGCCATGAATTGACCGGCGCGCCGAAGGCGGCGTTGACCTTCTACTGGAAGTCGCTGCAACGGCAGGTGCGCGTGCGCGGCGACGTCGAACCGGTTTCAGCGCAGGAAGCGGACGCCTATTTCGCCACCCGCTCCCGCATGGCGCAGATCGGCGCCTGGGCGAGCAAGCAATCCGCAGCGCTGGAAAGCCGTATGGCCTTCGAGAAGGCGGTCGCGCGGTTCACCGCCAAATTCACGGTAGGCGCCGTGCCGCGGCCGCCGCATTGGTCGGGCTATCGCGTCAAGCCGCAGGAAATCGAGTTCTGGCAGGAGCGGCCGTTCCGGCTGCACGATCGTGTTGCGTTCCGCCGCTCCCATCCGGGAGCGCCGTGGGGCAAGACGCGGCTCTACCCGTAAGGACGACAACAGTGCCGACGAGTAATCAGCCGCGCCGCACGCTACTCCTCACCGGAGCAAGCCGCGGCATCGGCCACGCCACGGTCAAGCGCTTTTCCGCCGCCGGCTGGCGCGTGATCACTTGTTCGCGGCATCCCTTCCCCGAGAATTGCCCGTGGGAGGCCGGTCCCGAAGATCACATCCAGGTCGATCTCGCCGACAGCGACAACACCGTCGCGGCGATCGGGGAGATCAAGCAGCGCCTCAACGGCGAATTGCATGCGCTGGTCAACAACGCGGCCATTTCGCCCAAGGCGGATGGCGGCAAGCGTCTCGACTCGATCGACACCTCGCGCGACGACTGGCACCATGTGTTTCAGGTGAATTTCTTTGCGCCGATCATGCTGGCGCGCGGATTGCTCGACGAGCTCAAGACTGCCAAAGGCTCGGTCGTCAACGTCACCTCAATCGCGGGTTCGCGCGTACATCCGTTCGCCGGAGCCGCCTATGCGACTTCGAAAGCGGCGCTGGCCGCGCTCACACGCGAGATGGCGAACGACTTCGGCGCGGTTGGCGTGCGCGTCAACGCCATCGCCCCGGGCGAAATCGACACGGCGATGCTGTCGCCCGGCACCGAAAAGATCGTCGAGCACATCCCGATGCATCGCCTCGGCACCCCCGACGAGGTGGCCAAGATCATCTACGTGCTGTGCACGGAGGCTTCGTCCTACGTCAACGGCGCCGAAATCCACATCAACGGCGGTCAACACGTGTAGGGGAGCTGCGGCGCTCTGCCAGTCGCGGCTTCAGCCCGTCACGGAGATTCGCTATCAGCCGTTCGACCATGTCATGGGTGGGTACCCCGGCTTCGGTCTCGCCATCGATGATCAGCATGGATAGGCCGTGCACGGCCGACCAGCAGCTAAGAACAGCGGCGCCGAATGCCGCCGAATCCTCAAGCGCAACACCGAATGAACCGGCGCGCGCGCCGTCCGTGATGATCCCCTCAAGCACCGCCTTGGCCGCCGCACCGGAGGCGCGCACGATGTCGGGTCGCTCGGCAAAATGCGCGGCGAGCGCCGCTCCGAACATAAGCCGATAGAGCGCCGGATAGCCGATGGCAAAACCCACATAGGCGTGGGCGGTGGCGGCTAGAGCGCCTTCCGCCCCGTCAGGGTCCGCCATCGCCTCAACCATGCGCGCGCGCAGAATCTCGAAGCCACGGGCCGCGACCGCGGCGAGCAAATCTCGCTTTTCCGCGAAATGGTTATAGGCCGCGGTATGGGAAACGCCGGCGCGGCGCGAAACCTCGCGCAGCGAGAAGCTCCAATCCTGCTCTTCGGTCACGAGCGCAAATGCCGCGTCGACCAACGCGCGGCGGAGATCGCCGTGGTGGTAAGGACGGCGCGCGTCAGTTTTTTTGGCGGGTTTGCGGGCGCTTTTCCCAATTCCATTTTGCATCAGCTGCAGCTCATCGAGATGTTGACATTGGTCATATCAATATTTACAGTGGTAATATATGACGAAGCGGCGGGAAAGTCCAGCCGCTATTCGACCGCCGCGCCTTGTTCCGGGCTCAGGGAGTATGACCATGACCACACCGATCGCGCACGCCTTCTCACTCAGCCGTCGCGGACTCATCGCCGGCGCGCTGGCGGTCTCTGTCGCGCGCGCCGACGAGCTTTCGCGACAGAACGCCGACGCGTCGCCGGGTGAAGTCCCGGATCGAGGCGATTGGCTGTCAGGATTCGCTCTGCAGGCCGCGACTTACGCCGTCCCGATCGTCGCGATGTACAACTTGCGGGCGACCACGGCCATCGGGCCCGATGCCAAAGCGCCGCCCAACGAGATTTGGCGCGTCGACAGCATTGCCGATCCCGTCGTTGCCGCGCAGTCGGGTTACGTCACGCCGAACGTCAATGTCATATACGGTTTCGGCTTCGTCGATCTGAGCCAACAGCCAATCATCCTGAGCGCTCCGAACTCAAACGGCCGCTACTACATGGTCCAGATCGTCGACATGTGGAGCAATGCGTTCGCCTATGTCGGCGGAACTGCAACGGGTTATCAGGGTGGCACTTACGCGCTGGTCGGCCCCGGATGGGACGGACGGCTGCCGGCCGGCGTCACGCGCATCGATTGTCCGACCCGCTGGATCGAACTTCAGCCGCGCGTGCATGTCAAAAACGCGGCCGATTTGGCCAATGCCCGCAAGGTTCTGCACGCCATCACCGCGACAGGGCTCGCGCAATATGGCGGCGGTCCGACACCTGCCGCGATCGCCTACAAATACGACACGCCGAAGATCAATCCCAAGGTTGCCAGCAGCCAGATGCAGTTCCTCGACCCGTTGCAGTTCTGGGAAATCTTCTCCGCGGCGATGAACGAAAACCCGCCGCCACGCAACGAAATCGAGACGGTGCTGCCGCAGTTCAAGTATCTGGGTATCGAATTTGGCAAGACCTGGCGACGCGAGAACGTCAACCCGATCATCCTGGAGGAAATGAAGGCGGCCGCCGAAAGGGTCGGACCGATGATGATGCCGTTGTTGCCTATCTTGGGTGACTCGGCCAACGGCTGGATCATACCCCCGCCGAACGTGGGCATGCCTGGCGCGGATTACCCGGCGCGTGCGATCATTGCGGTATTCGGCTTGACGTCGAATACTCCGGAAGAAGCGACCTATTACACGGCCGTCGCTGACGGTAACGGCCAGCCACTCACCGGCGCGAAGCGCTACGCCATAACGTTTAAGGAACCAATGCCATGCATCGCTTTAGTGCCGCCGGGCTTCTGGTCGATATCGGTTTACGACAGCGGCACAGGCTTCACCGTCGCCAATCCGATCGATCGATATTCGCTGGGCAGTGATGACGAACTCAAGCGCAACGCGGACGGTTCGTTCACGCTCTACCTGCAACACGACAATCCGGGACCGGAGCGCGGAGCAAACTGGCTTCCGACCTCGCCGGGACCATTTTACCTTATCATTCGCGTTTACGCGCCCGCGCCAGCTACCGTCGCTGCGTTGAAAAATCCTGCGACCTTTCGGGGACCGCCGCCTTTAGTGCCGATGGAGTAGAGCAGTATCCCGGCGCAAGACATTGCGAGCGGCCTTGACCATCCCCCTACAGCGGGCAAGGATCGCAGGACGGCCGGCATCATTTTGATCACATGTTCGGAAGCGAACGTCCGGTCCCTAGCGAACCGAAGAATCGAGAGACGCCGAGCACTTTGATACGATGCGAAGATGACGACCGATAACACTGACTTTCTGCACGCCACGCCTTTCGTCGACAGCGACGATCCTGAGATTCTGGCCTTCGCCGAAAAGGCGGGCGGCGAAGCGCGTACGTTGAAGGACAAGGCCATCGCGCTCTATGGCGCCGTGCGCGACCGCATCCAATACGATCCCTATCGCGATTTTTTGGATCCGGCCACGTTCCGAGCTAGCGCCGTGCTGCATGACGGCAAAGGTTTCTGTGTCGGAAAGTCGGCGCTACTTGCGGCCGTGGCGCGTGCTTCCGGCATTGCCGCGCGGCCCGGCTTTGCCGACGTACGCAACCATCTCACGTCGAAGCGCCTACAAGAGCAGATGGGCAATACATTTTACTGGCACTCCTACACGGAACTTCTTGTCGACGGGAAATGGGTCAAGTGTACGCCGGCCTTCGATGCGGCCTTGTGCGAGCGGGCGAAAATCAAGCCGCTCGACTTCGACGGCGTTAACGACAGTCTGTTTCATCCGTTCGATCAGGCCGGGCGCCAGCACATGGAATATCTCCTGGACCGCGGCGCATTCGAGGACGTACCGTTCGAAACGATCGTGGCCGATTTCAAAAAGTTTTATCCCAAGCTCCTTGCCGCCAGCCGGCCCGGGGCAAACTTCCGCGACGAAGTCACGACCTGATTTTTGACTGAAAGCCAAGTCGGCCTACGGCCTTCAGGCATACAAAAAATCGAGCGTCGCGGTTTCGGCGAGTACCGCTTGCGGAATGCCGTGGCGAGCGGAGCGGGCGCGCTCCTCGGCGCTTTGCGTCGCCTGCAAATAGGCGCCGAGATGGCGCGCGCGCTCGATGATCCGATTGCCTTCCGGCAGCCGTATCGCCTCGAAGCGGCGGAGCGCGCTCGCGACGTCATCGGAGTCGAGTGCTTCGGCAAGCGCCGCCGCGTCGTCGGCCGCCTTGGAGACGCCGGCCGCCACATGCGGCCGCGCCACGAAAGCCGCATCGCCGATCACGGCGACGCGGCCGAAAGCGAGACGCGGACTGGCCAAGTCGTAAATCGGCTGCAAGATCGGCTCGTCGATCAGGCGCACGATCGCCCGCAATTGCGGGGCGAGCAGACGTTCGGCTGCGGCGCGCATCGCAGCGACAGCTTCGCGCCGGATAAGCGGCGGTGGAATTGAGATCGAATGAACGACACCGCTCTCATCGGTGAGGAGCGACGAAAGCTCGTCTGCATCGTCCGCCGGGCGGTACCAGACGATATTGTAGCGGCGATGACCGCGCCGCAGATCGTTCCCCGGTCCGGCGACCGGATAGCCGAGAAATTGCTCGCCGGCCGGCAGGCAGAAGGTCATCGCTTCGAACAAATCGCGGTGAATCGTTTCCTGCAATGCGCTCTCAGGCATGAGCGCCCGCCAAGCCACATAGCCGGCATAGAGCGGCGCGACAGCCGGCAGGCACAGCCGGCGTACGGTCGAGCGCAGCCCGTCAGCACCGATGAGAACTTCACCCTCTTCCGTCTCACCGTCGCCGAATCGCGCGGTAACGCAGTTTTCATCCTGGAGGAAGGCCTTGAGCGCGCGGCCGCGATGATAGCGGTCCGCCGGAAATGCATCCCGCAGCATCCGGTAGACACGCTCCCAGGCGGTCAGCACCTGCGGGCACGTGATCGCGCCGGCAACGCGTCCCTCGTGATTGAGCAATTGGCGCCTGGTGATTTCGACGCCTAAATCGCGCACGTCGAGGCCGAGCGAGCTCAGCCGCACGATCAGCTCCGGCTGGGCGACGATCCCTGCGCCACGTCCGGCAAGCTCGCTTTCGACGCGCTCGAACACGTCGACCGCCCAGCCGCGCCGGTGCAGCATGATCGCGGCCAAAAGCCCGCTCATCGAGCCGCCAATGATTAAAGCGCGCCGCCGCGCGCGCTGTTGCGACATACCAGCACCTTGCTATCGGCCGGGACTATTTGCCAATACCCGGACCTTTTCTATACTGTGCCGACAAACGTTGGAGAGGAACGCCATGGCCCTGACAATGCTTGAAAAAGCCACCGACCGCGCTGACAAATCGGCCTGGCCCAGCGCGGTCGTCGCGGAGTTCGAGCGCGAACGGCAGAACAATAACGGCTGCGTCGGCAATATCCTTCTTTCGGAGAGCGAACGCGTGCGTATCTGGATGATTCGGCTCGCTCCCGGGCAGCGGTTCGGCTTCCACCGCCACGTCCTCGATTATTTCTGGACCAACGTCAGCGGCGGGCGCGGACGTCAGCACCTGCAGGACGGCACCACCGTCGAATACAGCTATACGCCGGGCGAAACCCGGCACGAGACTTATGGCCTCGGCCAGTTCAAGGTGCACGACCTCGAGAATATCGGCGACAAGGAGATGGTCTTTATGACCATCGAATTTCTCAACAGCGCCAACAAGCCGCTCGCCATTCCCGACAGGGTGCGCGCTGCGGCGTAGAGCCGGTGCAGCTCGACCTGATCGCGCTCGTCAGTTGCTTTTCCACCGAGGATGCCGGCACGGTACGCGGGCGGGCGGGACTGAGGGATGATTTTTTCGTTCGATCTTCTGGCCAATGCCGTCATATCAGGCATCCTGATCGGCGCCTTCTACGCGGCGGTGACGGCAGGCATCACGATTTCGTTCGGCATTCTCGATATCGTCAACATCGCCCATCCCGCTTTCATCATCCTTGGCTCATATGTCGCCTACATCATCAACACGACATTCGGGTTCGATCCGATCCTCAGCGCCATTGTGGTGATGCCAGCGTTTTACGCGCTCGGCGCCGGCATCTATCAGGTCTATTACGTCTCGTTCGAGAAGCGTGGCCAGGAATCGATGCGCGGGTTGGCGTTTTTCTTCGGCCTCCTGTTCATCACCGAGGTAACGCTCGTTCTCTATTTCGGCGTCGATTACCGCTACGTCGAAGCGCGCTATATCGGCCCGACCTGGCATTTCGGCAGCATCGACATTCCGCTGCGCATCCTGACGCCGTGCCTGGTTTCATTGTCGCTGATCGCGGCGCTGCAACTCGTGCTCACCCGCACCTTTGTCGGCCGCGCGATCATGGCGGTGGCGCAGGATCAGTTCGCCCTCAAACTGATGGCGGTCAACCCGATCCGCATCAAGCGCATTGCTTTCGGCATTTCGATCGCCACCGCTTCGCTTGCCGGCGCCTTCCTGATCATCATCCAGCCGGTCGAGCCGTCGGTCGGACGTGAGTATATCGGTCGCGTGTTCGCCATCTGCGTGCTCGGCGGCATGGGCAGCCTGCCGGGAACCGTGATCGCCGCCATGCTGGTCGGCATCGTCGAAAGCCTGACCTCGACCTTTTATGGCCCGTCATGGGCGCCGGCGGTATCATTCGGGTTTTTGCTCCTGACGCTGGCAGTACGGCCGGCCGGCATTTTGGGACGCTGAAGGTGCGAACGGACGTCTTTTTCGTCGTCTGCCTGGTCGTCGGCGCCGCCGTTTACGGCACCGCAGTCGCGCTTGGCAATGACTATTATTTCTTCGCCGGCTACGTCGTCGTGCAATACGTCGTGCTCTCGACCGCCTGGAATATCCTCGGCGGCTATTGCGGCTACGTGAATTTCGGCTCGGCGGCTTTCTTCGCGCTCGGCGCTTACTCGACCGTCGCCATGCATCGGCTTTATCCGGTGCTGATCCCGCTGGACGTGGTGATCGGCGGCGTCGTGTCCGGTATCGTCGGTTTAGGTATGGGCTATTTGACGCTTCGCCTGCGCGGCGCCTTCTTCGCCATTGCAACGCTGGCGCTCGCCGTCGTGCTGCAGACTTTGGTCGTCAACTGGGATTATGTCGGCGGCTCACGTGGCGCTTATATATTGCGGCCGGAGTCGATCCCACTGTTCGGCAGCTACATCAGATATCTGTTCCTGATCATGATGCTGCTTGCGGTCGGCGCGATCACCGTCGCCCGGCTGATCGAGCGCTCGCGCCTCGGCTACGGCTTTGCCACCATTCGCGACGACGAACTGGCGGCGGAAGCTTCCGGCGTGCCGACGCTGCGGCTCAAGCTGATCGCAACCACCATTTCCGGCGCGCTGATGGGAATGGCCGGTGCGCCCTTCCCCTATTACATTGGCTTCCTCCAGCCCTCCTCGGCGTTCGGGCTTGATTACGCCGTCAATTCCATCGCCATGCCATTGATCGGCGGCACCACAAGCTGGGTAGGCCCGCTTGTCGGCGCCATCCTGCTCGGCTCGTTGCAGCAAATCGCCACCGTGACGATTTCGTCCGCGGTCAATTTGCTCATCGTCGGCTTCTTGCTGGTCGGCTTTGTGATCGTGGCACCGAACGGCATTATCGGGCTGGTGCATAAATACGTTCAGCAGAAACCGGCAGGCCCGGTCGGCCGCGCCGACGCTGATGCGCCGGAGACCGCGCCATGAGCGCGCTGCTCGAAGTCAACAATCTCGGCAAGCGCTTCGGCGGTTTCGTCGCGCTCGAAAATATCGCGCTGTCGGTCCAGCCGGGCGAGCGCGTTGGTCTCATCGGCCCCAACGGTTCGGGCAAGAGCACGCTGGTCAATTGCATCTGCGGTACGCTGCGCAATGAGGCGGGCTCGGTCTATTTCGACGGTCACCCGCTTGACGGCTCGATCGCGCATCAGCGCACCCGTCGCGGGCTTGCCCGCACCTTTCAGCTGCCGCGGCCATTCGCCAGTCTCAGCCTGGCCGAAAATCTGCGCATACCGCTGCTTTATACGGTCGCGGCGCGCGGCGGAGTGCTGCGCACGGCGCGCCACGTCGAGGAGCGCTGCCTGGACCTCCTGCGCGAGGTCGGACTCGAAGCCAAGGCAAAGCGGCTGCCGCGCGACCTCACCCAGGTCGAGATGCGCAAGCTCGAGCTCGCGCGCGCCATGGCGGCGGAGCCAAAGCTCCTGATCGCCGATGAATCGATGGCCGGACTCACCCACTCGGAGGTCGAGGAGATTCTGAGCCTGCTCAATCGTCTGAACGAACAAGGCATAACCATCATTCTGATCGAACACATCATGCGCGCGGTCATGAGCTTTTCGCAGCGCCTCGTCGTGCTGGTTTCCGGCCGCAAGATCGCCGATGGCGAGCCGAACGTGGTGGTGCGCGATCCGGAAGTGGAGCGGGCATATCTTGGCCAGTAAACTCACCATTGCCGGCATTCACGCCGCCTATGGCGCGGTGCGCGTCATCGATGACGTCTCGCTCAATATCGGCGCCGGCGAAACCGTGGTGCTACTCGGCACCAACGGCAACGGCAAATCGACGCTCATGAAATGCATCATGGGCATCGTGCGGCCGAGCGCGGGATCGATCATCGCCG
>CAYVPC010000037.1:0-20611 GCA_964453555.1 uncultured Hyphomicrobiales bacterium | reverse complement strand
GCGTCTCGGCGCAGAACAACAAGATCCATCTCGCCATCGCCACCTGGGAATGGCCAAGCTATTTCGATCCGGCGCAGCGGTTGAAGGGCATTCGCCTTGACCTTGCCGAATACCGCCGGCCTGACCCAAGGACCGCGCCGGCGCTGGCCAAGGCTGCGGGCCTTTACGCGATTTGCACGATCTCCAAGCATCGCGCCGAACGGCGCGGCTTCGCCGACGCCATGATGCTCGACTGGCAGGGCCGCGTCGCCGAATGCACCGGCGCCAACATCTTTTTCACCAGGGACGGCAAGATCCACACTCCGATCGCCGATTGCTTCCTCTCCGGCATCACGCGCGCGACCGCGATTGCGCTCGCGCGACGGCACAATATCGAAGTGATCGAACGGCGGATCATGCCGGACGAGCTTTCGGGCTTCTCCGAATGTTTCATCACTGGCACCGCCGCCGAGGTGACGGCCGTGTCGCAAATCGCCGACTGGGCCTTCACGCCCGGACGCATCACGCAGCAATTGATGAGCGATTACACGGCCGAAGTGCAGCCGAAGGGCAAGGCCGCGGCCGCGTAGGGCCCGCTGTCGGCGGCTCATTGTTCGCGGCGGCCGGAACGCGGTAAGGTGCATTCGTAATGAATCAGGCCGTCCGCCCGCGCATTGCCGCTTCCGCCTGTCCGCACGACTGCCAGTCGACCTGCGCGCTCGAGGTCGAGACTTTTGGCGATCGCACGATCGGGCGCGTCCGCGGCGCGCAAGACAATGCCTATACGGCCGGCGTGATCTGCGCGAAGGTCGCGCGTTACGCCGAGCGTGTGCACCATCCAGACCGCCTGACGCGGCCGGTGCGCCGAACCGGCGCAAAAGGGAGCGGGCAATTCGCCCCGATCTCGTGGGATGACGCGCTCGATATCGTCGCGGAAGAATTCATCCGCGCGGAGCAGGCGCACGGCTCCGAGACGGTCTGGCCGTACCTCTACGCCGGCACGATGGGCTACGTCATGCGCGACGGCATTCACCGCCTGCGGCATGCAAAAAAGTATTCCGGCTTTTTTTCGACCATCTGCGTCAATCCGGCATGGACCGGCTTCATTGCAGGCACCGGCAAACTCGCCGGCACCGATCCGCGCGAAATGGCGAAGTCGGATCTGGTGGTGATCTGGGGCACCAACGCGGTTAATACCCAAATCAACGTGATGACCCACGCGACACGGGCCCGCAAGGAGCGGGCCGCGAAGGTCGTTGCCGTCGATGTCTATATGAACGGAACGATGCGGCAGGCGGATCTGCCGGTACTAATCCGTCCCGGCACCGATGGCGCGCTCGCCTGCGCGGTGATCCATTGCCTGTTCCGCGACGGCAAGGCCGACTGGGACTATCTCGATCGATTTACCGACGCGCCGCGCGAACTCGAAGAGCACATGCGCACACGCGATCCGAACTGGGCGTCGCGCATCACCGGCTGCCCGGTCGAGACGATCGAAGCCTTCGCCCGCCTGGTCGGCGAGAACAAACGCGCTTATTTCCGTCTCGGCTACGGTTTTTCGCGTTCGCGCAATGGCGCGATCAATATGCACGCAGCGAGCTGTATCGCCGCCGTCACCGGCGCGTGGCGCTACGAAGGCGGCGGCGCGTTTCACAACAACGGCAGCATCTTCCACCTGGATGGCAGTCTGATCGAGGGAACCGATTTGCGCGACCCGTCGATCCGCATGCTCGACCAGTCGCGCATTGGCGCCATACTGACCGGCAACCAAGACGCGCTGCGTGGCGGCCCGCCGGTCACCGCCATGCTCATTCAAAACACCAATCCGCTTTCGGTCGCGCCCGATCAAGAGGTCGTCAAGCGTGGCTTTGCCCGCGACGACCTGTTCGTCTGCGTGCACGAGCAGTTCATGACCGACACGGCAAAGATGGCGGACATCGTCTTGCCGGCGACGATGTTTGTCGAGCATGACGACTTCTACTCGGCGGGCGGCAGCCAATACATTCTGCTCGGCCCGAAGCTCATCGAACCGCCCGGCGAATGCCGCTCGAACCACGATGTGATCTGTGCGCTGGCGGAACGGCTCGGCGCCCGGCACCCGGGCTTCGCCATGACGCCGCGCGAACTGATCGACGCGACACTGCAAAAGTCGGGCTGGGGGACGATGGCGGAACTCGAAGCCAAGCGCTGGATCGACTGCCAGCCGGATTTCGCCACCGCGCATTATCTCAACGGCTTTGCGTACCCGGACGGCAAATTCCGCTTCAAGCCGGACTGGCCGACCGTGCCGTTCAGACGCTGGCACCGGGATCATAGTTCGCCGTCTATTCCGTCGTTGCCCGACCATTGGGACGTCATCGAGGAGGCGGATCCCGAGCATCCGTTCCGTCTGGCGACGTCGCCATCGCGCGGCTTCCTCAATTCAAGCTTCACCGAAACGCCGACATCGCTTGCCAGCGAGCGGCGCCCGATGGTGATGATGCATCCCGCTGACGCGGCGGCGTTGACCGTCGCCGACGGCGACGAAGTGAGGCTCGGCAACTGCCGCGGCGCTGTGCGGCTGCATGTACGGCTGTTCGAAGGCGTGCGCCGCGGTGTCTTGATCGCGGAGTCGGTGTGGCCCAATTCCGCCTATTCCGATGGCCGCGGCATCAATACGCTCACCGGCGCCGACCCGATCGCACCGTTCGGCGGGGCGGCTTTCCACGACAATAAGGTTTGGGTGAGCAAACTCGCAGAGTGATTCAGGCCAAGCGTGGAGGAAATAAAAATGCCGCGGCTGCGCTATATCGAGGAAAACGAAAAAACTTCGCATGCGCGCGAGCTGATCGAGTCGGCCAAGCGCACCGGCGCGCCTGATCCGCGCGTGGTCAGCCTGATGACCCGCGGCAAACTCGGCATTGCCTGGGTCGAATACTGGAACAAGCTCCTTTACCAGGGCGTGCTGCCGCACAAGCTCAAGGAAATGTGCCGTATCAAAATCTCGGTCGCGCATCAGTGCGGCTATTGCTCGACCGTGCGATCGAACGTCGCCAAGGCCGAAGGGCTGACCGAAGCGATTATCGGCGATCTTTTCGATTTTTCCGGCAGCCGGCACTTCAGCACGCGTGAAAAGGCGGCGCTGCACTACGCCGACCTGTTCAAGCAGGGCGAGCACGCCATCGACAAAGACGAGGTTTATGCCGATCTGGCCAAGCACTTTTCCGACGAAGAGATCATCGAACTCGGCCTGTTCTGCGCCGAGGTGGACGGCGCCGGCAAGTTCGTCAAATCGCTCAACGTCGTTAGCTGGGAAGAAGCCTGCGCACTTGATCCGAAACTTAAGAATGGCGCCGCACCGCTCGCGGCGGAATAAGCTGCGGAAGCGCTATTTCCTGCCGTCAAGATTCATCAGCGCGAGCGCGGCGTGGCCGAGCAGGCCGTAAGGGCTGGCAAGCGTCTCGAGAATCTCGAAATGATTGTAGCTGTCGGCGACGATGAGTTCGGCGGGCTTGCCTGCCGATTTCGCGGCAGCAAAAAAGTCGCGCGCTTGCCGCTGAAACTCCGGCGTCTCGAGCGTCCCGCAAGTAACCGCGATCGGGCAGGTCAGCCGGTCGACGTGGCGCTGCGGACTGAGCGCCTCGACCGCCGCATCGGTAAGCCGGACGTAGTCCGATCGCGACGAAAGCCGCACTGGGTCGAGGTCATACATGCCGGAGCTGAGCAGTCCGCCCTTGACCAAATCCGCCGGCAAGCCGAAATCGCTCGCCCAATCGGTGGTCAGTACCACGCCGGCAAGATGGGCACCCGAGGAATGGCCGCCGACATATAGACGGTGCGGATCGGCGTCGAAACTTGCGGCGTTCCTGAAAATCCAGGCAACCGCCCGGCGCACCTGATCGGCCATCGGCATCAGGTCGCCCTGGGTCGTCACCACATTGTCGAAATCGAGCGCGGCAAAATGCGCGCCGGCGCCGACGAATAGCTCGGCTGGAAAGGCATTGTTCATAGCCTCGCCCCGCTGCCAGGCGCCGCCGTGGATGAAAACAAAAATCGGGGCGTTCGGGACCGACGCAGCAAAGAGGTCGAACTGCTCGATCGGCGCACCGCCATAAGCCAACCGGCGCGGATCGCCGAGCCGCGTGCGCGTCAGCGCGCTGTTCGAGGCAAAGCGCGCGAGAATTTGGGCCATGTTGGGCGCGTGCTTGGCCTGATTATAGGCGTCGTCCAGCTCCAGCTGGTCCATGTCGAGAAAAACACGCGGACCTTTGCGGCCAACGGACGCCGGACGCGCTTGCGCACCCGCCGGAGCTGTTTGTTGCGTTGCTTGCGTCACGGAACTGTCTCCTCCCACCAGTCTAACTTGTGATCAGTCGTCTTGCATTTATTTGGCGGTCTGGCGCCGGCGCGGCGGCTCAGACCAGCGTTGCGCCGCAGCGTCATCGGCCGTCCTGGCCTCGACCCATGATGTTCCCTCCACCGTTTCCACCTGCTTCCAGAACGGCGCGCGGGTTTTCAGGTAATCCATGAGAAACATCGCCGCCGCGAAAGCCGCCTCGCGATGGCTTGATGCTGTCGCCACCAGGACGATAGGCTCGCCCGGCAAAATTCGCCCGTGGCGATGAACAACGGTCACGCCGAGCAACGGCCAACGGCTAACGGCTTCCTCGACGTGGCGCGCGATTTCGGCTTCTGCCATGCCCGCATAGTATTCGAGCGTCAGCGCCGCGATCGGCTCGCCGTGTTCGTCCGCACGGCAAAGCCCGGTAAAGGTAACGACCGCACCGATATCGGTACGCCCGCGCGTCATCTTCGCCGTCTCGGTGGCGGCATCAAATGCTTCTCGTTGCAGGCGGACGATCGTGGACATCTGCGTCGCGGCCTTAGCCGCCGGTCATCGGCGGAAAGAACGCGATTTCGCTCGCGTCTTTAATCGCCGCATCGGGGCGCACGTGCCGGTGATCGATCGCCGCTCGGATCACCTTGGCGTTCTCAAACGCGAAGGCATATTGCTCGTCACGACGCGCCAGCCAGGCCATCAGCTCGCCGACGGTGGCAACGCCGGCGGGCGGATCGATACGCTCTTCCGCCTTGCCCAGGCGCTCGCGCACCCAGGCGAAATAAAGAAGCTTCAAGTATCCTCCCGGGTCAGATGATGCAGTCCAGCCTGCAGATAATCCCAGCCGGTATACAGCGTCAGCAAGGCGGACAGCCACAGCAGCGTGATGCCGGTGTTGGTGATTATCGGAACGATCGCATCTCCGGCCTTGCCGGCAATGAGAAAGCCGACGGCAACAAGCTGCAAAGTCGTTTTCCATTTGGCGAGCCGCGTCACCGGCACGCTGACGCGGAGCTCGGCAAGATACTCACGCAGGCCAGAAACCAGGATTTCGCGGCAGAGAATCACGACCGCCGCGAACAATGCCCAGCCATGGATCGTCTCTTCCGCCGCCAGCATCAACAGGCAGGACGAAACCAGAAGCTTGTCGGCAATCGGATCGAGCATGCGGCCGAGCGATGACTGCTGGGCCCAGATGCGGGCGAAATATCCATCGAGAAAATCGGAAACAGCGGCGGCAATGAAAATGGCCAGGGCGAACCACCTGAGCCACAATCCGCCATGCAGAATGTTCTGCCAGAACATGCAGCCGACCACGATCGGGATGGCCACGATACGGCCATAGGTCAGCATGTTCGGCAGCGCCAGCGGATGGGCGCGCAACCGGCCCGATGTGGTCGTCGAATTCATGGCCGCACCATAACCCCGCGGCGCCAAAGCCGACAGGGCCTCGCCGTGCATGCCAGCCCTCCGGCATGCGCACCAAAGGTCGCCCCCCGCGGGACTAGTCGAAACCCGATCACGCCGTCTCCTCGTGGAAGAACTCGTAGATGCGCCGCGCGGTTTCGGCACTGATACCATCGACTTGCATCAAGTCCGTGACTGCAGCCCGCTCGATCGCCTTCAGCGTGCCGAAGTGGTGCAATAATGCCCGCTTTCGTGCCGGCCCGATACCGGTGATCTCCTGCAGGCCGGCTTCCCGCAGATCGCGCATGCGGCGGGCCCGGTGCGATCCGACCGCGAAACGATGCGCCTCGTCGCGCAACCGCTCGACGAGATAGAGCACAGGGTCGCGCGGCGGCAGCTTGAACGAGTCGCGGCCCGGAACGAAAAAGGTTTCGCGGCCTGCGTCACGATCCGGCCCTTTGGCGATGGCCGCCAGCGGAATCTCGACGCCCAACTGGGCAAGCACCTCGCGCGCGACATTGAGCTGCCCCTGTCCGCCGTCGATTAGCACAAGATCCGGCCAGGGCGACTCGTCATGGGCGTCATCCATTTCGGGAGACGGCAGCACGATCGGTGTTACGGTCTCGCCCGCGATCTGGACCGGCAGCGGCGCCGCTTCGGCGAGGAGCCGCTTAAAGCGGCGCGTGAGTACTTCGCGCATCATGGCGAAATCGTCGCCGGGATTGAGATCGGCCGAGCGGATGTTGAACTTGCGATATTCCCGCTTGCGGAAGCCCTCCGCCCCGGCGACGATCATCGCGCCCACCGCGTTCGACCCTTGAATGTGGCTGTTGTCGTAAACCTCGATCCGGCGCGGCACGCGCGGCAAGCCGAACGTCTCGGCAAGCTGCCGCAGCAGCCTTTGCTGAGAGGACGTCTCTGCAAGCTTGCGGCCCAGCGCCTCGCGTGCGTTCGCGAGCGCGCGCTCAATCAAATCTTTTTTCTCGCCGCGCCGCGGCACCACGATCTCTATCTTGTGTCCGTTCTTGGTGCCGAGCGCGTCGGCGAGCAGCGCGCGGTCTTCGATGTCATGCGAGATCAGGATCAGTAGCGGCGACGGCTTGTCGTCATAGAACTGAGCAAGGAAGGCGCTCAGAATTTCGCCCGGTGAAATCGAACGGTCGGCTCTGGGGAAATAGGCGCGGTTTCCCCAGTTCTGTCCGGTACGGAAGAAGAATACTTCGACGCAAGCGAAACCGCCCTGCTGATGCAGCGCGAAGACATCGGCCTCCTCGACGCCGCGCGGGTTGACCCCTTGATGCGCCTGGATAGCGGATAACGCCGCCAGACGGTCCCGGTAAATCGCGGCGCGCTCGAAGTCGAGCGCCGTCGACGCCTTCTCCATTTCGCCGGCAAGCTCATCCTTGACCGCCTTGCTGCGGCCGGAAAGAAAATCGTTCGCCTCCCGCACCAGCGCAGCGTATTCGCCAAAGTCGATCTCGCGGGTGCATGGCGCCGAGCAGCGCTTGATCTGATGGAGCAGGCACGGCCGCGTCCGGCTTTCAAAAAACGGATCGCTGCATGAGCGCAGCAGGAACGCGCGCTGAAGCGCGTTGATGGTGCGGTTAACCGCCCAAACCGACGCAAATGGCCCGTAATAACGGCCCGGGCGTGTGCGCGCGCCGCGATGCTTGAGGATTTGCGGCGCCCAATGATCGGACGTGATCAGGATGTAGGGGAAGGACTTGTCGTCGCGCAGCAGCACATTGAAGCGCGGCCGCAGGCGCTTGATCAGATTGGCTTCGAGCAACAGGGCTTCGGTCTCGGTCCGGGTGACGACAAATTCGAGCGCGCGGGTCGCCGCGATCATCCGCTGGATGCGAGTGTCGAGCCCGGCCGGACGGGCGTAAGCGCGAACGCGGTTGCGGATATTCTTTGCCTTGCCGACATAGAGCACGTCGCCGTGCGCGTCGATCATGCGGTAAACGCCTGGCCGGGACGGTGCGTGCTTGGCGTGGTGGAGGATGACGTCGCGGCCGACGGCGAGCGAATCCTTTCCCTGCTCGCCGCTGTCTTTGACATCGGTCTCATCGGCCGGAGGCAGAGTCGGCTCGTCGTCGTCCTCGCCGATGTCGACCTCGGGCTCGATATCTTTTTTCGGAACGCTCATGTCTGACCGCTTGCCGGACTACCCGCTGCAGCTGATCGTGACGCTGCGGCCGCGCGGGTAAAATTCAAACTCAGGATTTGCCGCGCCATCGGCCCGAGGTGAGCATCCGGCATCGCACGCCGCAGTGGCGCATGCGACCAGACTGCGCTCCGCTGGATCACTCCGACAGACTTTCTTAACGCTAACGAATTCGCGTAGTTAGCGCTTCATCAAGGCTTAACTTAAACATCGCGATAAATCCTTTCAATCGAACGACCGCTTTGTCCTCCGACAAGCGCATTCCTTTTCTTGCTGCTCGTAGCGTTTTCACACGACGCGTTGGAAAGCCGGCATGAAACGAGTTCTGTGTGCAGCGATGCTGCTGGCGATGACCGGCGCGGCCTCGGCAACCGACTATTTCGCGCCGTCTCCGCTCGGTCCCTACAGCTGGATCGGCCCTTATATCGGCGCCACTGCCGGTTATCAGTGGGGTTGGATCAGCAACAACCCCACCCAGCCGTCCGGCCTCGAGGGCGGCGTCGAAGGCGGATACAACTGGCAGAGTGGACATTTCGTGTTCGGCGGCGAGACGGATCTCAACCTGTCGACCGCCAGCGCCACCATCGCGCCCGTCGAATTCTCCACTCCGTGGTTCGGGACGGTGCGCGGCCGTGGCGGCGTCACCTTCAGCAATGTGATGGTGTTCGGGACCGCCGGCCTCGCTTACGGCGACTTACGCGCGGATTCCGCCGGCCTGAGTGAGTCCCATGCCAATGTCGGCTGGGTGGCCGGCGCAGGCGTCGAGCTCAGCTTCACCCAGCGCTGGTCGGCGAAGGCCGAATGGCTCTACCTCGATCTTGCCGGCAACAACTTCTCGGTGACCGGGGCCAATAACGGCCTTACGGCCAATTTGCTTCGCTTCGGCGTGAATTACCACTTCTGATCCCGCCGCGATTTGCGGCGGGGGAACCTTCGACGGTTAACAATACTTGGCTTTTGCCGCAATCGTAAGTCTTTTGACCACAACGATGCCTACGTTAAAACATAATTTTCTATAATCGTGACATCGCAGAGTCGTATCTCTCCGCAATATTGTCTACATAGAGAAATGCGCTGTGGCCTTTCTGCACTAGACGAAAAATTAGCCACGAATACTATCCTGGACCTACGCGTCATGGAGGTCCTCAGATGAAGCGTTTGTTGCTTGCGACAGTGGGCTTGATCGCGCTGGTCGGCGCAGCGGCGGGCGCCGATCTGCCCCCTGGCCCGACGAATTACTACAAGGCGCCGGCCTTCGTGCCGCCGCCCTACAGCTGGAGCGGCTTCTATCTCGGCGTGAACGGGGGCGGCGGTTTAGGGCGGTCGTCCTGGGATACTGCCGGCGGCTTTAATCTGCTCGGCGGCGTGGTCGGCGGCACCGTCGGCTACAACTATCAAATCAGTCGCGTGGTGCTCGGCGTCGAAGGCGATATCGACTGGAGCAGCATCCGCGGCTCGACGACCAGCGCCGGCTGTCCGGCGGGATGCAACACCAGCGACTCGTGGCCGTCGACCGTACGCGGACGCGTCGGTTATGCCGCCGACCGCTTTATGCCGTACATCACCGGCGGCGGCGCGTTCGGCAACATCAATGCGTCGACGCTTGGCGCCAACGGAGGCGCGACCAACGCTGGCTGGACGGTCGGCGCCGGTCTCGAACTCGCCATTGCCGGCAACTGGACAGCGAAAGCGGAATACCTCTACGTCAATCTCGGCAAGTTCAACTGCGGCATTGGCTGCGGCGCGGCGACCGATAACGTGTCGTTCAACACCAACCTGATCCGCGGCGGCATCAACTACCGCTTCTGATCCTTCAGCCGTAGTGCGATCCCGCTTAAACGCCCCGGAAACTGCTCCGGGGCGTTTCCGCTGTAAGCGCCAAGATAGCGCCTAGGCCGTCGCCGCGGTCGCTGCGAAGGCTGGCACGCGCGCGGCAAAACCGTCGAGCCAGCCGACAAGATGCGGATGGCCGGCACGCCAGTCACCGCCAAAGCGGAAATCGCGATAACCGAGAGCACAGGCCAGCGCGATTTGCCCGACGTGGGGGAGCGCCGGGCTGGCGGCCAGCGCGGGCGGCGCGGCTTCCAGCAGCGCCAGCGCGCGTGCGACCTTGCCGGCCTGGTGATCGAGCCATTTCGTCTCGTGCTTTTCGGGCGGGCGCCATCGCGCCTCGTAGATCAGCAGGATCGAGGCATCGAGAACGCCGTCACACAGGGCTTGTAAGCGCAGCGCGGCAAAGCGCACAGGAATGTCACGCGGGATGATCTTGCCGCCGCCGGCGCGGTGGTCGAGATATTCAAGTATCACGCGTGAATCGTAATAGGCCGCACCATCCTCGGCGATCAGCACCGGTATCTTGCCGAGCGCATTCTGCTCGCGCACCGTGTCGCGCGGATCCATCGTGTCGGCGGGCTCGACTGTAACGTCGTCGAAGCCGAGCAGATCCAAAGCGATCCGCACCTTGCGGCCGAAGGGCGAGGGCGCTGCCGAACGCAAGATCAACATGACATTGGCACCGGTATCATCCGCTATTACGAAGGAAATGCACCTCCGGCGCGCCGCCAAGTCAAACGGCGCCGCCGTCTGTCTTCCTTAGTCGAGCGTGATCTTTGGAAAATCCGGTTTCAACCTTCCGGATCACGCTACTAGCCGGTGACGACTAGATTGACCGCCTTCGGACCCTTGCCCTTCTTGTCAGGTTCGACGTCGAAGCTGATGCGCTGCCCCTCGATCAGCGACTTCAGCCCCGCACGCTCCACGGCCGTAATGTGCACGAACACGTCGCGCCCCCCGTCGTCGGGCTTGATGAACCCGTAACCGCGCTCGCCATTGAAAAACTTGACCGTACCGGCCATTGCCATCGACCACTCCCCTTCCCCGTGTTGCTTCGCCGCCGGCCCCCACGGCGCGACGGCTTGGCCGGACATCCTCACAGGCAAGGTCTTTCGGCCGCGGACGGCCTTAAGTCACTCCGCCAGCCCCTACAGGAGCGGAACGTCTTAGCCAGCAACAGCAACAGTTAGCCACATTTTATGTGTGTGGAAAAGTGGGCGACTACCGTTCGATGGCCGCCCGGTCGCCCTCGGCATGGCGCTCCCGGCTCAGCCAATCGGTCCGTACCACGGCTTGCATGGACAGGATCTTGCCGAGCACCGGCATCAATACGCGCAGATCTCTTTCGAGCGTGAACGGCGGATTGGCGACGATCAGGCCGGAGCCGATGAGCCCGGCCCCCGGCCGCAGCGGACCGAGCATGAGTTCGCAACGCAGAAGGGCCGGCACCGCAAGCCGCCGCAGACCGCGGGCGAGAGCGTCCGGCGCAGCGCGCTCCTTGATCGGATACCACAGCATGTAGATGCCAGTCGGCCATTTGCGCAGCGCGGCCGAAAGTGCACTCGATAGGCGGTCGAAATCGGCCGCGTCCTCGAAGGGCGGATCGACCAGAACGAGGCCCCGGCGCTCCCGTGGCGGCACATAGGCGCCGAGCGCGGTCCAGCCGTCGATCCTTAGCGGTTTGGCACGGGGGTCGCCGCGCAGCGTAGCGGCAAGCCCGGCAGCGGACCGGGGCTCGGCTTCGCAGGCGATCAGCCGGTCCTGCGGCCGCAGCTGGCTTGCAGCGATGAGCGGCGAGCCAGGGTAAGTTCGCAATGCGCCGCCGGGATTAAGCGCCGCGACGGCCTCAAGATAGGGCGCCAGCAGAGGATGCGGCGGACCTTGCCGCGTGGCTTCCCACAGCCGTGCGATTCCGTCGCGCCATTCGCCGCTACGGCGAGCCTCCGGCCCGGACAGGTCGTAACGGCCGGCGCCCGCATGGGTATCGATAACGCGAAAGGCCGCGGACTTCAGGCGCAGATGCGTGAGGATACGCGCCAGCACGCTGTGCTTGTGCACATCGGCGAAGTTGCCGGCGTGGAAGGCGTGGCGGTAATTCATCAACTCCCGCGCAGCGGCGGCATGATCAATTGATCGCGCCGGCAACTGCGTCGCGCAATTTCGGCGCAGTCGCGGAATTTGAGTTCTTTCGACAGGCAAATCATGACTTCAGTAAGCCGCTTCTTGTCGCAGCCGATCGCCATGCTGTTGGGCGATAGATCCGGATTGGCCTTGACGAAAGCATCCTCGACGGCGGCCGGCGTCACGCTCAGCGGCGCTTGCAGATCGACATATTCCGGCGGAATCTTCACCGCCGCGCGTGCTTTACGCACGACTTCAAAATAAGCGCGCGGCGCCAATCCGGAGCAGGTGCCATGCTTGTCCCACTCGTTGAAGACGAGATGCGGCGCAGGCATCAGATCGAGCATGGAGGAAACGATGCCGCGGTCGAGCCGCGGCGCCGGATTCTGGCAAAACTCCGGAAATCCCCGGTCGTATTGCGGCCACAGGCCGTGGACCACAAACGAATAGGGCCGCGCTCCGCATTGCAACGTCGGCCCCCGGCCGCGGCCACGTTCCGCGGCCGCCGCACAGAACGACTGCGACCAGGAGAGCGATAGAACATAGAAGTCGAATTTTCCGGGCTCGTTCTGTCGAACGTCCTGGCCCCGCGTCTCCAGCGTCGCAGCAAGAAGCAGCAAAGCACCCGCCACCGCGCCCGCCCAAACCCCGCGCATGATCCGTCCTCCTGAAACAACGAAAACTGCACTATAGCGATTGGGGGATATTATCGTTCCCGTACCCACGTCTATCGCTGGGGTCGAGGCCCTTTGACCGTGCGCGCCACCAATCCGATGACGTACCCAACGCGATAGTACAGAAGGTTCATAAAACTGAGGCTCAGCGGTGGTGAATAGACGCGTTGATATTGGCGAGCGTGGAGGCGGCCGAGGCCGAACCAAACTGGCGGCGGCGCGATCATGGGGCACGTTAATCCTTCCGGCGTGAAGTAGACTGATCGCGACGGCCCATCTCGCCAATGATGGAAATCCAATATCCCAGCGATTGGTAAGAACAAAGCAAGAATATGTGCATAGACCGCAGCATCGGACGGCAAATGGAGCCGGATGCACGTCCGGTTCGCGCGCGTGCCGAAGCGGTGCACAACGGGCTCCGTTCGGTCGGGCTCAACATTGCCTGATTTTTATGGCGCTGTAACTTCGGCTATACTTGCCAATCGACGTCATTGGTGCGCGAGGCGCCACGACATGCAAATGAACAGCCTAAAGCGTGCGAAGGGCAAGCTGGTGAGATACCTGATCGCAGGCCTAGCTCTCGTGCTAATGACGGCAGCCGTCGAGGCGCAAATGACGCCTCAGCAAACTCAAATCAACGGCAACAGCCGTATCGGCCAAAGCGCATCGAAGGCGTTGGACGCTAACGACAAGGACAAGCCGAAGGCGAACGACAAGGCCTACAACGCGGCGCTGAAGAATTTACCCGACAAGCAATACGACCCCTGGCGCGGGGTGCGCTAGCGCGCGCTTCACGGCTGCGCGGCGCGGCACGCCGGGCCATAGGCCCAATTGCGATCCAAGCCGACGACGCAGAATTCGACGCCGGTCACCGCTCCGATATCTCCGGTATCTTCGCCGATCGAATAGTAGATCGGACGCTTCAGGCCGTCGTTGATCAATGCCATTCCCTTGCAGAAGCGCCGCGGAATGGACTGCGCCGCCCACGGCAACACGGCGGTCTGGCGGATATTCTCGATGCCGACAATCTGCAGCTTGGAGTTCCAGAAGCGGGCCTCCTTGGAGGCGAAATCGCCGATGATTTGGCCAAGCGCAACCCCGGAATCGCATGCCGGCATGATCCGGTCATACCGCGGACCCGAAAGCCAAACGTTGTCTTCGATCCAGGTCGCCGCCCGTGCCGGCGAAACGAGAATGACGCCGAGTGTCAGCAACAGCCCAAACGAAACGATGCGGCCCAACATTGCTCTCTCCTACGCTTAAGCCTCTTGCGCAGATTTGAGGGTCAACGGTGCCGTGCCGGCGCTGGGCGGTCAAGGGCAGCGAACGCCGGCGGGCAACGGTCGCAGCCACCTATCTGGAATCACCACAGCCAACCTCGGCGGAGCGTCTTTCAGTCCACAGGAATCTGGAGGTGCCGCGGCCTTTGATCACAGTTTTTTTGCCGCCGCAGCGCGCGACCAACCTATCGGCATCGTGGTAGCGCTCCTAAACTGCTTTCGTCTGATTCGTCGAAAATGCGGGCGTCGCGTGATCAACCGCGATTTGTTGCTCCTCGCCGCGTCATTTCGGGCGGGGAACGGCAAGACAGTGGTTCTCAGGCAAACGAGGCGCCGGCGCTTCCCCACGGCAAAAGCCAGGGACGATCCGGCTTAGTGGCCCATATGGCCGTCGGGGGAATTAGACATGGGCGAAGTGCACCAACTTGTCACTGGCGAACCTTCGTTCGGTCTGCAGGCGGCTGGACGCCTGATGACCAAGATTTTTGCGCCGTGGGTGCTTGATCTGGCGCTGTTGGTGGAGAGCGTCGAATCGGTTCGGCCGCCGGGAGCGCTGCCGGATTGGCAGCCGGGCGCGGTGGTGCGGCTGCCGTTTTCCAAGAAGATCTGTTGCGATAGCGATTCGATCTGCAGCCAGGCGCTGATGGCGCTCGCCGACAGCGCCATGGTCATTGCCTGTTCGGCCGCGTGGAACGGATACCGTCCGATGAGCACGATCGACCAGACCACCCATTTCCTGCGCCCGGCTATGTTCGACGTCGTCGCCGACGCCCGCGTGGTGCGGATTGGCCGCAATACCAGCTTCGGCCGCGTGATGCTGCTCGGCGCGTCCAACAAACGGCCGGTTGGCATGGTCGCCAGCGCCTATTCGATGTTGTAAGGACGATATCCGGCGCCGCGGCAATCAGCCGGACCGCGCTTTCAATTGCAATGGCGAACATTTAAAGTTCGTCTGCCATTGGCTGGGCGGAGGTTTGGCGATGCGAAATTTGCTGGCGGCTATCGGCGTTGCGCTGCTCTTGCCGTGCGTTGGCGGCAGCGCCTTCGCCGGGGCGGTCGTTCTCGGTCCCGGTCCCGGCCTTACCGGCAACAATACAGGCGGCATTATTTCCTACTCGCCGGAGCTCGAGCACGGCGCGTATCGCAAGGTTGCGGCCGACTGGTGCGCGCGTTGGGACCGCCTTTCGCACGTGACCAGCGTGCATCGCAGATATGGCGACTATATCGGCTTCGTCTGCATCGACCGGCCGAACATCATCCACTAATCGCCGGCGTCAGCCTTTATCGCCAATCGCCAACAACCGCCTGAACGAGCGCAAGCGCCGCTACGGCCGCAGTGTCGGCGCGCAGAATGCGCGGGCCAAGCGATAGCCTCACCACATTCGGCAGCTTGAGCAGTGCCGCACGCTCGTCGTCGGCAAAGCCGCCTTCTGGTCCGATCAGCATCGCAAGCGGCGAGGGCGACAGTCCGGCGAGCACAGCGACCGGGTCGGCAACCTCCACGTCTTCGTCGCAGAACACGAGCCGGCGCGCGGCATCCCATCCGGCGACGAGATGGGCGAATGCGATCGGGGCCTCGACTTCCGCAACTGAAAGAATGCCGCATTGCTCGGCCGCTTCGATGGCGTTGGCACGCATGCGCTCGATATTCACGCGCGAAACCTGGCTGTGGCGGGTCAGCACCGGGCGCAGCCGCGAGACGCCCATCTCGACCGCCTTCTGGACCATGTAGTCGAGCCGTGCGGCCTTAAGCGGCGCGAACAGGTAGTGCAGATCGGCCGGCGCCGTCTGCTCCCGCGTCTTGGCGCCGACCACCAAGGTCGCTGCGCGCCGCTGCATCGTCAGCGTCGCGCTCCATTCGCCGCCGTGGCCGTTAAAGGCGAGGACGGTACTTCCGGATTTGAGCCGCAGGACCGTGCCAAGATAGTGGGTTTGCGCCGGCGTGAGCGCGACTTCCGCACCTTCGCGCAATGGCCCATCGACGAACAGGCGGGGAGTGCGGAAATCATACACCGGCATGGAAAAATGCGAGCAATAAGAGCCACATTGCAGGCAAGCGCGCCTTCCGTGTATGAGTTCGCCCGAGCGCGAAAGAGTCGCATGTGCGCCCGGCGGCAGGTTCTGCCGCCTTGTCGCCGAAATCAACGAGCCTTTTAATGGGCGGAATTCGGCTCGGCGCCGCAAGAAACCGGGGGAAGGATTGACGATGAGGTGGAGGGTCGCCATGGCGCTGGCCGCCCTAGGCGTTGCCGGAATTGCTCCTACGGCGCTGGCGCAGTCGCCTCCGGCACAGTGCAATGCATTCCCTCAACTCAGGGACAGCGCACGGGAAAAGGCGATGGCGGTCCGTGCCGCGATCCAAAAACACGTCGACCGCAAGGAAATCTGCACTTTGGTGCAGCGGTTTTACGCCGCCGAATCCGGAGTGATAAAGTTTCTCGAAGAAAACAAGTCATGGTGCAACATTCCGGCCGAGGCGATTACCCAAGCCAAAGCCAGCCACGAAAATACCCTCAAATTCCGTACCGCCGCCTGCACCGAAGCGCCGGGCGCCAAGCCGCGGCCGCCATCGCTCAGTGATGCAATCGGTACGCCGTCCGTGGATACCGGGAACAACACCAAAACGGGCCGCGGGACGCTCGATACACTCAACGGCAACCCGTTGGCAAAATGAGCCCGGCGGCCGGTTCCGTCGCGGATGCGACCGGCAATTGGGTCGACACGCTCGCTCCGACCTGGTCACGCCCTTATCTGCGGCTCGCCCGGCTCGACCGCCCGATCGGCTCGTGGTTATTGCTGCTGCCTTGCTGGTGGTCGTCGGCGCTCGCCGCGGTTGCCGCCCATAAGCCCGCTCCGAGCGTGGCTCATCTCGCCTTATTCTTCGTCGGCGCTTTCGCGATGCGAGGCGCCGGCTGCACCTGGAACGACATCGTCGATCGCGATCTCGATGCCAGCGTCGAGCGCACACGCTCGCGGCCGATCCCCTCCGGCCAGGTGAGCGTCGTTAACGCCGCAATCTTTCTCGTTCTGCAAGCGCTGGTCGGTTTCGCGGTGCTGATTTCCTTCAATGCCTTCACGATTCTGCTCGGCATCGCGTCGCTGGCGATCGTGGCCGTGTACCCGTTTATGAAGCGGATCACCTATTGGCCGCAGATCGTGCTTGGCCTGGCATTCTCCTGGGGCGCGCTGACGGGCTGGGCGGCGGCTTTCGGCCGGCTCGATTGGCCGCCGCTGCTGCTCTATGCCGGCTCCATCGCCTGGGTGATCGGTTATGACACGATCTACGCGCATCAGGACCGCGAGGACGATGCCCTTATCGGCATCAAGTCGACGGCGCTTTTGTTTGGCGAGCGTACCAAGCCAATGCTGGCGCTGTTCTATATGCTGGCGGTCGTTCTCATTGGCGCTGCCGGCTTTGCCGCAGGCGCCGGTCTTATCTTCGCGCTTTTCCTGCTGGCGTTTGCTGCGCATCTGGCCTGGCAGATCGTCTGGCTTGACATCGCCGATCCCGACCGCTGCCTCGCCCTTTTCAAATCCGACCGCGACGCCGGCCTGATCTTGTTTGGCGGATTACTGCTCGACGCGGCGCTGCACGGCGTTGTCTGACCGGATAGCGGCGCCGGGCCGCTGGACGTCGGGACTCACAGCCGTGCGATAACCGCGACCGGACCACCGCCGGGCGGCCCCTGGTGCTCGGCGCCGCCCGATACATAGACCGCACCCGTTCCCGACAATCCGCCGATCAATCCGCCGACCGCCGCACGCGCGTGACGCGTCGAGCCGACATCGGAATCGTCAAGCATGGTGTGTCGGAAACCGCGTACGCAGCCGTCAGGCGACGCCTCGGCCTTGGCAAAGATGTTCACCAGCCGATCCTTCAGCCGCGCGTCCGCCAGACCAAGCCCGACGCTCTTGAGCGCTTCGACAACCGAGGATAGATCGATCGAGTCGCGCATCACGGCATGACCGATGACGAACGGGCTCGTCGACAGCTGCGAATTGCCCATGACGATGACCACGTTGTGCATCAGCTCGATGCCGGCGGACGACGAAGCGACCGACGAATAAAGCTGCCAGTCCTTCAACACCTGGTCTTCCCGCGCCTCTTCGATCTCACCCAGAGCCTTGGCGACGCCGAGCGCGGAGGCGCCGCGCGAATAGCCCATCGAGGCATAAGCGCTGGTGGTGACCGTCTTGCACCCGCGGTGAAGCGCAGCCTCGATCCGCTCGCTCGTCAATAACGGGCACTTGATCTGCACGAAGTGGACGTCACGAAGATCGTCAATCCCGCCGTCGCGCATCGCCTGATGTACGGCCTTGACCGTTTCCTCGATCTGCTCATTGCGGCCGATTTCTTCAGGCAGAAAGTCGCGACTGTGGGCAATGCCGATGCTGAGCCGCTTGCCGTTCGTCCCGCCATTGACCGCGCCGCCGGAAAGACTGCGCGTGAACACGGTAAGATGCGGAGACAGCACGCCTTCCGTACCGCCCGACATGACAAATGCGATCCGGTCTTCGACCGCGCGCGGGCTGATGCCCAGATGCGGCGAAAGCGCGTCGCACAAGGCAGCCATGGCGTATTCACGGGTAAAATCGTTTACCCCGCCGTTGCCTTCGGTTTTGCCGAGCACGGCGAGGATCGACGATGGCGCGACCTTTCCCGCCGCGATGAGCTGCATCAGGCCGGAAACGTCGCCGGGGCCTTTGGTCGGGATACGAACCACGTCGACCGAAATCGCGCCCGTACTCATTCCGCCTCACCGCTCGACCAGAAGATCAATCTGCGCTCGGCCCAACTGATGACATAGAACATCGCGATGCCGGCAAAGGCCGCGGCGAAGATCGCCGAAAACAAAGTCGCAGTTTCCAGATGCGCCGAGGAAATAATGATCAAATAGCCGAGCCCCTGCGTCGCGCCGACAAACTCGCCGACGATGGCGCCGACGACAGCGAGCGAGGACGATATCTTCAGCGCCGAGAACAGATAGGGCAGGCAATAAGGAACCCGCAGTTTGCGGAATTCCTGGCCGCGGCTTGCGCCCAAAGTCTCGAACAGTTCGCGGTATTCGATATCGGCCGCCTTGAGCCCCTTCACGGTATTTACCAATACCGGAAAGAAGCAGATCAGGATCGCCGCCACGATCTTTGACCACCAGCCGGTGCCGAGCCAGATCACGAGGAGCGGAGCGATCGCCACGATCGGCGTCGTCTTTACCGCGATGGCGATCGGGAACAGCCCGTCCTCAAGCGTACGGAACCGGACGAACAGGGTCGCGATGGCGAACGCGCACACGCTGGCAATGAGAAAGCCGGCGAGCGCCTCGATGGAAGTCACCGCAAACGAAACCGCCAGCGAGCGGTCGACAGTGGCGAGAATCGCGGTCGGGGACGGTAAAAGATATTCCGGTACCTGCCCGATCACCACGATTGCCTGCCAGACGACGAGGAACAGCAGACCGAACGCCACCGGAGCGAGCGTGCGCGATATCATCGGGCGCTCCTTACCAGCGCGCGGATATGGCGGATAATCGCGCCGGTATCGGCATCTTCCGGCGCACGGGGCCGCGCGCATTGCACGGCGACATCCTCAACGAGGCGCGCCGGCCGGCTCGACAGAACGATGACGCGGTCCGACATGGTGACTGCTTCCGGAATCGAATGCGTCACCATGAGAACCGTGCTCAACCTTGTTTCCTTGCTCCGCCAAATCCGGATCAATTCCTCATTGAGCACGTCGCGCGTAAGCTCATCGAGCGCACCGAAGGGCTCGTCGAGCAGGAGTACGTCGGGGTCGCACATCAGCGCGCGCGCCAGCGCCGCGCGTTGCTGCATTCCGCCCGACAATTGGTACGGGTAAGCCAGCGCAAAATCGCCGAGCCGAACCAGGTCGAGCATGCGCTGCGCGTTTTGCCGCTCGGCCGAATCGACGGTATTGCCGCCGCGCTGGATTTCAATCGGCAACAGAACATTATCGAGCGTGGTACGCCAGGGGAGCAAAAGCGGCTTCTGGAACATAAAGCCGGTGCGCAAATCCGGGTCTGACGCGGAGATGCCACCACCAGCCGGCTTGACCAAACCGGCAATCGCTTTGAGCAAGGTCGACTTTCCGCATCCGCTCGGCCCGAGCAGCGACACAAACTCGCCGTGCCGCACCGTCAGGTTCAAACTCTCGACCGCGATCACATCGCCGAAGCGAACATTGAGATCTACGATCGACAGCAGTGGCCTGGACGGCGCGGCCGGCGTAACGTCAAGCCGATTGGTCAAGACGATCGCATTCATGGCATCGCTTGCGTGGTGAATGCCTTTTCGACGTCGACCGGCTGCTTCTGAAAACCGGCGGCCAGTAGAAGCTTTTGCGCCGACGTCCAGCCTGCCAGGTCCATGGAGCCGATCGGTTTATCGTCGGGCTTGAGGAGCGGCACGCTCGCTTTCATCATCGCCAGTTCGTGATCGTAGGTGAGTTTGTCGCCATATTTGAGCGTGATCTTGGCAGCTTCTTCCGGCGCCGCAATCGCGGTATTCCAGCCTTTGAGCGTAGCCGCCACGAATCTTTTCACCAGATCTGGCTTCTCGTTGAGGATTTTCTCGGTCGTGAACAACGTGTCGGCGTAGAGGTCGATGCCATAATCCGACGGGTATATAACGTTGACCTCGAAGCCCTTTTCCGTGGCCGCCAGCACTTCGTTGATCAGATAGCCCGGCCAAACATCGACGGTGCCGGTGAGAAGCGGCGTAATGTCGAATTTCACCGGAACTTCGGTCAGCTTGGATTTGTCGATCCCTGCCTTGGCCAGGACTGCGCGGTAGATCAGCTCTTCGTTGCCGCCGA
>CAYVPC010000036.1:0-20768 GCA_964453555.1 uncultured Hyphomicrobiales bacterium | reverse complement strand
GGTCACCAGCATCCTGAGCAAGCCCGACCAAGACCCGCATCTCTTCGAGGTGTCGCCCGCTATCGTCCGCCAGGTCGCGGCCGCGCAGATCGTCCTCTACAACGGCGCCGACTACGATCCATGGATGGAAAAGCTATTGGCAGTAACGCCTAAGCCGGGGCGCACCGTGATCGTCGCCGCCGACCTGGTGCATAAAAGGGCCGGCGACAATCCGCACCTCTGGTACGATCCGGCGACCATGCCGGCGGTTGCCGGTGCGCTTGCTGCTGCGCTGACAGCGGCCGATCCCTCGCATGCGGGCGATTACGCCACGCGGCTCAAAACCTTTCTCGCCTCGCTCCAGCCGCTGAACGAAAAAATCGCCGCTATCCGGGGCAAGTATGCCGGTGCGGCCGTCACGGCCACCGAACCGGTGTTCGGCTGTATGGCAAATGCTTTGAAGCTGATTATGCGCAACGAGCGCTTCCAGCTCGCCATCATGAACGATACCGAGCCGAGCGCCCGCGACGTCGCTGCATTCGAGCGCGACCTGAAGACACACAAGGTGCGGCTCCTGCTCTACAACACCCAGGCTTCGAGCAAGCTCGTCCAGCATCTCATCGAAATCGCGCGCGCCTCCAACGTCCCGGTCGTCGGCGTGACCGAAACGTCGCCGCCCGGCGCGACCTATCAAGAGTGGATGCAAAATGAGCTCGACGCCACCGAGCATGCGTTGGCCGGCCCGTCTTCATGAACGTCATCGAACTGGATCGCGTCACGCTTAGCATCGGTGGGCACAGCGTCCTCATCGACACCAGTCTCGCGATCAAGCCCGGCGAGTTCATCGGCGTCCTCGGTCCCAACGGGGCCGGCAAGACTACGCTGATGCGAGCGATCCTCGGCTTGTTGCCGCCGAGCGCCGGTTCGATCCAGGTGTTCGGCCGCCCGCCGCAGCGCGGCGACCGCGACATCGGCTATCTGCCGCAGGTTCGCACGGTGCTGCCGGACCTGCGCGTGCGCGGCCGCGATTTCATCGCCAGTTCCGTGCATGGCGAGCGCTGGGGAGTGCCGTCGCTCAAGCGCGCCGAACGCGTCATGATCGACGACATGCTGGCGGCTGCGGGTGCCGGCGATCTCGGCCGGCGGCCGCTGTCGGAAATGTCGGGCGGCGAGCGCCAGCGCCTGCTGTTGGCCCAGGCGCTGCTTGGCGAGCCGCGGCTTCTTCTGCTCGACGAGCCGTTGATCAGCCTCGACTATCGTTATCAGGAGGCGGTCATCGATCTGGTCCGCCGCTTTGCCCGCGAGCGCAATATCACGGTGCTGTTCAGCGCCCATGAGCTCAATGCGCTGATCGGAGCGCTCGATCGCGTGCTCTATCTTGGTAACGGCCGCGCCGCGCTCGGCACCGTCGAGGAAGTGGTGACGGCGCCGGTGCTGTCGCAACTCTACGGCGCGGACATCAACGTGGTGCGCGCCGACGGGCAGATCTTCGTGCTGTCGCGCGGCCGCAGTGTCGAGCATGCCGAGCATACGCACGACGAAAGTCACGACCACGGTCACGATCATGGCCATCGCCATGCTTGAATACGATTTCATGCGCAATGCCTTCGTCGCGGCCGGCGTGGCGGCGGTGGTCTCGGGCCTGGTCGGTTATTTCCTGGTGCTGCGCGGGCAGACCTTTGCCGGCCACGCGCTCGGCCATATCGGTTTCACCGGAGCGACCGGGGCGGTGCTGCTCGGCATTGCGCCGATCTGGGGGCTGGTTGGCTTTACAGTCGCCGCCGGGATCGGCATGGGGCTGTTGGGCGAGCGGATCGGCGGCCGCGACGTGGCGATCGGCGTGGTGCTGGCGCTGGCGCTGGGCTTTGGACTCCTCTTTCTGCACTATTACACCGCCTTCGCTACCGAGGTGACCGCCCTCCTGTTCGGCAATGTGCTCGCGGTCGAGCGCTCGACCATTGCGACATTGACTGGTCTTGCGGTGGTGACGCTCGCGGGCCTGGCGGCGATCATGCGGCCGCTCATTTTCGCGAGCCTCCAGCCGGAACTCGCCGAGGCCAAGGGCGTGCCGCTGCGGTTCGTCTCCACCGCATTCCTGGCCATCGTCGCGCTCGCGGTGTCGGAAAGCGCTCAGATCGTCGGCATCCTTCTGGTCTTCGCGCTGATGGTCGGGCCGCCGGCGACCGCGCAGCGGCTGGTGACGGGATTGTGGAGCGGAATGGCACTATCGGCCGCGCTGGCGCTGGCAGAGGCCTGGGCCGGCATCGCCATCGCCTACCAGACCGACTGGCCGGTCAGCTTCTGCATCGCGTTGCTGAGCGCGTTGGGCTACTTTCTTACCCGCGGCAGCGTCCTGCCGCGCGCGAGAACAAAGCGATGAGCGAGCAAAAAGCCCACGCCGTCTGCGTGGGTGAAGTGCTGATCGAGCTCGCGCGCGGGGCCGACGGCAGGTTCGCGCTGGCCAGCGGCGGCGATACGTTCAATACTGCGGTTTATCTTGCCCGCGCCGGCCTCGATGTCGCCTTCGCAAGCGCGCTCGGCGACGATCAGTATTCCGACAGCATCATGGCGCTTGCTGCGGCTGAAGGGCTCTCTGGCACTCTCATCTTGCGCGTGCCGGGCCGGTTGCCTGGCGTTTGCATCGTCGACAATGGCGCGGGCCGGGAACGAAGCCTGCGCTACTGGCGCGAAGGCGCCCCAGCCGGCGATCTTTTCGAGTTGCCTGACTGGATGCGGATCGCCGAAGCCTTGATGGCCGCCCGCCTAGTCTATTTTTCCGGCATTACGCTGTCGCTTTATTCGAACAAAGGCCTCGGCCGCTTCCTGGCGCTGCTCGAAGCCGCGCGGGCGCAAGGCGCCAAGGTCGCCTTCGACGGTAATTTTCGTCCGCGCGGCTGGGGCGGCGATCTGGCGCGCACGCGCACGGTTTTCATCGAGGCGCTCAAGCGCGTCGATATTGCGTTGCCGGCCTTCGATGACGAGGCCGTGTTGTGGGGCGATCCGAGCCCGGAGACTACGGTCGCCCGCCTGCAAGCCTTCGGCATTGGCGAGATCGTGGTCAAGAATGGCCCCAACAGCGCGCTGGTCGCCGCCTCGGGCGCCCAGGAATTCGTGCCAGTGCCGGAGGTCGTGGTGCCGATCGACGCAACTGCGGCCGGCGACGGCTTCAATGCAGGCTATCTCGCCGCGCGGCTCGCCGGCCGCGATCCGCTGGAGGCGGCAAGCGCGGCGCATCGGCTTGCCGGCAATGTCATCAGCCACCAGGGGGCATTCGTGCCGCGCGCAAACGTCGCGATGCATTGAGCACGTCGGGCGGCAGAGGGTGGATGACAGGCGAGGGAAGAAAGGGGACAATGCAACAACCACAAAAGAGCAAAGGCGGAGAGCGGGGCGTCATCCACTGTCGGTCATCCGTCGTCACTCTATCTGCTTGGGAGGAAGTCCATGAAACGCCTTGCCATCGCGCTCGCCGCTTTGCTTTCCCTCGTGCTTGGGCGGCCAGCGCTCGCCGATGGGCCTATCGTCATAAAATTCAGCCACGTGGTCTCGCCCGACGCACCCAAGGGCAAGGCCGCGCTTCTGTTCAAGGATTTGGCCGAGAAATACACCAACGGCCGGGTGAAGGTCGAAGTCTATCCAAACTCGTCGCTCTACAAGGATAAAGAGGAGCTGGAAGCCTTGCAGCTCGGCTCGGTGCAGCTATTGGCGCCGTCGATCTCAAAATTCGGGCCGCTCGGCGTCAAGGAATTCGACATTTTCGATCTGCCGTTCCTGATGAGCGACGACGCCCATGCGCGGCAGATGATGGCAAGCCCGATGATGGCCGATCTCAACAAGAAGCTTGAGGGCAAAGGCGTGGAACCGTTGGCTTATTGGGACAACGGCGCGCACGAATATACCTGCAACAGACCGCTGATTCTGCCGGACGATTTCCGCGGCCTGAAAATGCGCATCCAGGGCAGCAAGGTGCAGGATGCCATAGCGCGCGAACTTGGCGCGATTCCACAGATCGTCGCCTTTGGCGAGCTTTACCAGGCGTTACAGACCGGCGTGGTCGACGGCGAGGATAACGTCCCGTCCAATATCTGGACGCAAAAGTTCTACGATGTGCAGAAACATCTCACCCTCTCCAATCACGGCCGGCTAACCTATGCGTTCGTGACGAACAAGACCTTCTGGAATTCGCTGTCGGAAGACCTGCGCAGCGAACTCGATCGCGCCGTCAAAGAGACGACCGAGTTCTTCAACAACACCGCGGCCAAGGATAACGCCGACGCGCTGGAGAAGATCAAGGCCGCCGGCAAGACCGAAATCCATGTCCTCGCCGAGGCCGAAAAGAAGGCCTGGATCGCCAAGCTGATGCCGGTGCATGCCGAAATGCAGGCGCGTTTCGGGAAAGAATTCATCGAACGAATCTACAAGGCTTCGGGTTTCACGCCGCCGCAGTCGTAAGAGTCGATCAATTCCGCCGCCGGCGCGCGAGGGTATCTTGCGGGTACAGCTGTTGCTCGACCGCATCCTCGATCGGCTCGAAGAGTGGATCATTGCAACGCTGATCGGCGCGGCGACCATCATTACCTTTGTCGCCGTCGTCCATCGCTATGGCGCCAGCAATTCGGCCGAACTCGGCCGCTGGGCGGGCGCGCACGGTCTACCGCTTCTGCGCGTCGCCGCGGATTGGGTTTATACCTCGCTCGCGGGGATCAATCTTTCTTGGGCGCAGGAGCTTGCCACCTACATGTTCGTATGGATGGCGAAATTCGGCGCTGCGCTTGGCGTGCGTACGGGCATCCATGTCGGCGTTGACGTGCTGGTCAAGCAGCTGACGCCGCGAGCACGCAAACCAGTCATCGTTTTCGCACTGTTGTGCGGCGCGCTATTTACCGGCGTCATTGGCACTCTCGGCGCCGTTTATGTGCACGAGCTCGATCCGGATGAGACTTCACCGGAGCTCGAATGGCCGAGTTGGATCATCTATCTGTGCATTCCGCTCGGCTCCTATCTGATGTGTTTTCGTTTCCTGCAGGTGATGTGGCGCTTTCTGCGCACCGGCGAAGTTCCACGTCAGGCACTTGGCATCGACTACGAAGTGCCGCACGTCGGCGCGGTGCCGATCGGCGAGGGGGCGCGATGACCGCGGTCCCGCATATTTCCAAGCCGTCGCCGCCGCGGCCGCTCGTTTCCTCGATCACCGCGGCGCTGATCGTCGTCATCCCAATCGCACTGGCGCTCATCTGCTTTGCGGCGCGGCTGCACATCATCGAATTGTCGCACACGGTGCGCGCCGAGCTTCTGTTCGCGCTTTTGCTCGCGTTGATGGCGAGCGGCATGCCGATCTCGATCGCGCTCGGCCTCTCGGTGCTCACCTATCTGTTCATTTTGTCCGACGTCGATCCGAAGATGGTGGGCTTAAAGCTGTTCACTAGCATCGACCGCTTCGAGATCATGGCGATCCCGTTCTTTATCCTGGCCGGCAATTTTCTCACCACCGGCGGTGTCGCCCGCCGCATGATCAATTTTGCAACCTCGCTGATCGGGCACTGGTATGGCGGGCTCGGATTGGCTGGCGTCGTTGCCTGCGCGCTGTTCGCGGCGATCTCCGGCTCGTCGGTCGCGACCGTTGTTGGCATCGGCTCGATCATGCTGCCGGCGTTGCTGCAAAAAGGCTATCCGCCTCGCTTCGGCGGCGGCGTGATCGCGACGTCCGGCGCCCTCGGCATTCTGTTTCCGCCGTCGATCAATCTCGTGATCTATGCGGTAGCGACCAGCGGCATGCAGCCGCGCGGGCCGGACGGCGCCGTCGTCGATTCCGCGTCGGTCGGGCAATTGTTCATTGCTGCGCTGGTGCCCGGATTGATCCTAGCCACCATGCTCGGTGCGACGACCTGGTACCGGGCCTGGCGCAACGACTATCCGCGCATGCAGCGGGCAAGCTGGGGCGAATGCTGGGGCGCTTTCCGGGAAAGCGTCTGGGGCCTTCTTCTCATCCTGCTGGTGCTGGGCGGCATCTATTCCGGCCTGTTCACGCCGACCGAAGCCGCCGCCGTGGCGGCTGTTTACGCCTTCATCATCGCCGTGTTCGTTTACAAGGGATTGAAGTTCGCCGACCTGCCGGCGGTGCTCCTCAAAGCCGCGTCGATGAGCGCGATGATTCTTTACATCATCACCAACGCGGCCGTGTTCTCCTGGCTGCTCGCCTCCGAGCAAATCCCGCAGTCCATGGCCGGATGGATGAGCGCGCAGGGGTTCGGCACCGTTGCGTTTCTGCTCGTCACCAATGTCGTGCTGTTGGCCGCCGGCAACTTCATGGATCCCGCCGCGATCGTGCTGATCATGGCGCCGATTTTGTTCCCGATGGCGGCGGCGCTCGGCGTCAATGCGGTGCACCTCGGTGTCTTGATGGCGGTCAACATGGAGGTCGGGCTTTGCCATCCGCCCGTGGGGCTAAACCTCTATGTCGCCTCCGGCATCACCGGCATGGGCATCACCGAACTCACGGTCGCAGTGCTGCCGTGGCTCGGCACCATGCTGATTTTCCTGGTGATGGTGACCTACATTCCGGCGCTGTCGCTCTGGCTGCCGCATCTGCTGGGCATGCTGTGAGCTGATTCAGCGGCTTGGTCGGTTCGCCGACCGCGACTTCCTTGTCTACTTATTCGGCAATTTCCGCCCGCCTGCCGCGCGCAGGATGCGCGCAAGCGCGTGGCCCGCCAGATAGCTGAGCGCGACGCCGGCGGCGAATTGAATGTTGTCGCGCCACTCGAACCGATTTTGCGGCATGATCGGGTCGCCGGAATTGAGGCTCTGCGACACCGTCATTGCGATCACCGCGACGATGCCGAGCGCGCAGGCGAAGCCAAATCCCGCTGCGGCGCCGCTCCGGGCCACCCAGAAAAAAAGAAAGCCGAAAATAAACGGGATTGTCGCCGATACGGCCCAAAGATATTCGACCCGCAGGTCGAAGGCGTTGACGATGACATGGTGGGCGATAACGAGCACGACCAGTGGCACGGCGAGATAGCGCAGTCCATTGCTAAGCCAGACCGTTTTCGCCGACTTTTCGTCTTGTGCCCGGCCGGAGGCGAGCCGCGGAGCGACGACATGCGCGGCGCCGGACAAGGTGAGATCGATGGCTTCGATCAGACGGTCCACATGCGTCCGGAAATCGCGGCCGATCGCGACGTCGGCGGCATTAAGGTAGACGAAATCGCCGAACTGGTCGGGCACGGCGTCCTTGGCGGGCATTTTGGCGCCGTCGACCAGCACTGGAATGATCGGGGTCTTTTGGGCCAGCGCGGTCTCTATTTCGAGCCTGACCGCGTCGGTCGGTTCGTTGATCCGTGCGCTTCCGGTAGCGTCGGCGCCGATCCAGTTCGAGCCGATCACCGCCAGCACGATGTCGGTGCGTTTCAGGGTATCCAGGATCTTACTGCGGAAATCGACGCCGAACGGAATGTTGTCGATGTCCATGAATACCGATTCCTCGCCATAATAGGATGTCAGGCGATCGAAGATGCGGCCGGTGATGGCGGCGGTATCGGCGCGGCGATACGAGATCAGGATGGTCGGCATCAGGCTTCGGCGTTCACTTGGTGATCTGGAAGCTGAACTCGGCGGCGCCTATGCGCCCATCCTTGTCTTTTAGTTCGATCCAAAACTCGTGTTTGCCGGCCGGTACGTCGGCGTGTGAAATGACGATGCCGTCGGCGGTGATGAAGGGCGCCAGGCGTTGCGTCATGTCGATCGCCGGCTGTTTGAGGTAGGTCACCACCACCGAGTTTGGATCGATCGTGCCGCCGCCAAACGCGTGAAATTGCAGCTTCAAATCGACCGGCGAGTGCAGGAGCCCGGCGGTCGGCGGCGGCGAAATGACCATCACGGCCGGCCGCCTTGTCGGGCCGCCGCGCAGTTCAAGCGCCGGCAACTGGCCGGCCGGGAGCGCGGCTTCCTCCGGGGTAACGAGCTCAAACGCACGGGCCGGTAGCGGCGCGGCCAGCATGCCGGTGAAGCAAAGAGCTGCCGCAACCAGCCGGACGACCGGTGACAGCGGCCGATTAAGCGCACCCGGTCTCATGAGTGTCCCGCGCATTGCATTTGATTGATCAACTGCCTCCGCCATCGCCGATCAGCGAGTAAGGCGCCCAGAACAGCGGATGCGCGTAGGTGAAGACGGTGTTGCCCGAACTGTCGACCGAACCCGGGCTGTCAAGCAGGCTCATCATAGCCTGCCGTAATGCCTCGGCGCGCGACAGTTTTGGATCGGCGCCAACCCGCCGGAATAGATCCGTCGTCAATTCGCGCGCAGAGGCCGAGTGCACCGACCAGTTGGTGACCAGCAAGGCGCGCGTGCCGGCGTAGAAGAACGCACTGCCCAGACCGGACGCCGCTTCCGCGCCAGCGCCGGCGCCCGCCGCGGTGTTGCAGGCCGAGAGCACGACCCAATCGGCGTCGAGCTTAAGCGCGAGAATCTTTTCCATTGTCAGGAGCCCATCGCCCGGCACGCCCGCCACTTGCGGCGCGGTCAACGCCAGAGCCGGCTGGGTCAGTCCGTCGATGTCGCCGGGGACAAGCCCATGGGTGGCGAATGCGACAATGCGGAAACGCGATAAATCCATCGTCTCGACGTTTTGCTCGTTGGCGGCCTTGCCGAGATAGAGCGTCTTTGCGGGATCGACGCCAAGCGCCTGCGCCATCGCGGTCAATTCCTGGCGCGTGTCCGGAAGTCTCGGCAGCAACGCGAGCTCCGCCTTGCCGACTTCTTCGGTATGGGGAGACGCCCGCCGCTTGAGCGGCAGCCCGCGCGTTGTCGCGTCTAATCCGGTGCCGCTTGGGACCAAGGCGGCGACTTCTACGCTCTCCGCTGGCTGCGCGGTTTCTGCTTCCTTTGCTTCTTGTTCGTTGAAATACGGATCGCCGAAACCGATCAGCTTGTCGCGTGTGGGCGAGCCCGCCGGCAGCCGCCGCAACGTAAGCAACGCCGACGCCGACGGGATGACCGTCACAGCCTGCGTGCGTGCGAGCCACGGAACATTGCGATAGCCGGCAAACAGCGGCTTGGCTTGCGTATCGATCTGCGACGGCGCCGTCGGCAGGAGCCCGATCGGCAGCTCGCCCAGCGCACCATTGGTCACCACGATCAGGCTTTTCTGCGCCTTCCAGGCCGACTCGACCGGCTTGAGCAACGATCCGTAGAGTTCGTAGGCGAGCGTCAGATCGAAGGGCGGAATTTCGCTTACCATCGCGATCTGCGGCTCGAGGGCCTGGCGCAGCTTATGAACCTTGGTTTGTAGCTCAGCGGCGGTCGCCGGCACCGCGGCAAACGCGACCGCGCCGTCCTTCGGCACCGCCCACACGAAGCTCGCGTCTTGGCCGAAATAGAACGAAAGCAGCGCCTCGCCCGTGCGCAACGCCGCTCTGACGTCATCGACCGATGGCGGCTTTGGATCGACTAGGTCGGCGTAGGCCGGGAAGCGCCGATTGATTTCGGCGCGGGCGGTTTTGCGATCGGCGCGCAGCTTTTCGATCGCGGCATTGGTCGCCCGCACGACGCCGTCGTCGCGTTGATCCGAGGGCAGGGCCAGGAGATTGTTGAGCGTGCCAAGCTCCGCGCTGATCTGCTTGGCGAGGTCCTGCTCCTTGCGGACCAGTTCGGCGAGCGCCGGATCCTTGGCGACCGCGCGGGCGCTCGAATCCGCCAGCGCCTTCTGCACGGCATGGCCACGCACGGCGTCGGCAAACCCGAACGTCTCGACCGCGACTTCGTTCGAGGTGGTCGCGCCGCGCGCCAGCACGCCGATATAGGCTTCGACAATCCGCTGCAGCCGGACATTGCGGGCGGCGACGACGGTCGGATCGTCATCGTCGGCGTTCTCGCGCGCCGCCGTCAATAGAATCGGGATTGCGGCTTTGAACTCGCGGATGGCGTCGGCGTCCTGCCCGGCACGCGCATAGCCGACTGCCAGCGTGCCGCGCGCTGCGGCGGTGTCGAAGCTCTTCTCGCCGGTATGGGCGATGACGCGCTTGACCAGCTCCTCCGCCGCGGCGATACCGGCATCGACGTGGCCGGACGCGTAGAGCGCAGCGATGCGCGAGTCGTTGAGCTGGAACGTCTCACGCTGCGCCGGCGGCCACTGTTCGATTGCCTTGTCGAGTTCCGCATAAATGACCGCGGCTTCTTTGGTGTTGCGCTGGAGAACGAGGATATTGCCGAGCTGCGAGAGAACGTTGACCACTTCCGGTGCATCACCGGCGAGGCCGAGTGTACGGTCCACATCGAGCGCCGAGCGGGCAAGCTTTTCTGCCTCCTGATAGCGGCCCTGCTCGACCAGGATGCCGGCCAGGCCGACAATAAAAACCGGCGTGACCGGCGCGTATTTGCCCTGCCGCCGCAGCGTGCCGAGCAGTGCGCGTCGCGCGTTCGCCTCGGCCTCGCTGAGTCGCCCCTGCTTGGATTCATTGCGGGCGACTGCGAGAAGATCGGTATCGGCGGCTTGCAATAAATGCTCTGGAGGCGTTGGGCCGTCATAGCGGGGCAGATCCTTTACCCCAGCACGGCGGAAAGCCTCGGCGCGCCGGTAGGCGGCTTCGGCCTCGGCATACTGACCGCGCGCCTCGAAAACCGCGCCCCGCACGGAGTCAACGTCGGCTTCCCAGGCACGGCCGTACACGCTGTAACGTTGGCGCCATAACGGGACCACGCTGCCGCGCGCCTCTTCAATGCGTTGTTGGATGCGGTCGGCATAAGTCCCGGCTTGGCTGACGTCGCCCATGGAGATCAGCGTGCGGACAATATGGGCTAATGCCTCGACCAGACTGCCGCGCTGGCCGACGATATCGCCGTCACGCACGATCAGCTGGGCTATCGCGATCGAATTTTGCGGGTCGCCAAGCGCCCTGTATTGCAACGCGACAAACTGCCGAAGATGGACCACCAGATAAGCTTCAACGCTGTTGCCCTTAGTGACTGCCAGCCCTTGAAGTCCGTCGGCGAGCGCCTCTTTATTGCGGCCAAGCAGCGCGCGTGCACTGCCGCGGTCCAGGTAGAACTGCGCCAGTTTGGCGGGTGGCGCGTTGTTCGGCGGAGCCGCGTCGGCCATCGCCTTGCGCTGGGCGATTTTGGCTTCGTCCGGCTTTTCCTGGTCGAGAATGGCGGTGATGTCGGCGATGGTGCGCGGCGGTGCAATGAACTTGTGTTGAACAGGAATCACGTCCTGCGGCACCGCCGTTTCTTCTTTCGGCACCGCCGGCGCCGGCGTGCCGGCTGCTTGCCCCATCTGCAACCGGTGCACGCAAGCAAAGACGAGCGGCTTGCCGACGGACGCGCGGCATGCTTCGACGGTTTTCGGATCGGCGCCACCGTGCCAGCCGCCGCCACCCTTACTTCGCACGCAAGCGACCACCGCCGGACGCGCCTGCTCCATGCACTGCGCGACCATCTGTTCGTAGGTGGCTGCGGAAGCGGGGAAAGCGATCGTTGCGCCGGCCCAAATGCCGGCGGAAAAGGCGGCGGCTAAGCCCGATCTTGAACCAGCGATCATGCAAACCGGACCCGATATAACGGCGGGCGTGACGGCGAGTATTTTTAGTTGCGTCCCATTATACTGGCAAGGATTGGCCGCGCTTCATTAAATCGCAGCAAGCTGCAAACACGTCCGGTACGCCACTGAAAGAGGCAAACGCCGTGACTGCCGCGCGCACGGCTAGCGACATTATGGCCGGCCTTTGGCGGCTGGCCGGGGGCGACGCGTCCGCGCTCGGTCATTTGAAGCTTACCGGCAGCGAGCCGGCGCTCCCATCGTCCTTCCGGGTCGGGGTGGCAGCGCAGGCGAGTATCGCCGCCGCGGCGCTCGCGGCGGCCGAACTGCGGCATTACGCCGGCGCGGCGCGCCAGGAGGTCGGCGTGGATATGCGCCATGCGGCGGTCGAATTTCGCAGCGAGCATTATCTGACCGTCGTTGGCGAGGGGCCGGCATCCATGTTCAATCCGCTGTTTGCCGCTTATCGGTGCGGTGACGGCGGCTTTGTCCGCCTGCACATGAATTTTGCGCATCATCGGGAGAATGTGCTCAATCTCCTGGGTTGCGCGCCCGCGCGCGCCGCCATCGAGGACGCGCTGAAGCAGTGGGAAGCCGTCGCCTTCGAGACCAAAGCCTACGAAAGCGGTGGCGTGGTTGCAGCGATGCGTTCGCCGCAAGAATGGGCCGCGCATCCGCAAGCGGCGGCGGTAGCCGCCACGCCGGTCATACACATCGAAAAAATCAGTGACGCGCCGGCGCGGCCGTTGCCGCACGGTCCGCGGCCGCTTTCGGGTCTGCGCGTCCTCGACCTCACGCGCATCATCGCCGGGCCGGTCGCAGGCCGGGCGCTCGCGGCGAACGGCGCCGACGTGATGCGGATTTCGGCGCCGGGCCTGCCGTTCATCGACTGGCTGGTGAAGGATACCAGCCGCGGCAAGCTGTCCGCTTATGCCGATATTGCCGCGCCGGAGGGCAAAGCCGCGTTGCGGCGGCTCGTCGAAGGCGCCGACATTTTTCTGCAAGCGTTCCGGCCGGGCGCGCTCGCCGCTCGCGGATTTGGATTCGCCGATGTGGCGGCGCTGCGTCCCGGCATCGTCTATGGCACGTTGTCGGCTTACGGCGACCATGGACCGTGGGCCGGGCGCCGCGGGTTCGACTCGCTCGTTCAGACCGCGACTGGCTTCAACCACGCCGAGGCGCAAGCCGCGGGTGTCGACGGCCCGAAGGAATTACCTTGCCAGGCTCTCGATCACGCGACCGGTTATCTGCTCGCATTCGGAGCGATTATGGCCCGCATCCGTCAGGCAAACGAAGGCGGCAACTGGCTGGTACGTGTCTCGCTGGCCGCGACGGGCCGCTGGGTGTGGAATTTGGGGTGCCTGGACAGCGGCTTTTCCGCTCAAATTCCATCGCGCGCCGATGTCGAGGACTTGCTTGAGACGAGCCCGTCGCCTTTCGGCGCGATGCGCGCCGTCCGGCACGCCGCGCAACTTTCCGCGATGCCGGCAGCATGGACGCGGCCTTCGGTCCCGCTCGGCACGCATCCGCCGGTTTGGCCGTCAACTCCTGAAATCGTCCGGTCTTAGCGCGATCGGCGTGCCATGCGGCGTGCGTTCGCAGGCACGCACCCAAGCGTCGCGCGTGCGCGCCAACGACTGCGCATCGGCAAGACCCTTTGCGGCGACGAGCCGCTCGAGCGCCGCGAGCCAGTGGTGATAATAAGTCTCGCCGGGATCGGAATCGCCGGCGGCCCGCGCCTTCTTGATTTCCTCGCCGAGTGCGGCCGCCCATTCGGTTCGGGTGAATACGCCGCGGTCTTGCAGCGAGACCGCGAGCGCAAAGGCCTGCGCTTCCCACGGCTCGTGGAACACCCGGCCTTCGGTATCGCGCCGCATCCGCAAGGTGACGGCCTCGGAACTCATCAAGTCGCCTCCAGATACGGCTCGAACGCCTCGATCGAGACCTTGAGCGTCGGATCGGTGTTGTCGCCCCATAGCTCGCGTCCATCGAACAGCACGGTATAGAGCCATTGCGGATTCTCGCCGGCGCCGATCGCAACTGAGTCCGGGAACACATGGCAGCCGCGGATTGCTTCGACCGTCCCAACGTGGCCGCGCGCGTAACGGGGCAGCCGCGTGTGCGTTGCCGGGTGAATGTTTTTTGTGCGCACGCGATCGCCGGCCTTGAAGCGCGCCGGCGCCGGCGCCTGACGGAAAAACGAGCCGCGCGTTAGCGTGCGCGGAACGTCGGTGACGGTAAGCTTTCGCTTGAGCGGCTTGGCAGGGCGCAACGCATGCCCGGCGGCAATCTCATCGGCGCCGGCGAGGCCGCGCTCGATCGTCATATTCTCCAGCCGCAGCGCCCATTTTCCATAATAGGAGCTTGCCAGATAGACATCGGACGCCAGCCTCTCGATGCCGGAGCGGCCTTCATCGATAGTCCAGGCGCCGATCGCACCCATGGCGCGATTGAGCGCGAGGCAGCGGGCTTCCCAATAGGCATGGAAAACCGGCTCGTCCGCTTCCGGCTCGACTTTGCCGAAGCCATGCATGCCGCCCATGTCGTGCACGCCGTCCATCACGCGACCTCGCGCGGGTTCTTCGGCAATCCGGTGCCGATCATGCAGTCGCGCGTGACCAAGGCGGCAAGTTTTTCTTCGCTCCAGCCGTCGGCGCCGGCCGGCCGCATCGGCACCACGACAAAGCGCGTCTCCGCGGTCGAATCCCAGACGCGGATTTGCGTGTCGGACGGCAGAGTCAGGCCGAAATCGGTGAGCACGCCGCGCGGGTCGCTGACCGCGCGCGAGCGGTAGGGCGCGGATTTGTACCAGACCGGCGGAAGGCCGAGCACTTCCCACGGATAGCAGGAGCACAGCGTGCACACGATCATGTTGTGGAGCGTGGGCGAATTCTCGACCGCGATCAGGTGATCGCCGACGCGGTCGATCAGGCCGAGCGATTGCGCCGCCTTGGTCGCATCCTCGAGCAGGGCGCGCTTGAACGCGGGATCGGCCCAGGCCCGGGCGACGACCCGCGCCCCGTTGTGCGGTCCGATCCTGGTCTCATACGCCTCGATCATCACGTCGAGCGCAGCCGGATCGATATAGCCCTTTTCGGCCAGGACGGTTTCCAGCGCCCGCACGCGCAACTGCATCTCTGACATTTCCGAGCCGTGCTTGTGATGGTCGTCGTGATCGTCTTCGTGCGCCATCGCGCGGTGCTCCATTCGCGGCAACCGATTTGCGCACTATAGTGCGGCAGGGGACTTATCGCACCACCCGGAAACGCCGGTCCGGAGCCCATGAGGACGATATTGGAGCGCATCGCCGCCGGCATCGACCGCCTCAATACGGCGGCCGGCCGGCTGGCGTCGTGCTGCTGCCTTTTCGTCGTTGCCATCGAATTCGCCGTAGTGGTGTTGCGTTATGCATTCGGCGTCGGGTCGATCGCCATGCAGGAATCGGTCCTGTATGCCGATGCGGCGCTGTTTATGCTCGCCGCCGCCTGGACGCTACAACTCGGCGGTCACGTGCGCGTCGATGTTTTCTATGCAGCGGCGAAACCGCGCACGCGGGCGCTTGTCGATCTTTTGGGCGCGCTGGTTTTGCTCTTACCGTTCGCGGTCGTGCTGGCGCTGGTATCGCTGCCGTACGCCGAGCGTTCGTGGGCGATCCTTGAACGCTCGCGCGAGGCGAGCGGTTTGCCGTTCACCTATCTGCTCAAGGCGCTCATTCCCCTGTTCGCCACCCTGATCGGCCTGCAAGGGGTCGCGCAGGCGATCCGCGCCGCGCTCAGTCTGGCGGGGCCGCCGACGATGCCGGCCAATTGACCATGAGCGAAACGCTCGCCGTCGTGATGGTGCTTGCCGTGTGCGCGGCACTGCTCGCCGGCTATCCGGTCGCGCTGACGCTGGCCGGCATGTCGCTCATCTTCGCTGCGCTCGGCGCCGCAGCCGGCGCGATGGACTTAAGTCTCCTCGGCGCGCTCCCGCAGCGCATATTCGGCATCATGAACAACGATGTGCTGCTCGCCATCCCGCTCTTCATTTTCATGGGCGTAATGCTCGAGCGCTCGCGGATTGCCGAAGAGTTGTTGGAAACATTGGCGCGTTTGTTCGGCGCGTTGCCCGGCGGGCTCGGCATCGCCGTCACGCTTGTCGGCGTGCTGCTCGCCGCGGCCAAAGGCATCGTCGGCGCGACAACCGTGACGATGGGACTAATCGTGCTGCCGACCATGCTGCGGCACGGTTACGACAAGGCACTGGCGGCCGGCACGGTCGCGGCCACCGCGACGCTGGCGCAGATCTTTCCGCCGGCGACCGTGCTGATCTTGCTCGGCGATCAGCTCAGTAATTCCTATCAAGCGGCGCAATTGGCCAAGGGAAATTTCGCGCCGCAAACCGTTACCGTGGCCGATCTGTTCGCCGGCGCAATTCTGCCGGGGCTGGTTCTGGTATTGCTGTATTTGCTTTATCTGATCGCCGTCGCGGTTTTCTTTCCGCGAAAGTCGCCGCCGCTGAAGCCGGATCCGGCCGCGCCGCAGGGCTTAGCTCTGGCGCTGCGGCTTGGCGAGGTTTTGGTCGCGCCGCTGGCGCTCATTCTCATCGTGCTCGGCTCGATTCTCGCGGGCGTGGCGACGCCGACCGAAGCGGCATCGGTCGGAGCCGTTGGTTCAATCCTGCTTGCGGCGCGCAGGAATGGCCTCGCCGGCCTGCTGCCGCCGGTCACGGTGCGCACGACGGAGATCACCAGCATGATCTTCCTCATCCTTATCGGCGCGACCTTGTTCAGTCTTGTATTCCGCGGGCTCGGCGGCGATGTTTTGGTCGAGCGGGCGCTCACCAATTTGCCCGGCGGCGTCGGCGGCGCGATCCTGGCCGTGATGGTCGCGCTATTCGTGCTTGGTTTCGTGATGGACGCCTTCGAGATCATTTTCGTGGTGGTGCCGATCGTCGCGCCAGTGCTTCTCAAGATGCCCGGCGTCGATCCGGTCTGGCTCGGCGTCATGATCGCGGTCAACCTGCAAACCTCGTATCTGCATCCGCCGCTCGGCCCGACGCTGTTCTATCTGCGCGGCGTGGCGCCGCCGGAAGTGACGACGCGCGATATTTACGTCGGCATCATCCCGTTCGTACTGATCCAGCTCGCGATGCTCGCGGGGCTGTGGTTTTTGCCTGGGCTTGCGACGTTGCTGCCGCACAAGCTCTATGGATCGTGACAGCAGCGGAACCCCGTAATCCGCCTGCCGCGCGTTGTTTCCTGACCGCGGTGGCGTGGTCGTCAACGCGGCGCGCGGAAATTCATGGTTTCTGAACTGGCTATGGTGCTGTAGGCCACGCCGTATCCGGCCGTGAGGTCGTGGACGCTTGGCACGCCGTCGTGAAAAGCGACGATGCCTAGCAGGCCAACGGCGGCGTAGAGCGCCGCGCCCAGCCACATGCTGAAAAGCAGAGGATTGTCCATGGGTCGCCCGTCTTGGATTCGTTCAGCGTTGCAGGTACTGAACCCGCTTTCTGCGCAAAGGTTCCCGCTTGCGAACCGATGCGGAATGGACGCAAGTATCGATGAGGGACCGCCAGGAGGGGCGCATGAGCGCGGCACAAATCTTCGACCTGGCCGGCAACGTGGCGCTGGTGACCGGCGCCTCCAGCGGACTCGGCGCGCGTTTCGCTGAAGTTTTGGCGCAGAACGGCGCGGCCGTGGCGCTGGTGGCGCGGCGCGCCGACCGCCTTGCGGCGCTGCAAGCGCGGATCGAGAAGTCCGGCGGCCGCGCCGTCGCGGTCGAGGCCGATGTGCGCGACCGCGCGGCCATGCAAAATGCTTTCGATGCGGCGGAAAAAGCCTTTGGTACGGTGACCATCCTGGTCAACAACGCCGGCATTGTGCAGTCCGGCCGCGCCATGGAACTGGCTGAAGCAGATTGGCAGCGCGTGCTCTCGACCAACCTCGATGCGGTGTTCTTTTGGGCCCAGGAGGCGGCGCTCCGCATGCTCGCCACCGGCAAAGGCGGCTCCATCGTCAATATCGCATCCGTGCTCGGTATGACTCCCGACAATGGCGTCGTCAGCTACGCGACGGCCAAAGCGGGCGTGATCCAGCTCACCAAGGCACTGGCGATCGAACTCGCGTTCAAGGGCATCCGCGTCAACGCCATAGCGCCGGGATGGATCATCACCGAAATGAATCGCGACTATCTCGCGAGTGAACGGGGCGCTGCAATGAAGCGGCGAATCCCCATGGGCCGTTTCGGCGAAATCGCCGATCTCGATGGACCTTTGCTGCTGCTGGCGTCCGACGCCGGGCGCTACATGACCGGCGCGATTATTGTCGCTGACGGTGGGCAAGTGGTGGCCTTGCGCATTTGAGGTGACTCGCGCACTGCCACTGTTTGCCGCCGGTGCAGCCTTTCGGCTGAATGCGGGTCGTGCGTTGGCAGGTAGATGGTCGGCTGCTGCGCGCACAACGCCCTGATGTTCGCCAGCGTCGCCCGCGCCACGTTTTCATCGGGGCAGACGCCGTCGACAGCGTCGCGCAGCATTGTCGATTCAAGATACGACGTGTCGCCGGCAAGCACGATCTGCTGATCTTCATCGCGGACCAATACCGACAAATGGCCGGGCGTATGCCCAGGCGTCGGCACGGCTATCACGTCGCCGGCTTCGGTAAGACGCGCGCTGCGGGAAAATGGTCCGCAGGACGATCTCTCCCACGCCAGCGGCTGCGGATCGAACCATTTCGGCCATCGCTTGGGCAGATAGCCGAGCAGGGCGCCGCTGATGCCGGCCGTGCGCGCGATCTCGCCGCCGTCGGCTAGGATGCGGCTGTGCGGAAAATGCGTAGCCCCGCCGTCGTGGTCGATGTGCATATGCGTCAGCACGACGGTCCGGACATCGCGCGGACCTATGCCCAAGCTTTTCAGCTGCGGGCCTACTTCCTGTTCCCGCTCGATTTCGAAGCGGACCGCGAGCTGAAAGTAAGGGTGCCAGCGGGGCAGTGATTTCAGATGGGTAGCCGAACCGGTATCGACGACGATCACGCCCTCGGGATGCTCGATGGCCCAAGCATAAACCGGCGACCAGTCCGCCCATTGCGGCGAGACGACCGGCTGGAGTTGCCGCCACAGGCCGTGGCCGCGGCTTTCGATCTGCACCTGCTTGATCAGCACGCGGCCGGTCTCGATGGCGTGAATGCGCATGGTTTCGCTCTTCTTTGAAGGCAGCTTGGTGGATGGTTCAGCGCCGGCGGATGTGGCCGAGATGGGTGTCGCCGAAGCCTGTCGGATATTTGATTCCGTAGCCGAGCGCCCGGTCAAAGCCGATATGGGCGATCCAGATCAGGCCGGCGGCTATGGCAAGCGGCGTGCCACAGAAAAATCCAGCCAGCGTCAGCGCAAGCGCAAGCGCAAGCGCGAGCGTGACGCTATGCGCGAGATTGTAGGCGATGGCGCCGGTGCGCGGTCCGGCCACATAAGCGAGCATTGGGAGGTCGGGCGCCAGGATCAGAAGGGCGAAGATAGGCCACGAAAAGCCGTTATACGCATAAACCGCGACCGCGGCGGCAAAGGCGGCGAACGCTTCAAGCCTCAACGCCCAGCGCACGCCGCCAGTCACAAATCCTAGCTCCGCGCCCAGCAATGGTAGCGGAAGATTCTCCGTATGTTCGGAGGATCGGGTCAAGGCATGCATGGCGGCGGCTCCTTGGTGCAACGGCCATTACATAGCGCCTGCTCGCCTTAAACGAAATTGCATATTATTATTCATCAGATATACATTAATGTATGATACGGCGGACGCCCCATTGGGATGAGCTACGTACCTTCGCCGAGGTTGCGCGTGACGGCAGCCTTTCCGGCGCGGCGCGCCGGCTCGGGCTGACCCAGCCGACGGTCGGCCGCCACATCGATGCGCTCGAAGCGGCGCTCGGCGTGACTTTGTTCACCCGCTCGCCGCGCGGATTGACGCCGACGCCGGCAGCGCTCGCGCTCGATCCGCATGTCGAAGCGATGGCGGCTGCTGCTGCGGCGCTGGGCCGCGCCGCCGCCGGCGAGGCCGCCGCCGACCGCGGCGCCGTGCGCGTGACTGCAAGCGAAATCATCGGCTGCGAAGTGCTGCCGCCGGTCCTCGCCGCCTTCCACGCCGAGCATCCCGGCATTGCGATCGAGCTCGCGCTCACCAACCGCAATGAGGATTTGGCACGCCATGACGCCGACATCGCGGTGCGCATGGTGCGCCCGACGCAGAGCGGCCTAGTCGCGCGCCGCATTGGCGCTTCGCGCATCAGGCTCTACGCGCATCGCGACTATCTCGCCCGTTTCGGCGAGCCGCGCTCGCTCGCCGACCTCGCCAGCCATTGCCTGATCGGCTTCGACCGCGACAGCCGCTCGTTTCGCGCCGCCGGCGAACTCGGCAAACGATTGGCACGTGAAGATTTCGGCCTTCGTTGTGACAACGATCTCGCCCAGCTTGCAGCGTTACGCGCCGGGATCGGCATCGGCGGCTGTCAGGAAAATATCGCCCGGCGCATGCCGGAACTGATCCCCATCCTGCCGAACGCGCTACAATACGCGCTTGAAGTCTGGCTGGTGATGCACGAGGACCTGAAAGCGACGCGCCGTGTGCGGCTGCTGTTCGACCACCTCGCAGCCGGCCTGACCGCCTACATCAAGGGACGTTGATCGGGACTTAGCCGTCCGCCGCCTGCACAAGCGCCTGCTCGGCGGGCACGCTGCGCGCGTACCAAAAATCGTGGCCGATCGTGCCGACCGCCATCGCGATCACGAAGATGACGACGCCGGGCGACAACGAGGCTAGGTTCTCGATCGCCGGTCCCGGGCACAGACCCACAAGTCCCCAACCGACCCCGAACAGGACTGAGCCTCCGACCAGCGACCGGTCGATCGCCGTTTGCGTCGGCCATTGATTGGCACTTTCGAATACAGGCGTCCGCCGCCGCGCCAGCGCATAGCCGGCGAAGGTGACGGCGAGTGCGGCCGCCATCACCACGGCGAGGCTCGGATCCCAATTCCCGCTCGGGATCGCGAGCACGTCGAGGAAACCCAACACTTTGTCCGGCCGGATCATGCCGGAGATGAACAATCCCCAGCCGAAGACAAAGCCGCAAACGAGACTGGCGAGCGCGCGCATGGCTTCAGCCTCCGATCAAATGCCGGGTCACCGCGACCACGACGATCGCAGCGGCCATGAAGATGGCCGTCGCCGTAATCGAGCGCGGCGACAGCCGGGCGATACCGCAGATGCCGTGGCCGGACGTGCAGC
>CAYVPC010000035.1:19122-21071 GCA_964453555.1 uncultured Hyphomicrobiales bacterium | reverse complement strand
CACCGAGACCGGCTACGAAACCAATGTGTCTGATACTTACAGCGGCGTAGATTCGACCGTCCAGGCGAAGCTCACGCTTGATACCCTGATGGACGCATTCAAGGAGGGGGTGCCGGAGACCTATCTCTACGAATTGTTTGATGATGAAAGTGGGTATTGGGGGCTATTCACGGCTGATGGCACGCCAAAGCTTGCCGCGACTGCCGTCCACAACCTGACGACCCTGCTGGCCGATCCCGGCGCCACCTCCTCGTTCACTCCGGGCAGCTTGAGCTACGCGGTACCCAATCTTCCCAGCAACGCTAATCAACTCTTGCTGGAGAAAAGCACCGGCACGTTCGATCTAGTTCTCTGGGCGGAATCGCAGATCTGGAACCCGAACACCGCGAGCGAAGTCGTCGCGCCGAGCGAGGCAACTACGGTCAATTTCGGCCAGACACAGAACGTCGTCCTGGTTTTCGACCCGGTCACCGGCGCGGCGCCGATTGCAGCCTACCTGAACACCCAATCGGTCCAGGTGACTCTCACCGATGATCCCATCATCGTCGAGTTACCAAGCGCCACTCCGACGTTGGCCACACCGACGATCAACGGATATTCGTCGGGCGGCACAGCAGGTGACGGTCTGACGTTGACCGGAACCGCGGTGGCCGACAGCACCGTACTGGTGTTCGACGGTGCGATCCAGATCGGCACCGCAACCGCCAACACGAACGGTGCCTGGTCGTTTGTGACCGGAAGCCTGGCGGGCGGCACAAACGCCTTCACCGCTATGGCCGTGGATACATCCGGTGATGTCAGCGCGCTCTCAACGGCATTCGACGTCACGATTAAGACTGGCGCCTCGGCAGCCACCATCCCGGTTCCGATAATTTATGATTACTCGATTAGCAGCACAAACCAGTTGATCCTGACCGGTACCTCCCAGGCAAACACCACTGTAACCGTCTTCGATGGGACAACCGCGCTAGGCATTACGACGGCCAACGCCAGCGGCGCGTGGAGTTATACGACCACGTCGCTGGCAAATGGCGACTACACGTTTACCACCGCGGCCACAGATACCTCGGGCAACACCAGCGCATTTTCCAATTCTATTGACCCGATTATTAGCACGCCCCCGACAGTGGCGTCGGTTGCTATCTCCGGGACGGGCATTGTCAACGACAACGGCGATGTCAGCACCGGCAGCGTGGTCACGTTTACGCTCAACATGAGCGAACAAACCATCGTTGCAGATGGAACCCCGACTCTGAGTCTTAGTGACGGAGAGGCGGCAACCTATACCGGCGGCTCGGGCACCAACTCGCTTGCGTTTGCGTATACGGTGGTTACAGGGGATACGAGTTCGGACCTGACGGCGATCGCGTTCAATGGCAATGGCGCCGTGATCGAGGATACGGCCGGCGATGCTTTGGTGAACGGCACGATTCCTGATGCGAGCGGCGTCGTCGAGGTCAACGCCGCCCCCAGCCCGCAGCAGATCGCCACGGCGACGGCAACTTCGCTGATAGCGTCGCCCGCGAGCGGCGACCTTGACGCCGGCAAGACTGTCACCTTGACGCTCACCCTGAGCGAGTTGGTGACGGTGACGGGCGGCACGCCGACGCTCACCCTCAATGACGGCGGCACTGCGACCTATATCAGCGGCTCTGGCACCACGGCGCTGACTTTCAGCTATACCGTGGGTGCCGGGCAGAACACGTCCGTCCTGACGGCGACCGCGGTCAACCTCAACTCGGCAACCATCACCAACAGCGCCGGCAACACCGCCAACCTGTCGCTGAGCAGCCTGAGCCAGACCGGCCCGCAGATCGACACCACGACGCCGACGATAACTTCGCTGGTAGCGTCACCCGCGAGCGGCGATCTTGACGCCGGCAAGACTGTCACGTTGACGCTCACCCTGAGCGAGTTGGTGACGGTGACGGGCGGCACGCCGACGCTCA
>CAYVPC010000035.1:0-19022 GCA_964453555.1 uncultured Hyphomicrobiales bacterium | reverse complement strand
TGGGTCGGGCCCGGATTTGATGCTCAACGGTGCGCCCGTCACGATCGGTGAATTAGGTGGCTGGACGCCGATCGGTGCGGCGCTGACGGCAACTGGATACGACGTTGCTTGGAGGAATTCCGCCAATCAATATACGGTCTGGAGCACCGACAGCAACGGCAACTACATCTCGAACCTCATCGGTGCGGTATCGGGAACCAACTCGACGTTGGAATCGCTTGAGCTTGCCTTCAATCAAGACCTCAATGGCGACGGAACCATTGGTCCTCCCCCGCCACCTCCTCCAACTGTGGTCCAGACGGACACCAATTCATTTGGCTCGACAAGCCTCGTCGAGGTTGGCAACGACTACGCTCTCTATGGCAGCGGTGGGTCGGGCCCGGATTTGATGCTCAACGGTGCGCCCGTCACGATCGGTGAATTAAGCCCCTGGACGCCGATCGGTGCGGTGCAAACAGCGACCGGCTATGACGTTGCTTGGGAGAATTCCGTCACCCATCAATATACGGTCTGGAGCACCGACAGCAACGGCAACTACATCTCGAGCCTCATCGGTGCGGTATCGGGAACCAACTCGACGTTGGAATCGCTTGAGCTTGTCTTCAATCAAGACCTCAACGGCGACGGCGTGATTGGGCTATACGCAGCACCCGGGACCACGTTGCAGGTCGGCACATCTGCGGCCGGCACAATAGGATCAGCTACGATAGGGGCCGGTGCGACGCTCGACCTGGCTGCTGCAGATTCCAGCTCAGTAGCCTTCGCTGGCTCCACGGGAACATTGGCACTTGGGCAGCCGTCGACATTCACCGGGACGGTATCGGGTTTTGGGTCGCAGGACGGCATCGACCTGCCTGGCATCATCTTCGGCGCCCAAACGACGCTTGGCTATTTACCGAATAGCAATCAGACGGGGGGTACCCTGACGGTCACCGACGGAACCCACAGCGCCGCTATTGCGCTTCTGGGCAATTACATGGCGTCAAGCTTCGCCGTCGTGGGCGATAGCAGCGGCGGGAGTATGGTGGTCGCCGCGACGTCGCAAGCCGCGAATCAATCATTGCTGAGTACTCCTCAGCATGGATGAACGTATCGGTGTACTGCGGTTCTACTGACAGCGATTTTGGTGCGGACGGTAGGCGAACAGGGGTGGTGGGGTGTTTGTAGCCGCTGACAAGCCGGCTCCGGGCGAAACCGGACTTGGCGCCCTGGTGCTGTTGCTCCGGTTCCACGGCATTGGCGCCGATCCCGAACAAATCCGCCATCGCTTCGGCGGCGACATCGGCGTCCCCGAAATTCTGCGCTGCGCCAAGGACTTCGGGCTCAAGGCGAAAACCTACGACTCGAACTGGCAACGTCTGACCAAGACGCCGTTGCCGGGCATCGCGGTCTTGCGAGACGGCCGCTTCCTTATCCTTGGCAAAGCCAGCGAAGACCAAGTTCTGGTTCAAAATCCGCTATCGTTGCGACCAGTGCTTATGTCGCGTGCGGAGTTTGAGGCGGTCTGGGATGGCCGTCTTGTGCTGGTCGCGAGCCGGGCGGGATTAGGCGAGCTGTCACGTCAGTTCAACATCAACTGGTTTCTCGGCGCCATCCACAAATACCGTTATCTGCTCGGCGAGGTCCTCGTCGCCTCGTTTTTCCTCCAGCTCTTTGCGCTTGTTTCGCCGTTGTTTTTCCAGGTCGTTATCGACAAGGTTCTCGTCAATCGGACGCTCACCACGCTCGATGTTCTGATGGTGGGGCTTGTCGCCATTTCAGTGTTCGAGACAATTCTGGGTATTTTGCGAACTTACTTGTTCGCGCACACCACAAACCGCATCGACGTCGAGCTCGGCGCGCGCCTGTTTCGTCATCTGCTTGCGTTGCCGATCGCATATTTCCAGGCCAGACGGGTCGGCGATTCGGTGGCGCGGGTGCGCGAGCTGGAAAACATCCGCAACTTTCTGACCAGTTCCGCGCTGACGCTGGTCATCGACCTGTTCTTCGCTTTCGTTTTCTTGGCCGTGATGTTCATCTATTCACCACTGCTCACCTTCATCGTGCTCGGCGCGTTCCCTTTCTATATCGGTATTTCGGCCGGAGCGACGCCGCTGTTTCGTCAGCGGCTTGATGAGAAGTTCGCGCGCGGCGCCGAGAATCAGGCTTTTCTCGTCGAGACCGTCACGGGAGTCGAGACGCTTAAATCGATGGCGGTCGAGCCGCAAATGCAACGTCGGTGGGAAGAGCAGCTCGCCGGGTACGTTGCCGCAAGCTTTCGGGTCATCAGCCTCGGCAATACCGCGAGCCAATGCGTACAGCTCATCAGCAAGCTAGTCACGGTTGGCGTCCTCTACTTCGGGGCAAAACTGGTGATTGCCGGCGACCTTACAATCGGTGAGCTGGTTGCGTTCAACATGCTGGCCAGTCGTGTCAGTGCCCCGGTGCTTCGATTGGCGCAGATTTGGCAGGATTTCCACCAGGCGCGGCTCTCGGTCGCGCGGCTCGGCGATATCCTCAACACGCCGGCCGAGCCGACCTACAATCCAGGCCGAGCCGCGCTTCCTGAGATACGTGGCGAGATCACCTTCGAGCACGTTACCTTCCGTTACCGTATCGACGGCCCCGAGGTGGTTCGGGACGTGCATTTCAGTGTACCGGCAGGTCAGATTGTCGGCGTCGTCGGTCCTTCTGGATCAGGCAAGAGCACGCTCGCCAAGCTCATTCAGCGCCTCTATGTCCCGGAAAGTGGCCGCGTCCTCGTTGATGGCGTCGATCTCGCCATGGTGGACACCATGTGGCTCCGCCGCCAGCTCGGCATCGTGTTACAGGAGAACATTCTTTTCAATCGTTCGGTGCGTGACAATATCGCGCTGGCGCTGCCCGCAATGCCGATGGAGAAAGTCATTGCCGCCGCCACGCTTGCTGGAGCGCATGAGTTCATCCTGCAGCTGCCGGAAGGTTACGACACCATTGTTGGTGAGCGCGGCACCGGCCTTTCCGGCGGCCAGCGGCAGCGTATCGCCATTGCCCGCGCGCTCGTGAGCGAACCGCGCGTGCTCATTTTCGACGAAGCTACCAGCGCTCTCGATTACGAAAGCGAGCGCGTTATCCAGGAGAACATGGCGCAGATCTGCAAGGGACGCACCGTGTTCATCATCGCCCATCGACTTTCGACCGTACGTATTGCCAATCGCATCGTGACTATCGAACGTGGACGAGTCACTGAGGACGGCACGCATGGTGAGCTCATTAGGAAGGGCGGACAATATGCGATGCTCTCCCGGCTGCAGAGTGGCATCCATGAAATTGGCTGAAAAAGCGGACGCTATGGCAGCTCCTAAAGAGTGGCATCGATGAAATCGGCTTACAACGCCATCGATACCATGAAGAATGTTATCGGTGTGTCTCGATCAAATAACCACCGCGAAAAAGAAGAGGTCGCCTTTCTTCCTGCGGCTCTCGAAATCGTCGAGACACCACCGTCGCCGATCGGACGCGCCATCGGCGCGACTCTCATCGCATTATTTTGTTTGGCATTGATTTGGGCAAGCGTCGGGCATATCGATATCGTTGCTTCCGCGTCCGGTAAGATCGTGCCGAGCGGCCGGGTCAAGTTGATACAACCATTCGAAACCGGTGTCGTTCGCGCCATCCAGACCCGCGATGGGCAGAGCGTGAAGGCGGGCGACACGCTCATCGAACTTGATCCCACCATGACGACGGCGGAGGCGGAGCACATCAAGACTGATCTCATTGCTGCCCAGCTGGACGTGGCGCGATTGCGGGCGGCGTTGAGTGACAACGATGATCCAGTGGCCGACTTTCATCCGCCTGCCGGCGCCAGTCCGCTGCTTGTCGACATGCAGCGGGGATATCTTGGCAAGCAGGTCGAGGAACATCGGGCTAAGATCGCCTCGCTCGACCGCCAGCGCGCGCAGAAGGAGGCTGAACGCGCCACTGTTGTCGCCACAATCGAAAAGCTCAGCGCGTCCGCCCCGCTGATACAGGAGCGGGTCGAGATCCGCAAATATCTCGCCGACAAGGAACTGGGCTCACGGATAACCTACTTGGAAATTCGGCAGCTGCTGACCGAGAACGAAAACGACCTTGTGGTGCAGAGAAGCCGGGTGCGGGAGGCAGATGCTGCCATTGCCGCGATCACCGAAACGCGGGCCCAAACTGACGCCGAGTTCCGTAGTAAGCTGTTTGCGGACCTTGCCGAAGCCGAACGCAAGGCTGGTGATCTTGCCAATGATCTGGCGAAAGCCGAGCGGCGAACCAAGCTTCAGGTTCTGACCGCGCCAGTCGATGGTGTAGTTCAACAGCTATCGGTGCATACCGTCGGCGGCGTGGTCACACCGGCTCAGCAATTGGCTGTGCTGGTGCCGGCCGACGCTGTTCTTGAAGTGGAAGCCATGGTTTCGAACCGAGACATTGGCTTTATTCACCCGGGCCAGGACGCCCAGATCAAGATCGATGCGTTCAATTTTACCCGCTACGGGTTGCTGCATGGCCTCGTCGTAAGCGTATCGCCGGACGCGATCATTCGCGACGAACCACAAAATAAGAGCATGGAAAAATCGAAAAGCCCGGACAACAATGGCAGCAGCGAACCGAAGGGCCAGGATCTCCTTTACGCGGCGCGCATTTCGCTCGATAAAACGCAAATCCCAGTCGATGATGCGACCGGCAATCTCCTGCCTGGCATGGCGGTGACTGTCGAAATCAAGACTGGCTCGCGTTCCGTGCTTTCTTATCTGCTATCGCCCTTGCTGCGCTACAAGCACGAGAGCATGCGCGAACGTTGATTCCCATATCCCACGCGCTGAAAGACGTCGTTCACGACGCATAACCGATCGAATTGAGTCAGCGATGGTCGGGAAGGCGATGCGATAAGGATCGCAACAATTGCGGCCAGCAATGTGACCTGAGCCCCGAAATTCATCCGCCGATGGATGGAGCCCAGCGGGGCGCCTAATAGACCTGGCTTGCGGCGGGCGGCTATAACAGCGAGCGGCCGCGATAAGGACATTGCATGACAGACGAGCCGGTTCTGGTCAGCGGGGCCGCGGGCTTTATTGGCTTTTGCCTGGCCCGGCGGCTTCTCGAAGCCGGCCGCGGCGTCGTCGGCATCGACAGCGTCAACGATTATTACGACCCGGCGCTGAAGGAGGCGCGGCTCGTGGTCCTGCGCCAGTTCCCACATTTCAAGTTTCACCGGCTCGATCTCGCCGATCGCAAGCTCACCGAAGCAGTGTTCAAGGATGGCGCGTTCGGCCCGGTCGTGCATCTCGCCGCGCAGGCTGGCGTGCGCTACTCGCTGGAACACCCGCACGCTTATCTCGACGCCAATCTGGCCGGCTTTCTCAACGTCCTGGAAGGCTGCCGGCACCGCAACACGCCGCACCTCGTTTACGCCTCATCAAGCTCGGTTTACGGCGCCAATACGCGACTGCCATTTTCCGAGCACGACAATGTCGATCATCCAATCAGCCTCTACGGCGCGACCAAGAAGGCGAACGAAGCGATGGCGCATGCTTACAGTCATCTCTACGCGCTGCCGGCGACGGGCTTGCGATTTTTCACCGTCTACGGTCCATGGGGCCGGCCGGATATGGCGATGTTCATCTTCGCCAAGGCGATATGCGAAGGCTTGCCGATCCGGTTGTTCAATCACGGCCGGATGCGGCGCGACTTTACTTATGTAGATGACGTGGTCGAGGCGCTGGAGCGGCTGATCGATAATCCGCCGGCGAAGGCAGTACTCGGCGATCGGCCTGATCCGGCGAGCAGCGCCGTGGCGCCGTGGCGTATCTACAATATCGGCAACAACCGTACGGTCGAAGTCTCCCATGTCGTCGCGCTCTTGGAGGAGGCGTTCGGGCGCAAGGCGAAAACCGAGCTCCTCCCCATGCAGCCTGGCGACGTGCCGGAGACCTGCGCCGACGTTGACGATCTAATGCGCGACGTCGGGTTTCGACCGGCAACTCCCATTGAAGAAGGAGTCCGCCGTTTTGCGGCGTGGTATCGTGAATTTCACGGTCGGCAATGATGCGCCAAGGCATGCTGCGCTTCGTGCGGCCCGAGTCGGAGAGTTTAGGAGGCGATCGTTGAGCGAACTCATTCGATACCGCTATAACACCATGGCCGACCAGACGCCGGGCGGCGAATGGAAATGGCGTGTCATTTTTGAGCGCGGCGACCAATATGAAGAAGTTTTGGTCAAGCAACTCTTAGTCAACGTCCCGTCTTTCAGTCGGGACGATGTTATGCCGATCGTCGGTCGCAAATATCACATGGCCTGCCAGGGCACATTTCGCATTGAAGATGGCATTGGAATCATAGACTCAGAGTAAATCGGCTCTGGATCGAGATCAGTCGACAATACTGGCGACAGTACTCACTTTGCCAAGACCCGGCGGCCCGAGCTCTGCAGCGTTTTCTAAAACACACGCACGACAACGATAAAGCCAAGGACCAGGGCGATCGCGACCAGCGACGTCCATATGCCGAGCCGCTTCTCGATGATGGTGCGGGCGCCATCACCGTAGCGATTGAGCAGAAACGCCTCGAGGAAGAACCGCGCCCCGCGGGTGATGAGCGAAAACAGGATGAACAACCCGAGATTGTAGCCGGCAAAGCCCGAAGTGATGGTCACGATCTTGTATGGGATCGGCGTCAAACCCTTGAGCAGGATTATCAGGGCGCCGTATTGCGCATAGGCGGCGCGGAACGCCTCGACCTTGTCGCCATAGCCATAAAGATGAATGAGCCATTGCCCGAGTGTGTCGTAAAGTGCAGCGCCGATGAAATATCCGAGCACCCCGCCGGCTACTGACGCGAACGTGCAGACCGTGGCCAGCCACCAAGCCCGGTCGGGCCGCGCCAGCGCCATCGGGATCAGCATCACGTCCGGGATGATGGGAAAGAACGAGCTTTCGCAAAACGACACGGCACCCAATATCCAAGCCGCATGCGGCTTGCCGGCGGTTTCGACGCACCAGTCATAAAGGCGGCGGAGCATGGGATGGTCTGTTTAGCGTAGGGTCCGGAAAAGTGGAAGCCGACTAAAATTGCCCGTCGAGTTTCGCTGTCCAACCAAAGGCGGGGGCGGGTTGCAGTCAGGTGGATTGCGGCTGCCGTCGAAGCGCCAGCCTGGCGAACCACTTGCGATTCGCGTTGTGTTGAGGCAACAAAAATATGGTTATGAAAGGCAGTAACACTGGGCTATGACAAAATCCGTTCTCGGCATTATCGGCGGCTCCGGCATCTACGAGCTGCCGGGGCTGACCAACGCACAAAGCAAGACTATCGAGAGTCCGTGGGGCAAGCCGTCGGCTGCGCTGCTCATCGGCGAGATCGACGGCTTGCCGATTGTATTCCTGTCGCGCCACGACAAGGGGCACCGGCTGTCGCCGACCGATATCAATTACCGCGCCAACATCGATGTACTCAAACGTGCCGGCGTGACCGATCTCGTTTCACTCTCGGCCTGCGGTTCGTTCAAGGAAGCGCTGGCGCCGGGCACTTTCGTTCTGGTCGACCAATTCGTCGACCGGACGCACGCCCGCGCCACCTCGTTTTTCGGCACCGGCTGCGTGGCCCACGTCTCGATGGCGCATCCCGTGTCGCCACGGCTGCGGATCCACATCGCCGAGGCGGCGATGGCCGAGAACATCGCGATCGTGCGCGACGGAACCTACGTGTGCATCGAGGGTCCGCAATTCTCCAGTCTGGCCGAAAGCCTTACTTACAAGAATCTCGGCTATTCGGTGATCGGCATGACGAACTTGCCGGAAGCCAAGCTCGCGCGCGAAGCGGAGCTTTGTTACGCGACGGTCGCTATGGTGACCGATTTCGATTGCTGGCACCCCGACCACGACGCCGTCACCGTGCAGGACATCATCAAGGTGCTGCTGGCCAACGCTGAAAAGGCCACGCGGCTGGTCGGACGCCTCGCCCGCGACTTTCCGCGCGAGCATGAGCCCTGTCCGATCGGCTCGGACCGGGCGCTCGACAACGCTTTGATAACCACGCCCGAAGCGCGCGATTCCGAATTGCTGAAGAAGCTCGATGCCGTCGCTGGCCGGATCCTTAACCGGTAAACGGATGAGACGCAGGTCGCCTGCGTCGTTAACGCCGCCGCGTCGCAGTATTTGACAGCCATCCCCTGTTGTGTGAGTTGCACGCATTAAAGAGAATTCGCGTGCAAGATGCACGTTGACTGAAGCCGCAACGGCGCACTTGGGCGCACATAGTCTCGGACCGCAGACCTTGGCTCGACCGATCATACCCCTCATCATGTGCGGCGGCGCCGGTACGCGGCTATGGCCGGCGTCGCGGGAAAACCGGCCGAAGCAGTTCTTGCCGCTGTTTGGTCCGCTGTCGACGTTTCAGGAAACCATTCGGCGGGTGTCTGATCCGGGGTTGTTTGGCCGCCCGATCATCGTGACCAACGGCCAATACCGGTTTCTGGTTGCCGAACAGCTGGCGGCTATCGGTGCCGAGGCCGATATCCTGCTCGAACCGAAGCGGCGCGATTCCGGCCCGGCGATTGTCGCCGGCGCGACCTACGCGCACCGGCGCGGCGGCGATCCGATCCTCCTTGCGCTCGCCGCCGACCACGTCGTGACCGATGCGGGTGCGTTTGCCAAGGTATGCAAGCTCGCCGGCGAGGCGGCGTCGGAAGACCTCATCGTCACCTTCGGCGTGCAGCCGACCCGGCCGGCGACCGAATACGGCTATATCCGTCCGGCGCAAGCTATTCGGCCTGGGCTTCATGCCATCGAGCGGTTCGTTGAAAAGCCCGACGCCGAAACCGCTGCGCGCTACGTGGCCGAAGGCTATCTGTGGAATTCCGGCAACTTCGTATTCCGCGCAGGCTTCCTGCTCGAGGAATATCGCCGCTTCGAGCCGGATAGCAGCTCAGCAGTTGCGGCGGCGGTGGAAGCAGCTGGCGCCGATCTCTCGTTCGTTACGCTCGATCCGGACGCTTTTGCGCGCGCGACCGCCAAGTCGATCGACTACGCGCTGATGGAGCGCACCACGCGCTCAGCCGTCATGCCGGTGTCCTACGGCTGGTCGGACGTCGGCTCCTGGCAGGCGGTGTGGGAATTGTTCGAGCGCGATGCTGCCGGCAACGCCGCCCACGGCGCCGCCGTCTTTGTCGATACGCGCGGTTCCTACGTGGCGAGCGAAAAGCAGCTGGTAGCGCTCTTTGGCCTCGACAATGTCGTGGTCGTGACGACCGACGACGCGGTGCTGGTGGCGCGGCGCGAGGACGGCGACGGTTTGCGCGGCGTCGTCAAGAAGCTCAAGGAGGTCGCCCCGGCGCTCACCGAAGACCATCTGAAAGTGCATCGCCCCTGGGGCTCGTACCAATCGCTCGATCAGGGCGAGCGCTATCAAGTCAAGCGCATCGTGGTGAAACAGGGCGGCCGGCTGTCGCTGCAGCTGCATCACCATCGCGCCGAACATTGGGTGGTGGTGCGCGGCACCGCGCGGGTGACGATCGGCGACAGGGTGCAGATGCTGCACGAGAACGAATCGATCTACGTGCCGAGCGGCGCCCGCCACCGCCTGGAAAATCCTGGCAAGATCGATCTTGAGCTGATCGAGGTGCAGACCGGCAGCTATCTCGGCGAAGATGATATCGTCCGCATCGAGGACGACTATCACCGCTCGTGAGCCGTTACGGCACACTGAGCTGCTAGTGTCATCTAAGCGGTAGCTGGCTTTTGCAAAGCGACATCATACATCGCGCCTTCCTGGTAAGCGAAGAACCGGAACGGCCAGCGCGTTTCCGTCGCAAACTCCACAACAGCGCGATGCACGCCATAGCGGCCGACGGACAGGTCGATGTGGCCGAAATCGTTGAAGACCAGATAACCGCCAGGCTTTAGCTTCGGGACACACGCTTTGGCGTCCGCCATCACCGCCTCATAGGAATGTTCGGCGTCGATATAGATCCAGTCGAAGTACGCATCCTGGAATTGGGTGACGGTCGTATCGGTCAGGCCGTGATGGCACTTCACGCGACTGTCGCTCGCGATCGACTTGTCGAAGAGGGTGAAGTCGATATCGATAAGATGCAGTTTCGCAGGCGTGTTTCTCGCCAATATCTGCCGTGCAAAATCGCCCCTTTGGGTGCCAAGCTCCGCGACGCGGCCGCCGCGTGGAAGGAGATCGAGCATCGCGATCCGCGAGCTGCAGAACCGGCAATCGCGAAGAAGATCGTCGGGCAACGGGCCGGACGCCGGCCAAGATCGGAACGACCGCACAAAACGATAGAGCATCCGCGCCGAGTGCGGCGTGCGCGCGCGCAGACGCATTTCGATGTGTTTGATAGTCGCTAAGGCTGACACGTTTTTGCGTTATTTTGATGCCGCGCCTGCCGCCATAACAAGCATCATATCTATCGATTTCCGGGCGTCAATTTTGCTGTTGAGATGCTCTCTTGCGTGGTTACAGGGCACGACGCGGTGAAAGAAGATTGTACCGATTGGGATTAGGAATAGGCGACAAACCCTGTGTCCGTCGACGTAAGAATTCCAGCGTGAAGATGATCTGGGCGACTTGCCGCCACAATGCGGTCTCGTAGCGGCCAAGACGCTCGAAGGCGCCATTATCAATATCAGCAAGGTTTAGAAAGCGGCGCGTAATCTCGCTGTTGACGCCCGGCAGCTGCCTTACTGCGCAGTCACGATCGAGCGGCCGTCTTTATTCTCGATCGCATAGTTATAGTTGGAGCGATTGCATGCCAATTTAAATCCGCGAGAAGGTGGAAGCGGCTCAAGCGCGCTGATGCTGTCGCACCGATAGCCACTTGCTCTCACAAAATGGACGAGTTCGGACAGCAGCTCAAAGTCCTGTGCGAGTTTGGGATGAATCACCGCATCAGGCTCGATTGGCAGGGTTGGGCTGACCCGCTGGCGCTGCTGCGGCGGTGGTTGCGCAGGTGCCATTGGTGCTGGATTTCCTGATACCGCCTGTGACGGCACTGGAACGACTTGAGGCAATTATCTCGTTGCCGGTTCCGCCGCCGGCGGCTTCTTCGCAGCCGTTACACATTGCTTTGTAGTCGCATCGAGCGTTAGTCCCCGTGAGTCGCAAAATTCCTGTGTCGGGTGAAATGCGCTCATGAAGCTGTTGGTACCCGATGCGCCCGGCAGAGCGCACGCGGCCAGCATCAGTGCGGTCAAAATAAAGAAGTGTCGCACCAGCGCGCCCTCCGCAAGGAACGCCGCCCCGAAATAGTTCCACAGACGAATGAAAACCCAGCACCGCGCGACTCAGATGCTAAATCCTATCCTGATACGGCGTGGGCTTATAGCAAGTTCGTCGTCACTGGGGACCGCAGCACGTTGCTACGGCGATGCTAAACAGATGTTGACCGCTATTGGGTCGTCGGCAAGACTACCGACGCTGAACCCGACAAGCGCGGCTACTGCGCCGGCGTGCAGTCGGTACAAGGGGGCGCAAAAATGAAAAGCCTTGCAACGTTTCTTCTCACCATTGCGATGCCTGCTTTAGCAGTCGCAGCAGACGCGTCGGATGTGGAATATACGTGCGACTGGTCGCAAGACGGCAAACAGTACACAATAAGTGGTCACAATCCCTACACCGATGATGTTAGCTGCTCTATCACCTGCATTTACAAATTGGCTGATGGCTCAACTTTCTCAGCCCATTGCTCTGGCAGCATCCGCGGAAAATCGGATGGCGAGATATGCACGAGCCCGGTCAGCGGCGCGTCAAAAATTGTCGATGATACCGACGATGACGATGCGACTTGCAACTAGCGAGGCAACCGGGCGCGCGCCTCGGCCTGCGCCGAAGTCTTTCTGACGCCGCGCTGGACGTTCGTGGCCAAATTCGGCGGCGAGTTCGACCTGGGCGGCTCCATGCTAGTCGCCGAAAATTCCCAGCTATCTGCGCAAAAGAAAACCCCGGCTAGCGGGAAACCAGCCGGGGTCCAGGGGGTCGTACAAGAGCCTTTAGTGTAGCCAGATAGCACAAATAGGCAATGGCCGAACCTTTCGTCGTCACCGCCCTGAGAGGCAAGCGCGCCGAAATCGGCGGGCACGTTCACGACCTTGAACGCAAGCTCGCACGCCACCGGGCACTAGGGCTTTCCCGTCACTGTTCGGGTTTAAGCCCGGTTAGTGGCGCTCGCGCAATAATACCGAAATTCCCTGCTTGCAGGGAAATGGCGAAACCAAGCCAATTCGCTAAGATCGTCCCCATAACGCCAGCCGGGGAGGACGGGCATGGGTGCGAAAATGACGCGCGAGCGGGCGGCCGAATTCGGCGCTGCCTGGAACAGCCACGACGCTGACCTTGTTGCGAGCTTTTTCGCCGACGACGGCGCCTACCACGCTTCCGTCGGGCCCGATCACCTCGGCCGAAGCTACATCGGCCGGGAAGAGATCCGCCGTGGGGTGCGCGCCTTCTTCGATCGTTTCCCCAACGGCAAGTTCGAAAACCTGAAAGTTGCCGTGGCCGGCGATATCGGCACCTTCGAATGGGACTTCGTCGCCTCCGACGCGAGCGGCAAGCTCGTGCGCACAGCCGGTTGCGATCTATTGCAATTCATTGGCGACAAGGTCGCGACGAAGAACGCGTTCCGGAAGGTTCGCGGGTAAGGAAGTGCCATGAACGTCACGGCGCAGCAGGGCTTTGGTTGGGACGAAGCGCTGAAGATCGTGCAGCGGGCGGAAGACACCTTCAATGGCGGCGATATCGACGCGATCCTTGGCCGCTACGCCGACGATGTCGTCATCCGCTTTGCCGGCATCCCGGAAATAAGCGGCAAGTCAGCGGCGGAAATATTCCTGCGGGCGCGCTTTGCCCGGCAAAGGAATTACCGGCTTAAGAAGACTTTGTTCATGGTCGAAGGCTTCAAGATCGGCGCCACCTACACGGCGTCCTGGGACGACGTAAAGACCGGCAAGCACATGCTCGGCCGCGGCGCCGAGTTCTGGCAATACCGCGGCAGCAAGCTCGTGCTTTGGGAAGCCGCCTTGAACGTCTGGGAGGAGGGCAGCGACAGCGCGGCGATGTTCTTGTGATTCCGGGCGAGTCAACGTCGGTGCGGGGAGAAGAATGAAAGTAACTCTTGCGCTAATTGCAATCTTGTTGTGCCAAATCCTTCTTTGGCCGGATTTCGGTAGAGCGGAGGGCGCGTTGGCCCTCGGGCTTCCGGCCGGGGGGCCCTATACGACCGGATATGTTTTTGGCATGGCCACCGGGGAGAACGACCAAACGGCGGCCATGCAACTTTGTCAGGGGATTGATAAATCCAACAATAAAATCCCCACGGGCAATGTGACCAAGGCGCAACAAGCGTGCAAGATCGTCGCTGTTTTCAACAATCAGTGTGTCGCCGTCGCATCAAACGGGAATCAAACAACGCCGGCGTCAGGCGTTGGCTGGGCCACCGCCGCAACCGTAGATGCAGCGAAAACGCAGGCTCTTTCCCAATGCGAAAAATGGCCGGGCAAAACCGGGCCATCATGCACAATACAGGCCTCGATTTGTGATGATTCGTCGGCCAACCCGCAATCAAACTGAGGCGCTACGTTGCACGGGAAAAGCCGGCGCGACGGTCAGGCCGTTCTTAGATGAGACACGGCGACATTCGGGTCGGAGGGGCGTCCGGCGAAGGCTCGACGTATATAATTCGCCCGGGCTGCCTGATTCGCGCACCGCGCGAAACCCACTCGCGGCGGCCGATAACTACCATTGACCAGACGGCGCGCCATGAATTCAGAGCCGAACTTAAGTCTCAAAACGGCGAACGGCTGGGCGATCCTGCCTTCTTCGCTTAAACGCCCCGACCAGTCGCCACGCTTCAATTTGAGCTTCCCTAGCTATCTTGGCACCGATGTCGGTGCACAAAACCTGGCGGTCAACGAATCCGGCAAGGGATATGAGCCGCCGACGCGAAATCTCATCGAGCGAACGTTGCGGCGAGGGGACCTGTTTGTGGATGTCGGCGCACACTGGGGTCTCTTCACCCTCCAAGCCGCGACGCATCCTGCCGGAGGCATTGAAGTCATTTCGTTCGAACCGGAACTCGTGAATGCACTGATACTTTCGGAAAATGTTGCAAAAAATAATTTGACGGACGTCGTCACGGTCATCTGCGCCGCCTGCGGAAGTCAAAACGACCTGGCGCCGCTGACGACGAACTCCACGATGGGTCACAGTATCCGCGGTGTTGGTCTGCCGTCGAATGCAATAAGGGGGCCGACGAAATGGGTTCCGGTGGTGACGCTGGATACCGCGTTGGCGCATTTGCAAAAGGATGCCGAACGCCGCGTGGTTCTCAAGATCGACGCGGAAGGGTTCGAGCCGCAGATCATTGCCGGAGCCAAATCGGTGCTGAGCGGCGGCCGGGTCGCCCTGATTATATGGGAATGGGGCACCGCTTTCGTGGAGCGGCGCGAACGCGGGGCAGTGCTGGAGATGATTGCTTTCTTGAGCGCGTGCGGATTTCGACACTTCCAGCCGCCGGGACATGAGACGGATGGACCGTTAAACGAGCTGGATGTGGACACCGCCTATTTGGGCAACGTGTTCTCTTTCGCATCGCCGCCGGGTGGCGTGGAGAACCCGGCGATGGTCTCGCGGGACGTCGATGCGAGGCAACAGGTTTAACCACGCCGGCGGTGACACCCCGTGCACGCCGGAGCGGCTCACCACCGCCCGTAAAATATAGTGTTGACGCAACCCGTGCCGATATCCTGACACAGGACCGCGCCGCTGCGAAAATCCTTGACGCTGGTCTGTTTGTCCAGATCGGGATCCGAGTGTTTCAGCGAGATTACATTCACTGTGCCATTCTCGCGCGACACGAATATGGCGCCGTGCCGGATCGCTCTCACCCTGAAACCGACAAAATACGCGATGGGATAGTTGTCGGCGGTGCACGCCCACGCTTGCAGGCGCCGGTATTTTGCCAGCGGGTCTGAAAAGCCCTGGAATAGATTAAGATCGAAGTCTCCGGAGGCCGACTGCTCTTGCTTGATGACGATCTGCGATGAAAAAAAATGCGGACCGCCTTGCCGCTCTTTGTTGATCAGCTCGTCGATATCTGCGGCGGTATAACGGCCGGACTTGCGCAGCTCGGCGACGTGATCTTTGAAGCTGTCGAGTGTGATCCACCCGTACGAGCACGTTTTGATTTGTTCCACGGCCAAAGCGGATTGCGAGGCGAGCGCGAAGATGTGCCCGGCAACGACGATTAAGACGCAGATTCGCATCGATGGGGAACTTCGCCATTCCGAGACAACAGGAAGCCGATAATCGGTAGCGCGCCGTGCGAAGTCAAATCGCGCCCTCGCTGACGCCCTTCGTTGAGGAGATGCACTCGAACAGACGAATGTGCGGCGGCCGCATTACCACGATGAGAAAGGCGCCGCAGGCGGTCCCGCCGATATGGGCCCAGTAGGCGACGCCGTCGTTGTCGGTGCCGGTGACGCTTAAGAGCTGCAAGACGATCCAAACCCCGATGACCCAATAGGCCCGAATGGCGACCGGCCAAACAAACAGCAGCACCTCGATCTTGGCGCATGGCCGGATCATGAGATAGGCGGCCATCACGCCGGCGATCGCACCGGAAGCACCCACCTCTGGAGTTTCAAGGTGCGGCGCGCTGAATACGAAGACCGCCGAGGCGACAAGGCCGCATAGAATGTAAAATACAAAATACCGCAGGTGGCCGAGCGCGTCCTCGATATTGTCGCCAAAAATCCAGAGAAACCACATATTGCCCGCAAGATGCAGCCAGCCCACATGCAGGAACATCGCGGTGAAAAGGGCAAGATCGCGCGGAAAAAGTCCGAGCCGCGGAACCTCCCGAAGCTCGGAGGCGGGAACCAACCCGAGGACGTTGAGGAGCGCTTGGTACTGCTCGGGCGGAAGACTGAACACGACGATCCCGACGACAACGTTTGCCGCGATCAAACCATAGTTGACGTAGGGGGTTGTCTTGCCCTGCAGCGGATCGACGTCGTAAAGCGGTAACAAGGCCATGCCGTTCGCCCATGCCGAGCGCGAATTATTAGAAAACCTGCAGAGATGGGCAAGGCGCTACCGCGATGGATCGCGTCAATGATTGCGGCGTCAGTTTTCGGGGGTGCGGCAGCTGCGCCTCTGATTAGGTCGCGTGGCAGCTAGGCCCCAAAGCTGACATGCAAAGGCGAACATCAATGCTTGCGGAGTAAGATCAAAGTCATCACGAGAGGGCACGCGATTCGCGCCGAGACCTGGCGGAAGTAAGCCTGAAGTCGTCATCTAGTCCCCGAAGCCTCACAGATGACCCGTTGCGGCACTAGGCCCGCGCGGCCGTGCGAATGGAGAACATAGGCAGCCTCAGTTGTAGTAAAGTAGGTTTGCGGGGAAGGATCCTGGGGGAGAGCACCATGCGCTCAGTAATCATCACCGCAGTGTCGGCTTTTGTCACTCTTGCAATTGTCTCGATTGGGTACGCCCAAAGCGATCAGCGCGCCCCTGAGAAACCCCCTGACCAATCTACCAAGAAGCCAACTGCGGCAAAAGACGCTTATGTTCTGAGAATAACTCCAGACCAAGAAAAGAAGATCCCTTACCGTCCGTGCGTTGCAAATGTCCGTCTTCCAGACGGGCGTAGCGCATGTCTCTATGATAAATAGCAATTCTGCGCGGGCCGTGGCCACGCCGCCGTGGCTGATCGACGAGCAATCGCGCCCTTTCAGTCAAAGCAGTTTAATCAGCACATACCCCAGAAGGCCGATCCAAGCCACGGTCGTGATTAGACCAAAGGCTAATACTGCTGCCGGCCTGACGTGATGAACAAGCTCCGCAATTGGCGTTTGCGGCACGGTCTTTTGTTCAGGTAGTGTGACAGTTACGTTCGTATTGCTCATAGCCGCCTCCATTTCCCGAAACGCTACCGCTGTGCGATGACCGGGGGTGTGACGTGCATCACAGCGCGGGGCTTCCCCACACAAATTTCCAGGCTCATCCACGAAAGAACTGTCATTAGCCCCGGCGTTTCTGGGGCCAAGCCTCAGATTAAATGTTACCCAGTTCGTAGCTGCGAAATGGGCCGCACTAACGGGTGCTGGCCATTTGTTAGACGCGGCTTTGCCACAAAAAAGGACACCAGGCGTAACTGTGACAGTTAGAATGTCACAGTTAGGTCACAAAGCGGACCGGCTGCGACGCTAGGCGGAGTCGTGATGTCTGTTGTGGCCCGAAGCGGACGCGGAAGAGCCGACCGTCAACGTCTGTTATTTGCGGGTGAAGCAGACTTATTACTTGACTGCCTCACGTCTGTTTGTGATTCGAAGGCGAAGCATGGGCGCGGACAGCACGCGTTTTAATCGTCGGACTATTTGCACGCAAAAATCGCCGAAATGCCTTCCTGCTTACCAAGATTCGCGGCGGTGTGAACGGCCGTCAAGAAGGAAAGCTCGCTGACAGTCTTTGACTTTTGTCGGGCGACCGTAATGGTCAGGCCAAGGGGATGTCTCGTTTGTTCGTATTTTTCGCCAAACATGACCAGCACGTACTTCAATCCGGCAGGAATCTCGCTTGGTGACAGGATATATTTCACTCTTGGTGTGGGCATTGGTCTTTAATGCGCTCCACGGCAGTAGTCGTCTGAGCGAAATCGCTCACTTCTATTTGTCATAACACCGTTGCGCTACTGCATAAGAAACGAAGCCGCCGACTCAGCCGGCCAAAAAAGAGCCTCACAGAAGGTGAGGCTCAAGGAGTGCAAGTCTGGGGAGACGACCGCTTATAGCAGCCGCTCTTCTGGTTAGTGCGCGTGGCAGCTTATGACCCTTCGCGTCGGTTCGGCGCGGAGCAGCAACGTCGGAAATTGAATGGAAAGCCGACGTGAAATCGATGCCTTTCGTCCAAGCGGATGCTGAAGCCCGGGTGAAAACCCCGGGCTTCGAACAACGCGGACATCGGCGTAACTTCAGGCGGCGTGGCTGAATGTCTTTGTGACGCCGGTCTTGAGCGGCTCTGCCGTCGCGAGCGTGACCTTCTGACCGAGCGCGGCTAGTTCCTTGGTCTGCTCCGTCAGAATCTCAAGCTGCTTTCGTGCATGTTCGGTCGATAGCTCCATGAACTCAGAAGGCGACTTCACGGCCAACAGCTTTTGGGCAAAGTCGAAGGCAACCTTGAGGTTTGTTTGAGCAAATTCGAGGAGCTTGCTGTTATAGACTTGGGCGCCCTCAACAGCCGTCGAACAGCTTTGCCTGATGAGATCGGTCGCCTCAGCTGTGGCCGTGTTCATCTTCTCGTAGGCCTCTTTGGCTTGCGCGGTGCCGGTTTCGGCCATCTCGCGAAATGCCTGCGGGGCGTCGGTCATTGGGGAGCTAGCGGGCTTCGAAGTTGCGGTACGGGTGGTCGCAGCCATAGTGTCACTCTTATCCTTTGGATTTAGGGCGGTTCAATTGGGGACCTCCAGACCAGATGCCCTAAAGCGCTCGTCGGATGCCTATAGGTCACCGCGAACGGAGCCACCTTTGGACGCCGGTGCGGTCGCCTTTAGCCTTCACATAGTTACTAAACGCCGTAGCCCAACATCAGATATCCGAATGAACACAAAACGTGATCAGAACAGCAGCCAGGAAGCGAAGCCAGGCGCTAACAAGCGGTCGCTAACGCGGGGATGCTTCGGCGGAATGCTAAGGTTGGCGCGAATCGATGCGCGAGAAGATTGTTCCGCCTCGCGCGGAACGACGCTCTGTCAAGAACCTCCCGTCGATGAGCTACCTTGAAGCTGGCGGCCGAGGCACTTCAGCGGCTCGGTGCGCTCGGCCGAGCAGGTTGATCGGCCTCCACGGCAAGCTCCCGGAAGTTCTCAGGAATACGTTCGATCACCAAAAACCTCGGCTGCGACCAAAGTATCCGCCGCCGCCGAACAGCAGCACCAGTACAACGATAATCAGGATCAATTCCATGGGAAGTCTCCTTTGATGGTGCTGGCGTTATTTACCGCGCACCGCATCCTTTAATCCACCGATCGCGTTTTGCAC
>CAYVPC010000034.1:0-21156 GCA_964453555.1 uncultured Hyphomicrobiales bacterium | reverse complement strand
GCTTCAAATGCGGCATCGTCGGCCTGCCGAATGTCGGCAAGTCGACGCTCTTCAATGCGCTGACCGAAACGGCGGCGGCGCAGGCGGCGAATTATCCGTTCTGCACCATCGAGCCGAATGTCGGCGAGGTGGCCGTGCCGGACCAGCGGCTCGATACGCTTGCCGTGCTCGCCAAGTCGCCGGCGATCGTGCCGACGCGGCTCACTTTCGTCGACATCGCCGGCCTGGTGCGCGGCGCCTCGAAAGGCGAGGGGCTCGGCAACCAGTTCCTCGCCAACATCCGCGAGGTCGATGCCATCGCGCACGTCGTGCGCTGCTTCGAGGATACCGACGTGACACACGTCGAGGGCCGCATCGATCCCATCGCCGATATCGAGACGGTCGAGACCGAATTGATGCTGGCCGATCTCGAAAGCCTGGAAAAGCGGGTGGACGCGTTGAACAAAAAAGCCAAGGGCGGCGACAAGGAGGCGAAAGAGTCGCTCGCTCTCATCGATCGCGCGCTATCGCCTTTGCGCGAAGGCAAGCCGGCGCGGCTGGTCGAACGCAAGCCCGAGGAGGAGCGCGCGTTCCACATGCTCGGTCTCCTGACCGCGGTTCCGGTGCTCTATGTCTGCAATGTCGAGGAGGCATCGGCCGCAGCCGGCAACGGCTTTTCCAAAAAAGTCGAGGCCCGCGCCGGGGAGGAGGGCGCGGCCGTGATCGTCATCTCGGCCAAGATCGAGGCGGAGATCGCCGTGCTCTCGCGCGACGAGCGCGCGGACTATCTTGCCGCTGTCGGGCTGCAAGAGGCCGGGCTCGACCGGCTGATCCGCGCCGGTTACGCGCTGCTCGATCTGGTGACGTTTTTCACCGCCGGCCCGAAAGAGTCGCGCGCCTGGACTGTGACGCGCGGTACCAAGGCCCCACAAGCCGCCGGCGTCATCCACACCGATTTCGAGCGCGGCTTCATCCGCGCCGAAACCATCGCCTATGACGATTATGTCGCCTGCGGCGGCGAGGCCGGCGCGCGCGACGCCGGCAAGATGCGGCTCGAAGGCAAGGATTATGTGGTGCAGGACGGCGACGTCATGCACTTCCGCTTCGCGAATTAGGGCGTGCACTCATAAAATCGAGCTCGGTTGGCGGTTGGTCATTATCCGTAGCCCAAAAGCAGACTCTCGACGGGGATCACGCAAAGTCCGCTTTGGGCCAAGAACAGACATTAAGTGCCGCGGGACGACGCGGCGGCAAAGAATGAGACGTGCTAGTGTTACAGGCAATGCAATCCTATTGGGGTCGACGCGCTTGGTCGCTATGAACCAGAACATCCGTATTTGTAGCGCTTCCGACGGCGTGCGGCTCGCCTACGCGGTCAGTGGCGACGGACCGCCGCTCGTTATGTCGGCGACATGGCTCACGCATCTGGAACATCAATGGCGCAGTCTGGCGTGGCGCCCCTGGCTCGATGCCTTCTCCCACGGGCATAAGCTATTGCGTTATGACGCCCGCGGTTGTGGCCTGTCGGACCGCGATACAAGCGATCTTTCGTTCGACAATTGGGTGAGCGATTTCGAATGTGTTATCGACGCTGCCACATTCGGTCGCTTCGACCTCTTGGCAACGTGCTGGGGCGGTCCAATCGCGATCACCTACGCCGCGCGGCATCCCGAACGGGTCAATCGCCTCATCCTCTACGGCACCTACGCGCTTGGGCGATTGCGCTGGCAGGACCGGCCGACGGAAATCGAAAAAGCCCGCGTGTTGCTCGATCTCACGCGACTAGGCTGGGGCCGCGACAACCACGCCTTCCAGCAAGTATGGGCGACGGCATTTCAGCCGGGCGGCACGATCGACCACTTGCACTCCTGGTGCGACCAGCAGCGCGCGGCGACTTCCGCCGAAACCGCTGTTCGCCTGTTGCAGATCGGCTGGAATGCGGATGTGCGTGAAGCGGCACGCAAGGTCAAATGCCCTGTCTTAATCCTGCATCCCGATCGCGACGCCGTGGTGCCGCTCGACCAGGGCCGTCTGCTCGCTAGCCTGATGCCCAATAGCCGCTTCGTTCAGATCGACACCGAGAACCACATGCCGCTCGCTGGCGAGCCTGCCTGGTTGCGAATTGTCGACGAGATTGAGGCTTTCCTTGAGGAGCCCGCTGAGCGTGCGGTGAGGAACGAGACATTGCCGCTTAATGCGCTCACGCCGCGCGAGCGAGCCGTCCTCGAAGGCATCGCAGGAGGACTAGACAATACAGAGATCGCCGCCTCGCTCGGGCCTTCGGAAAAAACCGTCCGCAACCACATCACGCGTGTATTCGATAAAATCGGCGTTGCTCATCGTTACCAGGCTATTGTGCTCGCACGCGACGCAGGCTTGGGCACGAATAATCGGGTAATCAGCGAGCGCTGACCCGGGACATTGGCCCCGGGTTCGTGTGCTCCGGTCCACTCCCTGCCAGGGCCTTCGCCTCAAGACAAAAATTCTACCGGCTGTAGCCTGTTACGCGGGTCATGCATGGTGCATGCCCGAGCTAAGGGAACGCGCTACGCCGAAATTCGTGATTGAACGGGAAATTGCGGGAGCCGGAAAACTGCCGAAGCACGAGTTGCAGGCCATTTCGCAGAAGTCGTGCAGTGTCTTGCAGAGCATGGGTCCGAAGATTCAATGGGTCCAGAGCTACGTCACCGATGACAAGATTTACTGCATATACGTTGCACCCGACGAGGAGACTGTGCGAGCGCACGCCCAGAAGGGCGGATTTCCGGCAAACTCAATTGCGCGGGTGCGCTCCGTGATCGATCCGAGGACGGCGAAACTCCCCGCGTGAACGAGACCTGCGACAGGTGGCCCTCGCAAGCAAATTTTCGAAGGCTTGCGAGGCCCCAATTAGCCAAAGCCTTATGGGGGCCGTGCTCCTGCCTTGCCAGCGCACGAACTTGGCGCGCGGGCCCGACCTCTCAGTCGAATAAGCCTTTCGCAGTGCGTCAATTGACGGTCGCAAAGTGACGTTGTGGGTCACGAGCGTTGTTTGACGCATCCGGCGGCGACTTCCGCTTTACCCCCTAGAAGCCGACATTCGCTTGCGCCGCAGCAAGTGACGCTTCGGCCAGGGCGTGTACTCATAAGCGCGCAGCCAATGTCGGCTTTGGGGGATTAAAGCAGACGTCGCGCGGAGTTGTTGTCCGCTAATGACCCATACCGTCCGTAGGCTGCGAGACTTCGGTGCAACGCAGCATGTCGAGCAAATCTGATTGCTGACTCCCAATCACTGATTGCCGAGCGATCCCTGATTGCGGATCGCGCCGAGATGCTCGTTGATCCGAAAGACGATCAGCACGAACTCAGCGACGATGCGCGAAAGCACCACGCCCATGCAGGCGCCAAGCAGGCTTGCGATCAGGAAGATCATCCCGACAAATGGATTGTAAGCCATAGTGGTGATCGAGGAGACCGCGCCAGCCAGCCCGAGCAGGACGGAAATCACCACCGCAAGCCAGTAGAAAACCTTGATGACCGTGGGGGTGACGAACCGCTCCCACTGGAACAAGTCGCTGATGCCGAACATGCCGGTTTCTCCCGCGCCAACACAGTGACCGCGACCGCGCGACTGAAACTCCGAATCTCTACTGCTTGAAAGGCCCGCAGACTGCACCCCGCCTTTGCCGCGGTCAATCGAGCGCCCTTTGGCGGCGATTTTGCGGCACAGCGGCGATAAGCACCGTGGCGAACGGTGGCGCGATCGTCAGGGTGGCTTTCCAGCCGGGCCAGGCGGCCATGGCGGGCGGAAATCGCCGCCGGTCAATGTTTTTGTCCGCCCGAAACGCTTGCTGGTTCCCTCGGGCGCGGGTGGTATAATTGCCGGAAGGAACAGGAGACGGTCGATGATTTTGCCCAAGGCGCTGGCGCTCGGCGTGCAACTGATGATGCCGGTGGTGGCGACCACCGCCGACAGCGTTCCGCAGCTTAACGTCGATCAGGTATGCGAGGGCATCGCGCAACAGGGCGGCGTCACCTTCCGCGACCCGGCTATTGCGCAAGAGAAGAAGAATTGCGTGCAAAGCGAGCTGGCGATCCGCGACGAATTGGTCAAGCAATGGTCGAGTTTTTCGCCGTCCGATCGGACGCACTGCGTCAATGAATCGGTCATGGGTGGCGAGTCGAGCTACACCGAACTGATTACCTGCCTGGAGATGGCGCGGGACGTGAAAGCGTTGCGCGAGCAGTACGAGCGCGGCGAGCCCGGCGGCGCCAGTCCGACGCCCGCGGTCGGCAAGCCGCGACCGCTGCGATAAGACGACCTCTACATATTGTGGCTCAGTAAGCGACCAGGATTTCGCTGACGGTCGGATTGGCTGCGCGCAGCACGGCGTCGTCGGACCGGAAGACGCGGTCCGCGGGCGCGCCGCTTAGCGCCGATGACGGAGCTTTCGGATCGGCTCGCAAGCTGATGCCGATCTTGCAGCCCCCCGGCAGGGCGGCGAGCTGGCCGCCGTCCCAATCGCTCAGCGTCGCTACGCCCTCTTTGTTGAATCCCAAAAGCTTGAACGGCTTGCCGTTGAGCTGCTCGAGCTCCGCCAGCGTGAGCCCGAGGTGCAGGTCGCCCGGCGCGATCCAGTCCGACTGGCCGTTGATCACGATGAGATGAGTGTCGGTGCGCGCGGAAGGCTTCGACCACCAAATCTCCAGGCGCCGCTTCGGATCCTTGGCGAACAGGACGCTCGCCATCACCTTGGCGCCGGTCGCGGCGTCGACCTGCGTAAAGGTGACGTTGCGCGACCGGTAGGCCGAGGCGAGCTTTACATGACTTGAATCCCTGCCGAACACGCCGCTGCATGCCATGATATCGGACTTCGCGGCGCGGAGCGGATGCGCCATCAGGCCCGGTTCGGCCATGCCGTCCGGCGTGCGCGCGGCCGCGCGCGTGCGCTTCTCCCCGCCGGTCGGCGTCGATACCGCAGCGGGTACCGGCTGGCGTACCTGCGAGGGTGCGAGCTGATCGTCAACGTCAAGGTCGGGATCCTGTTCGATCGCCGGTGCCGGTGGCTTGTCGCCTTTGCGCAGCGGCTTGGCCGGCTTCGGCGCCGGCGCAGCTGGCGCCGTGTCGCCTTCGTCGTCGTCCATGATCGAAGGTTGTCCGGGCGGCAGCTGCTGGCGTTGCTGTGCCGACAGCGAGCCGGGGTTCACCAGCGCGAGGCCAAAAAGCAACGCCGCCCCGATCCAACGCCGATGCATACGCAATGCGCCTCCCGTTCCGCGCCGGTTCACCGTAACATAGCATGGCGGCCGGTCCAGAGAGCGAAGCGGATCGCCGCAACGCACAAACCGGGAGCACGCTCAGTGCAAATTCAGCAAAACACCGACCGCATCCAGACCACGCACATCGGCAGCCTGCCGCGCCCGCATGCCCTGCTCGACGCGATGAAGACAAAATATTCCGGGCAGAATTACGACGAGACAGCGTACCGGCAGACGTTGCGCACAGCCGTGGCCGGCGTGGTGCGCGAGCAGGTCGATTGCGGCGTCGACATCGTCACCGACGGAGAATTCTCCAAGCCCGGCTTCTTCACTTACATTCGTGAACGGCTCGACGGCTTTGAACCCCGCCCCGGGTCGCAGCGGCAGACCTTTCAACGGGAAGTCGACGCTTTCCCGGAATATTACGCGGAGTATTTCAAGCACGCGATGATGGGCGGTGCCGTGGTCGCGATGGCGCCGCTCGTTTGCGTCGGCCCGATCCGATACCGCGGCGAGAAACTGGTGGCGGCCGACATCGACAACGTCAAAGCCGCCGCCGCCGCCGCCGGCGTCGCCAACGAGCACCTCTTCTTGCCCGCCACGGCCCCGTCCTGCGTCGGCCAGAACGAATATTACAAATCGGACGAGGATTATTTCCACGCGCTCGCCGTGGAACTGGGCAAGGAATATCGTGCGATCGCCGACGCCGGCATCTTGGTGCAGATCGACGATCCGGCGCTTTCCGAGATTTTCTACGAGCCCGGGCTTGACGACGCGCAGAAGAAACGCCGCGCTGAGATCTATGTCGAAGCCGTCAATACCGGCCTGCGCGGCATTCCGGCCGAGCGCGTGCGCTATCACACCTGCTACGGCATCAACGAAGGCCCGCGCATCCATGAAGCCGGCCTCAAGGACACGATCGGCTACGTGTTGAAGATCGACGCCGGTTCGTACAGCTTCGAGGCGGCCAATCCGCGGCACGAGCACGAATATCATCTGTTCGAGCGGGTCAAAGTGCCCGACGGCAAGGTGCTGGTGCCCGGCGTAATCACCCATGCCAGCAATATCGTCGAGCACCCCGAACTGATCGCCGAGCGCATCATCCGTTACGCCCGGCTGGTCGGGCGCGAAAACGTCGTCGCCGGCGCCGATTGCGGTTTCTCGTCGCAGGCGATGTACAAGACCGAAGTACACCGCACGGTGGTGTGGGAGAAATTCAGGGCGATGCGGGTGGGCGCTGACCTTGCCACCCAGCAGCTTTGGGGTGATTGAGATTACTATCCTTGGTTCTCGCCGTTGTGGTCATAGCCGGCGAGCATCCGGTCGACCAGGCCGGTTGCGCGGCTCCAGTCGTAGGTGCGGAACGAATGGCCCTTGGTGACGAAGGTCGCGCCGGAATAAAACATCTCGTATTGCAAATGCCGGGAGGCGAATTCGGAGCCGATCGCATCCCAGGCGAGCTTGTAGAATTTTACTTTCTCGCCGGCGCTTGCCGCCGGCGATTGCTGCGTCTTCTCGATCAGCGCGGCGGTTTCGGGATCGGATAGGTCCTTCACCGACGACGGCAGCGCGATCAGAGCGCCGCCGGCAAGCTCGCGGATGCCGGTGATGAAGCGGGCGTAAAGCTGCTGGGTCAGCACTTGCGCCGTGTAGAGCGTATGCCGGTCGGGCACGAAATAATCGCCAAACATAGCGCCTTTCGCTTCCATGGCGGCGACCAGCGCATCCACCATGCCGGCATCGGCCGCAAGCTGGCCGAGGCTCTCGCGCACTTGCGGGAAATTGAGAATGCCATTGATCTCCGCGGTGCGTCGGGCAAGGTCGAGCAGAAAGCGCAGCTTCACCGCGAGCCGGATCATCGACTGGTAATTCTGATAGACGTGCGCGGGCGTGGCATGGAATTGCTTCTGGCACATCTCGATATTCTCGGCGACGAACAGGCGCTCCCACGGCACCCGCACGTCGTCGAAGTAGAGCACGGCATCATTCTCGTCGAAGCGGCTCGCCAGCGGATTGTCGAACACCGATACGGCGGCCGCCTCGTACGACTTGCGCGACAGGATCTTCAGTCCCTTGCTGTTCATCGGGATGGCGAACGACAGCGCGTATTTCTCGTCGCCGGGAGAAGCGGCTGGATGCAGGTGACGAATACCTCGTTCGCCATGATGCCGCCGGTCGCCAGCATCTTGGCGCCGCGCACGACCAGGCCGTTGGCGTCGCGATCGACCACGCCAGCGGTGAGGTGCTCGCCTTTCTGCTGCGCCGCCGATTTGGAGCGGTCGGCCTGTGGATTGATGATGACGTAGGTCAGGTAAAGATTGTTGTCGCGCGCGAAGCGGTAATAGTCCGCGAGCTCTTGTGCGCGGGCGCGATCGTAAGCCGCGAAGACTCCGAGGCCCATATACATGCCGGAGATGCAGGAAGCGACGTGATCGAGTGCGCGTCCGAGGAATCCGCAGTGCAATTCCGTCCACGCTTCCAGTCCCTGCCGCCGCCTGACCAGCGCTTCGAGTGAGGCCGGCAATTCCCAAATGCGGTTGGCGCGCCCGCCGCCGTATTCGTAGGTCATCAGCTCCCGGTTGGCCGCCGCCGCCTGAAAATCGTAAAGCCGTGCAATCGAGCGCACGGCCCGCCAGTAGGCCGGGTGAGTGGTGACATCCTCCACTTTGCCGCCGTCGATATAGACCACGCGTCCGTCGCGCAAAGTCTCGATATACTCGTCGCCGTTTCGGATCATGGCGTGCCGCTGCCGAAGGCTTCGTCCGCAATCGTCAAGCTAACGGCGCCGCCGCGCAATACAAGAATTGTGCGGACACCGAGCGCTCGCCCGATTGACCGGCAACTTTGAAGCGTGCAGAAATACGTCGGTAGGGGCGGAGGGAATTGTGGCGTACCGAGCATGGGTATGCTTGGCGTCGCTTGCTGTGACGATCGGCGGCTGCGCCGTCGTCGATCCTGTCGATTCACGCTACGACACGATCGGCCGCAGCCTGGCGAAGGCGCGCAACGAATCCATTTTCCTTAATCTCGTGCGCGCGAGCCACGACTATCCGTTGAGCTTCACCGCCATTTCCAACGTCACCCCGACGATGACCAACGTGTCGGGGTTCAGCTTGCCGTCGTTCCTGTTCGGCCCGGGCGCCCAGTTCTCGACCACCGTGAACAACGTCACGTCCTCGTTGCCGAGTTCGTCGCCCGGGCGCGACGTCGTTTTCGGCAACTCGACCGCCTCGAATTCGATTTCGGTCAGCAGCAACTTCAACGTCGCCACCCAGGAGACCTCCGCTTTCTATGACGGATTTCTCAAGCCGATTGATCTGACGACCTTGAACTACTTTATTCGCCAGGGATATCCTCCGGAGCTGTTGTTCTGGCTGTTCACGGATTCATTCGAAATTACGCACGCCGGTCGGACCCTCGGCTATCGCTATAACCCGCCGCAAGACTATGGCTGTAACGAGTCCGATCGACAGAAACGCTGTTTTGTCGACTGGGTTATTGTGGCCACCCAGTCCGGCCTCACCGTCGAGGAAGAGACACAACAAAAATCCGGATCGGCGAAGAGCGGCGATTCAGCGGCCCCCAGCAAGCCGACGACAACGACCTTCTCGCGGTTCTGCTTCAATTCGGTGTTGTCCGAGCGTGAGTTGGCGGCAATGGATGTGACCGGAAATAAAAAGTTGACCGACCTGGCATTTTTCTCGCAACTTAATCCGAGGTGCGGGAGTAACTGGAACCCGCTCACGACCGCCAGTGTACCACAGCGCGATACCCTTCCCCTGCAGCTCGGCAATGGCGATACCTTCAGGATTGTTCCACGTTCAGCATATGGCGTGTTTCAATTTCTCGGCGTATTGATGAAGGTGCAGCTTGGCGATGTGGTGCCGCTGAAAAACACTTACATTCCGGAAAAACGAAAAACAGGGGACGAACCGAATAACGTCCTGCTCCCGCCGGCCCTGAATAGCGTGGTCTATCAGATAAATGGTGTGGCAAAACACGCAAAGCTGATAGAAGTGATAAAGGGCAGCACGGACGAACCCTGTTTCGTGCACACTTGGTTCAATGACGGCGACTATTGCGTCCCGGATAGCGCCGCCAACACCAAGCGGGTGTTCAGCCTGCTGGCGCAGCTGATCGCCATCCAAACTGCGCCGAGCGACCTTTCGATAACGCCGATCGTTCGCGTTATTCAGTAATTTCAACAATCAAATCTTAGACGTAGGCCCGCCGGCCGGTCGTTGCATGGCCGAACGGAAGGCGCCTAGAATGCCGGCCTGCTTTGGCGGATTTTACGCCTGCGAGGCATTTTATGCGGAGCTCCCATCTCGTTGAAATTCGCGACCAGAAGCGGGTGTTCGACGATTTTTTCAAGGTCGACGAGGTTATCGTCTCTCACCAGCAAAAAAACGGGAAAATGAGCGACGGGCAGCGCCGGCTGATATTCGAGCGCGGCGACGCGGTTGCGATACTGCCTTACAATTACGACACCCACTCCGTGACCGTGGTCGACCAGTTCAGGGTCCCGGCGCTGATGGCGCGCCGCCGGGACAATCCGGCGACGACGTTAGGGTGGATTACCGAGACTGTGGCGGGAATGATCGGCGACGACGAGACTCCCGAGGAAGCCATCATTCGCGAGACGAAAGAGGAAATCGGCTATCAAATCACCAATCCCGAGCCCATCTGCACGTTTTTTTCCTCGCCGGGCGGAACCTCCGAACGCATCTTTCTGTACTTCGCGTCCGTCACCGATGCAGACAAGGTCGGCGAAGGCGGCGGCGTCAAGGATGAAGACATCAGGGTTCTCGAACGGCCGGCGCACGAGTTGTTCGCGCAATTGGCCGAAGGGAAGATCGAAGACCCCAAGCTCGCGATCGCCGCCTATTGGCTGCAAGAACGCCTACGGAAAGTCGAGCCGCTCAAACACTCAAGGATGCGTTTCAAGCTGAAAGGCGGGCCCGAGCGGATCATCGGCTACCACACCGGGTCGATCGAGAACGTCAAGGACGTGAGCGCCTGGGTCAATTCCGAAAATACCAACATGATGATGGACCGGTTTTTGGGCAAAAGCGTTTCCGCCACCGTCAGATTCCTCGGCGCCAATAAGGACGGCGGCAACGTCGTTGACGATACGATCCAGGACAGTTTGCGCAGCGTCATGGGCGAGCGCGCGCGGGTTCCCATCGGCGAGGTGCTGGTGACAGAGTCGGGCATGTTGTGGAGCGACAACAAGGTGGAACGGATTTTTCACGTTGCGACGGTCGACGGCACTCCGGGCAAGGGGTTCGGTGGCGGCACTACTCCGGCGAAACTGGCTGAATGCGTCACCGAAGTGCTCAAGCGTGCCCACCGGGAAAATACCAGCTTGTTGCGCTACGCCAGAAACAAAGTGTTTGGATGGCTGCTCGGAGAGAAGCATCTCGATTCGATCCTATTTCCGATGATGGGCGCCGGCGACGCCGGTCTGCAGATCGAAACCGTGGCTGAAGCCCTTATTCCGGCGGCGCTCGATTATTTTAGCAACAATCCAAAAAGCAGTTTGAAGGAAGTCTATTTCCTTGCTTTCAGGTCGCGCGAAAAAAGCGCCTGCGAGCGCGTGTTCCGGCGGCACTGCGACGGCAAAGAGAAGACGCTCGAGCGGCTGGGGCCGTAAATGAATCTTGCGGACGTGCTGACCGAACGATGGGAGGAGCTTGGCCCGCGGCTGCAACGCGGGTTTTGGAAACCGTTGCGCAACATGATGGAAATATTCCATCTGTTGCCGCTGATTGTCGCGCTCATCGTCTTCGTTTTGCTGGCGACCGACGGCCAATTTCGCGAAATCTATATCGGTTACCTGGAAGGGCCCAACGGTCAGCTCGGTGGCTGGATTACCAGCATCGTCGTCGGGTTTGTCGCTCTCGGGTTGATCAGCGCGGTGCTTTACGAAGCGCACTATTCGCTCAGCACCATGCGCTTGAATATCGTCTATTCGAGTTATTCGAATCCGGAAACCACTTCGCTGCTGCGTACGCTGCAGCGAACGGCCGCGTTCGTGTTGGTTTTGTTTCCCTGGCTGGGCGTCACCTTAGGCCTGTTCAACACGCGAAATTTCGTAGCCGACCGCTATTGCCAACTCTTCAACCGCGCCAAGGTCCCCCAGCAGACGCTCGACGGAATGCAGCATCTGATGGCGCCAGAGAACTGGATGATTGCCGCGGCGCTCGTCTTCGTCGGAGTGGCAATCGCGGTTTTTTCCTGCGTCGATCAGCAGAACCGGATCGCCCAGCGCGCGGTTGCTTACATTGCACCCGGCCTCGCGGCGTTGCTGTTCCTGCTCTTCACCGACTGGCTCAAGCTGACGCTGCCCCATCCATCTTGGAAGTTTGCGGCACCGACATCTTGGTCGATTGCTACATGGACCTATTTTCTCGTGTTTGCGGCGACGGTCTTATATGCCCTGACCTATCACTGGCTCTATCGGCGGCGGGGCGGGTTCGTCTATTCGCGGCCCGATCCGGATACGCCAACGGTCGCGCGCAAACGCCGGCTTCGCATTCCTGCCTTGCTTACGCCCGCCTTCTACCTTTACGCCCGGCCTGGATCGGCAACCGGCGTGGGCTTGCGAAAGCGCCGGCGCCGGCTGTTGGTGGCCTGGGCGCTGCTGCCGTGGGCCTGCGTCGCGATTTATTTCGTGGTCGCGCCACATTTCGCGCAAGCGGGGCCGCCGCCGCAGCCCGGTCAATGGGATCAATGTCCGCTTGCGACAGGGTGGCCGCTGCCGGGCCGCTGGACAATTTTTCCACTCGCCATGTGTGTCAGTATCGCGATGGGACTTCTATGCGTCCAATTGTTGGACCGCTTCTCCGCTCACCGTTGGCGGCGTCCGGCGATCGTCATCATGGTCGTCGTATTTTTTGTTGCGACGGTAGCCGTGTCGGGGCTGCTGTCGCTACAAACGATCGTCTGGATCTACCAGGCCATCGGTCCGCTCGGCACCACCGGGCTCGAGCTGGTTTTTCTGATATCGACGTTCGCGCTGCTGGCCGGGTTGTCGCAGCGATCCGGCTTTCCGGCGCTGACGCTGTCGATCCTTGCCTTCATCGTCTGCGCGATGTTTCCGGCCTACATCAAATACATTGCTTATGTACTCGGATTTGTGTGGGTGGCGGTTGCGATCCTGGCTCTGCTGGCAGGGCGTTATGCAGTCTCCATAGTGGCAGTGGTGCTACTTGTTCCACTGATCGTCAATTTGTGCAGACCAGAGCCTAAAAAGCTTTTGCAAATCTCCAAAACCGCGGAGGCATCGATCCAGGTCAAGTTTGCATGTTGGCTCGAGCAAAGGGGCATTAAACCCGCCAACCCTCCTCCAGCCAGCTGCACGGTTAGCAACCCGCCACCGTTTTCCCGGTCAGCGTTGGCCGCAGGACAGAAATATCCAGTTTACATCATCGCGGCTGAGGGCGGCGGCATTTACGCGGCCAGTGCCGCGGCGATGTTTATGGCAAAGTTGCAGGACAAAGCGCCGCACTTTGCCGAGCATGTATTCGCGATCAGCGGTGTATCCGGCGGCGCGATCGGCTCGACGATCTTCGACGCCCTAGACCACGACCCCGCGGCGGCCTCGACGGCGACACAGCAGAAGAACAATCGATTCCTGCAAGACAAGGTGGCCGCCATCATGGGAGACGATCATTTTTCGCCGGTGGTCGGGGCGATTTTTCCCGAGATTTTGGGATTGCCCACAAAGCGGCCGGATGTGCTGGAAGAGAGTTTCTGGGTTTCGGTTAACACGCAGGACGGCATCGCGGCCGACGTGCTGTCTGGTAAGTTCGGCAGCCATTGGGACCCTGCCAAGGCGCCACCGGCGCTGGTCTTGAACACAACATGGGTGGAAACCGGCTTTCGAGCGGCCTTCGCGCCCTTCGACCTGCACGACATCAACCAATCCCTTTATTCGTTCGACGATCTGAATATGCCGGATGAGTCGACGGCAAGCTTGATTACAGCGGCCGTGGCCAGTGCGCGTTTTCCTGTCATTCTGCCACCGCTGTCGGCGGTTATGATCGCTACAGAAACTACTACGGAGGGAGGAAAGGAAAAGCGTCAAGAAGGGCCATCCAAGCGCTGGAATTTTGTCGACGGTGGATATGCCGATAATTCCGGTGCGACAACTGCGCTTGACCTCTATCAGGCAATGCAGAAAGTATTGCAGCAGCCGGCTTCGCAGGAACAGAAGACGCCGCAAGCGTCTCCTGTCGATCTGCGGATCATCCTGATTACCAGCGCCAACCCGCAGCCTAATCTGACCGGTCCTCAAATCAACGGGACGTCATTGGGCGACATGATGGCTCCGGTCGACGCGATCATGTCGGTCAGATCGGATTTGGGAAATGACGCCGTCGCGCGCGTGTGTAGTACGCTTTATCCTCAAGACACTTTAGGCGGCAACAACCAGACGGCGGGGAACCGGGATACGAACGGAACTTGTGTCGGCCACTCCACGGACACGGACCGCAGCCCACCACTGCAGATTGTCGAGATCCAGGACGTGGCCTACGGCTTGGCATTGGGATGGAAGATTTCGCGCACGACGTTCGATGTCGTGTCGTGGATGCTGGGCGAACCGAACGGCCATCCCTGTGCAATCAACGGAGGGCCACCCAGCAAGCCGCAGCCGGTCAGCGGGCAACCGCGCCCTGCAAGCACCGCGCTGCAGGGCGCCGGACAACAAGGCGCCGGGGAACTACCCGCCGCGCAACCGGTCACGCCAGAACCAGCCGTGCAGCCGGACGCGACTTCGCGACTAACCATTGAAATCTTGGAGCGAAATACCTGCATTCTCAATTCGATTGCCGAGGCCATCGGAGACGTGCCCGCAACCGCGCCGGGCGCGGTTCCTCCCACCCCAAATTAGAGCGGGCAATGACGCGCGATGCCGGGAATTGAGATCAAATCAATATACTAATTTGGTGGAGCCAGGGGGAGTCGAACCCCCGACCTCTTGAATGCCATTCAAGCGCTCTCCCAACTGAGCTATGGCCCCTCCAGGGAACAGACATCGGTAATCGGAGATCAGAAGGCGGGCGTCAGGGGCGATTGAGTCCTGAACTCCTGATTATTGACGCCCCGATCAACCTTCCTCTTCGTTCTCGATGTCGCCGCTGATGATGTCGGTGACGTCGGCGTCCTCTTCCTCTTGCTCCTCGATGAAGGTGGCATCGTCGAGAGTCTCGTCGATCTCGACCTCTTCCTCGATATCCGGTTCGGCGGTCTCCACCGGTCCTTTGGCGCTCTGCGCCTCCGCGTCGGCTTCTTCGAGCGACACCGTCTCGGCCTCTTGCGGTTCGGGCACGACGACCTCTTCGACCGGAGGCGCCGGGACCACGGCGGCCGGACGCACGACCGCGGCCGCCGCCGGTTCCGGGCGTGCGCGCGCAACCGGCGTTTCTACCGGCACGACCTTGCCGGTATACGGCGAGATCACAGGGTCCTTATTGAGATCGTAGAACTTGCGCCCGGTTTCGGGACACACGCGCTTGGTGCCAAGTTCCGCTTTTGCCACGGCGGGGGAATCCTTCAATTTGGCTGCTTCACTTGGCTAGTCGGGGTGCGCCTGTCAATAGCCCATGTTAGAGGACGCCTCGGAGCTTACCGCCGATGCATGCGAAGTCCGCCCCGCTCACCGCTCGCCGCCGCGGCCCGCTAAAAGGCCGCGTGCAGGTGCCGGGCGACAAGTCGATCTCGCATCGGGCGCTGATCCTCGGGGCGCTGGCGGTCGGTGAGACGCGCATCGCCGGCCTGCTGGAAGGCGAGGACGTGCTCAATACCGCACAAGCGGCGCGGGCGCTCGGCGCGCGCATCGAACGTCGCGGCGAGGGGACCTGGCGGGTCAGCGGCGTCGGCGTCGGCGGTTTCGCGCAGCCCAACGACGCGCTCGATTTCGGCAATTCGGGCACCGGCTGCCGGCTCATGCTGGGCGCCGTCGCCGGCTGCCCGATCACCGCCACCTTCGACGGCGATGCCTCACTGCGCAAGCGCCCGATGCGGCGTGTGCTCGATCCGCTCGAGCGCATCGGCGCCCATGCGTTGTCCTCGAACGACGGCCGCTTGCCGCTGACGCTCGCTGGCGCACGCGACCCGATCCCGATCGTGTTCGAGCCGCCGGTCGCCTCGGCGCAATTGAAATCGGCCGTGCTGCTCGCCGGTCTGGCGGCGCCGGGCGAAACGATCGTGATCGAGGCGGAAGCGACGCGCGATCACACCGAGAAGATGCTCGCGCATTTCGGCGCACAGGTGCGGGTCGAGCCCGCCGGAAAAAACGGCCGCTGCATTACAGTTACCGGCCAGCCGGAGCTGACGCCGCAGCCGATTACGGTGCCCGCCGATCCGTCCTCGGCCGCCTTCCCGTTGGTCGCTGCGCTGCTCACGCCGGGCTCGGACGTGATCCTTGACAGCGTGATGCTCAATCCGCTGCGCAGCGGCCTTCTCGCGACGCTTGCCGAAATGGGCGCGATGATTGAACGGCTCGCGATCCGCAACGAAGGCGGCGAGGAAGTCGGCGATTTGCGCATACGGGCGAGTGCGTTGCGCGGCATCGAGGTGCCGGCAGCGCGCGCGCCGGCGATGATCGACGAATATCCGGTGCTGGCCGTCGCCGCCGCTTTCGCCGAGGGGACGACCGTGATGCGCGGGCTCAAGGAGCTGCGCGTCAAAGAATCGGACCGCCTCGCCGCCACGGCCGATCTGTTGCGCGCCAACGGCGTCATGGCGGACATCGAAGGCGACGATCTCATCGTGCAAGGCAAGGGCCGCGCTCCGGGGGGCGGCCTCGTGGCCACCCATATGGACCACCGCATCGCCATGTCGGCGCTGGTGATGGGGCTCGCCAGCGAAAAGCCCGTCGCCATTGACGACGCGGCGTTTATCGCCACGAGCTTTCCCGGCTTCGCTGAATTGATGCGCTCGCTCGGCGCGGATTTAAGCTGACTTCCGAGCCTCACGCACGACCGAGTGCGAGCACCGCGTTCAGTCCGCCGAACGCGAACGAACTCGACATCGCACACTGGATCGGCGCGTTTCGGGCGGTATTCGGCACGTAATCGAGATCGCAATCTGGATCGGGCTCTTCGAAATTGGCGGTCGGCGGGATGGTCTGGTGGTGCAAGGCGAGCGCCGTCGCCGCCAGTTCGAGCGCGCCGGCCGCGCCGAGGCTGTGGCCGAGCACCGCCTTGCTCGACGAGACTGCCAGCTGATCGGCGCACTCGCCGAACGCGATACGCAGCGCGACGGTCTCGCCCTTGTCGTTGAGCACCGTACCGGTGCCGTGCGCGTTGACGTAATCGACGTCTTCGGGATTGACCTTGCCGTCCATCAGCGCGCCGCGAATGGCGCGCGCGGCGCCGTCGGGATCGATGGCGGTGATGTCATGCGCGTCGGCGGTCATGCCAAAACCCAGCAGCTCGGCGTAGATCGGCGCGCCGCGCGCGACCGCACCGTCGCGCGTTTCCAGGACGAACATCGCCGCGCCTTCACCGAGTACGAGCCCGGTGCGGTTCTTGGAGAACGGTCGGCAGGTGTCGGCGCTGAGCACACGCAACGCCTCCCAGGCTCTGAAGGTGCCAACAACCAGGCAGGCCTCGGTACCGCCGGTCAGCGCAACCGGGGCCTGACCCGAACGCACCATGTGGAATGCCTGCCCGATGGCATGCGTACCCGACGCGCAGGCCGATACCGTGGTGAAGGTCGGCCCCTTGAGACCGAGATCCATCGACACCTGGCTGCACGCCGCATTCGCCATGAAGCGGGGAATTGACAGTGGGTGCGAGCGTGCCGCGTTCTGCCCGTAGAGCTTCAGATAGGAATCATCGAGCGTATTCATGCCGCCGGCGCCGTTGCCCACGATCGTCGCCGCCGCCAGCGCGAGCTGTTCGGTGAGTTCGAGTTGCGCGTCCTTGACCGCGGCGCGTGCGGCCACCACCGCAAATTGCGAGAAGCGATCGAGGAGGCCGACGCGCTTCGGATCAAAATGCTCCGCCGGATCGAAGTCGCGAACCTGCGCGGCGATCCGCGTGTTTATGCGATCGGTTGCAACGTTGACGATCGGTCCGATACCCGACCGGCCATCTACCAGCGCCGACCAGAATGCCTCCTGAGTGCTGCCGATCGGGGAAATCACGCCGATCCCGGTAATAACGACCCGGTGCATCAGGATGCCTGTGCTTTGGCCGCGATCAGCCTCTGCACGATGGTTGCAACGTCGCTGACCGTGGAAAACTCCATCTCTTCGCTGCCGTTTTTGCCAGGCACAGTCACGCGTGTTCCTTGCTCGGCTTTGAAGGGGATGGTGATGTCGAACTTTTCCTCTAGGCCAAAGACGATCTCGATCACGTCGAGTGATTCCGCGCCCAATTCCTCAAGCTTCGTATCGGGCGTCAGCCGCTCGACCGGAATCTTGAGGGATTGCGCGACAATGGTCCTCACGTCGTCGATGATCTCCAAGTCGTTCCCCGCGAATTCACCGTTGTTGACGCCAAGAAAACGAATTTCGCGCCTATTATTCGATACCCGGCACACAATCTCAAGCCGCCCGGCAAAAAGGCCGCAACCGCGTTCAGGATCTCCGATCGGCGATGGCATGCGCGCGTTCGGTTACCGCGTTGAGCGCGTTTTCGAGTGCCGCGCGCGCGCTTTCCCGCGCCCGCGCGTCCGCACCCGCGGGCACGCGGAGCGGATCGCCGACAACAACGCCGACGCGGCTGAAGGGAAGATTGATTTCCGAGCGATCCCAGCTGTTAAGTGTGATCCGCCGGCTTGAAGCGAGAGCGACCGGAAAGATCGGCCGGCCGGACTCGGCAGCGAGCTTGATGATGCCGAGCCCGGCGACGCGCGAGACTTTCGGCACATCCGCGGTCAGCGCGATGTTGCAGCCCTCGGCCAGCGAGTCCAGCATGCTTTTGAACGCGCTGACGCCGCCCTTGAGATGGAATCGGCGCCAATGGTCGCCCGAGCCGCGTACGGTGCCGATGCCGAGCCGCTCGGCCGCCACGGCGTTGATCTCGCCGTCCGCATGGCGGGAGATCAGGACCTTGACGCGATAGCCTTGCCGCGTAAAGGGCAGCAGGTAGTGCTGCCCGTGCCACATTGCGACGATGACCGGTTGCTGCATGTCGTAGAGCCGGTAGAAATCCGGCGGCTCCGACGTGAAGCGGCTGGTCTTCCAGACCAGCCGCAGATATTCGGCCGCGGTGATGCCGATCGCCCGCTGAACCCAGCGCGTGTTCGTGATCCGTCTTGCCAATTTCACGGGAAAATAATGCTCTCGGGTGATCGGGACGCCGATGTCATCCGGGCAAGCCGCTTTTCGTGCTTGCGGAATCTCTCGTCCCGCCGTTTGATCTAGCCGCTTCCGGGCCGAGGCACAACCGCGTACCGGCGGCGCGGCGATGGCGCGAAGAAAAGCAGTAACGGCGTCAAGAGAACAAGGTCAGGATGATCATTGCCATCGACGGACCGGCGGCTTCGGGCAAGGGGACGATCGCAAGACAGCTTGCGCACGTTTACGGGCTGCATCATCTCGACACCGGCCTGATCTATCGGGCCGTGGCCAAAGCGGTGCTCGACCGCGGCCACTCGCCCGATGACGCCAAGGAAGCCATCGCCGCCGCGATCGCGCTCGATCCGGCGAAATTCGACGATCAGGCCCTCAAGGCGCAGAAGATCACCGAGGCCGCCTCGGTGGTCGCGGCGATCCCCGAAGTGCGGCTGGCGCTGATGAATTACCAACGTTCGTTCGCGACCAAGCCGCCGGGGGCGGTGCTCGACGGCCGCGATATCGGCACCGTCATCGCTCCGGGGGCGGACGTAAAGTTGTTCGTGGTCGCCACGCCGGAGGTGCGCGCCGCCCGGCGGGTGCTGGAACTGAAGGCGAGGGGGGAAGCGGCCGACGAAAACGACGTGTTGGCGGACCTCCTGCGCCGCGACGAACGCGATTCCCGGCGCACCGCTGCCCCCCTGAAAGCCGCGCCCGACGCGCACTTGCTCGACACCACGCATTTGAGTATAGACGCCGCATTCCGGGCTGCCGTCGATATCATCGAAGCCGTCCGAACGGGCCGAAAGCGCCGTTGACCGCGCTTTCGTCATTGGAGGAACGCCCGTTCACGCTTTGAGTAAGGCACCGGACCTTAGCTTTGTCCCGACCGTCTGGCTTTGGCCCCACCGCCGGCTTCCCGGCGGCTGCCGTGCGTTCGGGATTGATCCATTTCGCGGGGCTCGGAGTATTCATGGCACAAACTGCTGCTGCCGCGCCGTCGCGCGAAGATTTCGCCAGCATGATCGAGGAATCGTTCGGCGCTGGTCAATTGCAGGAAGGGTCCGTCGTCAAAGGCACCGTCGTCGGCATTGAAAAAGAAGTCGCCGTCATCGACGTCGGATTAAAGACCGAAGGGCGCGTGGCTTTGCGCGAGTTTGCCGGACCGGGGCGCAACGCCGACATCAAGATCGGCGATACCGTCGAAGTCTATCTTGAGCGGGTCGAGAATGCGCTCGGCGAAGCCGTGCTGTCGCGCGACAAGGCGCGCCGCGAGGAAAGCTGGGGCAAGCTCGAAAAGGCTTTCCAGAACAACGAAAAGGTCCAGGGCGTCATTTTCAATCAGGTCAAAGGCGGCTTTACCGTCGATCTCGACGGCGCCGTGGCGTTTCTGCCGCGCTCGCAGGTCGACATCCGGCCGATCCGCGACGTCTCGCCGCTCATGAATAATCAGCAGCCGTTCCAGATCCTCAAAATGGATCGCCGGCGCGGCAACATCGTGGTGTCGCGCCGCACCGTGCTCGAAGAGACGCGCGCCGAGCAGCGTCAGGAACTGGTGCAGAACCTCGAAGAAGGCCAGGTCATCGACGGCGCGGTCAAGAACATCACCGATTACGGCGCGTTCGTCGACCTCGGCGGCATCGACGGGCTCTTGCATGTCACCGACATCGCCTGGCGGCGCGTCAATCATCCGTCCGAGGTGCTCAACATCGGTCAGCAGGTGAAGGTCAAGATCATCAAGATCAATCACGAGACCCACCGCATCTCGCTCGGCATGAAGCAGTTGCTCGAGGATCCGTGGCAGGGCATAGAAGCCAAGTATCCGGTCGGCGCGCGCTTTAAAGGCCGCGTCACCAACATCACCGACTACGGCGCTTTCGTCGAGCTCGAGCCCGGCATCGAGGGTCTGATCCACGTCTCTGAAATGTCGTGGACCAAGAAGAACGTGCATCCCGGCAAGATCGTCTCCAGCTCCCAGGAAGTCGAGGTGCAGGTGCTCGAAGTCGATCCGGTCAAGCGCCGTATCTCGCTCGGATTGAAGCAGACCATCCGCAATCCTTGGGAGGTGTTCCTGGAGAAATATCCGCCCGGCACGGTGGTGGAGGGCGAGGTCAAGAACAAAACCGAGTTCGGCCTGTTCCTCGGCCTCGACGGTGACGTCGACGGCATGGTGCATCTATCCGACCTGGACTGGAAACGGCCGGGCGAGCAGGTCATCGAGGAATACAAGAAGGGCGACAAGGTCAAGGCGCAGGTGCTCGACGTCGATGTCGAGAAGGAGCGTATCTCGCTCGGCATCAAGCAGCTCACCGCCGGCGGTGCCGCCGCCGCGGCTCCGGCCGAGCCCGGCAGCGAGATCAAGAAGGGGGCGGTCTTCACCTGCGAAGTGGTCGAGGTCAAGGAGGCCGGCATCGACGTGAAGATCGTCGGCACCGATCAGGTTTCCTTCATCAAGCGGTCAGAGCTTGCGCGCGACCGTTCCGAGCAGCGCCCCGACCGCTTTGCCGTCGGCCAAAAGGTAGATGCGCGCGTGATGACGGTCGACCGGCGCACCCACAAGGTCACCGTATCGATCAAGGCGCTGGAAGTGGCCGAGGAGAAGGAGGCGATCGCGCAATACGGATCGTCCGATTCCGGCGCGACGC
>CAYVPC010000033.1:0-21318 GCA_964453555.1 uncultured Hyphomicrobiales bacterium | reverse complement strand
CGCCGCGAATCTTCTTCGCCACGCGACCCTCCAAGCTACGGACTTGACGTTTCCTTTGGTTCCGCCGGCGTTAAGCGGCGGTTGCGCGTTGCGGACGCGTCCTTCGCCGCGCGCATGCTGCCCGAATTCATATCTTCTATCCGCTCACTGCAATGCCGCCGCTTGATTTGCCCTTTGATACAGGATCGCCGCCATGCGGTACAGGAGGCGCGCCGGCTGAAGGCGGCGGAAGAAGCCCGCCGCTATGCCTCGATCGCGAGTTCAACCGCGCCGAGGCCGATCAATTCGTAGCGATAGGCCGAGGATTTGTCCGGAAATTTGGTCGTCACAAGGCTGCCGGTCATGACGATGTCGCCCGCGTGCAAAGCGGTGCCCGCGCCGGCGAGGTGCGTGGCGAGCCACGCCACCGAATGGAAGGGGTGGCCGAGCACATCGCGCCCGAAACCGCGGTCGATGATCGTACTGTTGAGCGAGACCACCGCCTCGGCCGCGGCGAGATCGGGCGGGGGCCGAACGAACGGGCCGAGCACGATGCCGCCGTTCCAGGCATTGTCGGCGATGAGCGACAGCGCGTCGAGCTCGCGATAGTCGGCCCCGCGGTCGTCGATGATCTCGACCGCCGGTGCGACCGCTTCGACCGCATCCGCAACCTCCGCCAGCGTAGGCGTTTGCCCGTTCGGACGAAGGTCCCGCCCGATGCGGACCGCAATTTCGAACTCAAGCCCCACGCGCCCATAAACGGATAAGGGAAGCCTCACGCCCGACGCATGCACGCGATCCTTGAGGATGACGCCGGCGACCGGGCTGTCGATGTTGCACATCGCCTGCATGCGCTTGGTCGTCAGCCCGATCTTGTAGCCGGCCGTTTCGCCGCCATGCGCGGCGAGCAGCAGCCGGACATATTCACGCTGCACCGCATAGGCCTCGGCCACGTCCGCAATGCCACAGGCGGCCGCGAATGGCCGGTACTTCACGCCGCGGCGATGCTCGTCGATCAACATTTGCGCGATCTGGTTCACATTCGCCGCCATCGGACTGCCTAGCCGGGATCGCCCCGCCGGAGCGCTTCGCCGACGAGGTTGGCGGCGTGTTGCATCGAGGCACCTCTACTACGGGGATATTCTGTGGATAAGCCGCTGCAAGCGGCAGAACCGGCCATCCAACCCGGCGCAATGATCGTAGATTCAAACTGTTGAGTCGCGTCGCGTATTACTTGGAAGGGAAAGGCGGCACCATGTCGGAAGCGCTCGACCAAAAGCCTGCGGCAAGCAAACTTTATATCGGCGAAGGTGTCACCATCAAGGGAGCGGTGGCCGTGCCGGAGATCGCCGTGGTCGATGGGGTGCTCGAAGGCGACGTTTCGGTCGGCGATTTGCTGGTGCGCGAAGCAGGCACGATCAAAGGCAGAGTCATTGTCGCCCGCAACGCGGAGATTTTCGGCAAGGTGCTCGAAAAGCTCGATGTCAGGGGGCTTCTGATCCTGCGGGCAACGAGCCGTGTCGAAGGAAATGTGAGTTGCGGTATGCTGTCGATCGAGCAGGGCGCGAGCATCACCGGCGAAATTTCCTCGACGGCGCAAGGCGCGCAGTCTTCCGTCGTGCCGCAGCGCAAGCAGGATGCTCGATCAGGTAACGCGACTGCCATCGCCAGGCGCCTCGATCCGGCGCTCCTGGACATGCCAAGCCCGATCGCGGCCCGCGTTTAGCGGACGGCCCGCTTCTCGCGCTAAGCCTTCATCATTTCGCGCAATTTGTAGCGGATGATCTTGCCTGATCCCGTGCGCGGGATCTCGGCGATCGATTGCACGATGTGCGGCACCTTATAAGCCGACAGATGTATCCGGCAATGCGCGAGCAGCGCTTCGGGTTCCAGCGCACCGCCCGGCCGCGGCACGACGAACAACGCCGGCACTTCGCCGAGATGCTCGTGGGCGATGCCGACGACGGCGCAGTCGAGCACCGCCGCGAATTTGTTCGCCACTTCCTCGATCTCCGCCGGCGCGATGTTTTGCCCGCCGCGGATGATGAGTTCCTTCAAGCGTCCGGTGATGGTGAGGAAGCCGTTCTCATCGCTTTTGGCGAGGTCGCCGGTGTGATACCATCCCGCGCGCAGCGCGCTCGCGGTCTCCTCCGGCTTGTTGTGATAGCCGGGCATGACGTTCGGGCCGCGGACGATCAGCTCGCCTTCCTGGTGCGGGCCCACGTCGTAGCCGTTGAAATCGACGACGCGCACCGCAAGACCGGGCAGCGGAATGCCGCACGATCCGAGGACGCGGCCCCCGCTCGGCCAGTTCATGGTCACCATGGTCGAGGTTTCGGTGATGCCGTAGCCGTCGAGCAGCCGGATGCCGAGCCGGTCTTCGAACTCGCGGTTGAGCGTCGCCGGCATGATGGCGCCCGCAGACACGCAGAGCCGCAGATTGGGGAATTTCACATCCTTTTCGCCGCGCGTCGCCTGCAACAGATAGTGGAACATGGTCGGCACGCCGGGAAAGAAAGTAAAGTCGCCGGTTTTGAGCAGCCGCACCGCTTCACTGGTGGAGAATTTCTCCATGATGTGGCAGGTCGCCCCGGTTGCAAGAACGCTCAACACCGAGAAATTTAGCGCGTAGGAATGAAACAGCGGCAGCGGCGAGAGCATAATGTCGCGTTCGGAAAAGCCGGCGATCGGCGTCCAGCCGGCGGCGACCCACAACATCCCGTGCACGGTGAGTAGCACGCCCTTGGCGCGGCCGGTCGTACCGGAGGTGTAGAGAATAAAGGCGACATCGTGCAGCGACGCCGGATCGCGCGGCGCCGCTTGCGGCGGAGCTGACACGAGGTCCGTGTAGCGCAGAGCTTGCGCGCTGCATGCACCGCGATCGGTTACGACCAGCGTGTTGAGTTTCGGCGCCGAGAGCTTGAGCCGTGCCACAAGGTCGGCGCGTTCGGCGGTCGTGATGACCGCCTTGCAGCCGGCGTCCGCGAGCCGATAGGCAATTTCGGTCTCCATCGAGTCATAGCTGATCGCGACGCCGACTGCGCCGGCGCGGGCTATGGCGAAACAGCTTTCCACCCATGCGACCGAGTTCGGCAGGAAGATCGCGACCGTATCGCCCGGCGCGACGCCATGGTCGGCGAGATGGCCGGCGAGTTTGCCGGTGCGCTCCAGCAGTGCTGCATAAGTCACCGACGTTTGCGCGTCGCGATAGGCGCATTTTTCGCCGCGCGCCCCTGCATGTCGGCGCAGCAATTCCGCAATCGGCGCGATGAGATCAGTGCGCAGCATGTCCGGCTCTCACACCATGCTGTAGCCGCCGCTGATACTGAGCACTTGCCCGGTAATCCAGCCGGAATGCGGCGAAGCCAATAGCGTGACCATCGGCGCCACATCGCCCGGCAGGCCGAGACGGCGCAGCGGATAAAGCTTGACCAGCTTTTCGCGGTTGGCGTCCACCCATTCCTTGTCGTGCGGCGTCTCGACGAGGCCGAGCGACACGGTATTGGCGGTGGTGCCAGAGCGGCCGAGTTCGCGCGCCAGCGATTTCATCAACGCAACTACGCCGGCGCGGGCGGCGGCGACGATCGCCAGTCCCGATTCGCCGACGCGCGAGGAATCGCCGATCACGCTGACGATGCGGCCGTCCTTGCCGGCACCGAGATGCGGCGCGGCGGCGTGGCAGCAGTGGATGGTGCCGTAAAGACAAGCATCGATCTGGCGGCGCCAGTCTTCCGGCTTGGTTTCGACGAAACGCTGGCGGATCGCCAGCCCGGCATTGTTGATCAAAATGTCGAGGCCGCCGAAGTCTTTCACGATTTGCTCGGTCATCGTTTTGACCGCGGCAAAATCGGCGACGTCGGCCTGATAAGCCCGGGCCTTGCCGCCCTTGGCGGTAATCTTATTAACGAGCGCTCCCGCATCGGCGGCCGACGCGCGGTAATTGACGGCGACATTCGCGCCCTCGGCGGCGAGACTGAGCGCGATCTCGCGCCCGACGCCGCTGGTTGCGCCCGTCACCACGGCGACTTTTCCTTTCAGCCCCAGATCCATGTTCATTCTTTCAGGTTTTGGCCCGGCGTCGTGCTGTTTCGATCAGGCGGAACAGACGCTCCGGCGTTGCAGGAAGCTCATTGATCTCGATGCCGAGCGGCGCGAGGGCGTCGCTGAGCGCGTTGGCCAGAGCCGCGGGCGCGCCGATTGTGCCGCCTTCGCCCATGCCGCGAAAGCCGCCTAGCGTGGTCGGCGAGACACTTTCCAGATGCACGACCTGCATCCAGGGAATTTCGCAGGCGGACGGTACCAAGTAGTCGGCGAGGCTCGCGGTGATGATCTGGCCGTCGTCGTCGTAAATGACCTCTTCGTACAACGCTGCGCCGATACCCTGGGCGACGCCGCCGTGGACCTGGCCGTCGACGATCATCGGATTGACCAGCCGGCCGCAGTCCTCGGCGACGGCGAAGCGCTCGACCCGCACCTCATAGGTTTCCGGATCGATCTCGACCGCGGCGATGTGTGTGGCGGACGTGGTCGTGCCGAAGACCGGGTCATAGGTTTTGGTTGCTGAAAGCTCGTCGCTTGCTTCCGGCGGCAGTAGCGTCGCATCCGCATAGACTGCGCGCGCGATCTCGCCAAACGTGATCGAACGATCTGTGCCGGCGATGGTCACGCGCCCGTCTTCGGCGACGAGGTCGGCGGGCGAAGTTTCGAGCAAATGCGAAGCGGCATTGAGCACTTTCTCGCGCACCGCCTGCGCCGCCAGCGTCCCGGCGCCGCCGGCGAGCACCAGGCTCCGGCTGGCATAGGTGCCGGTCGATCCGGGAACGAGATTGCTATCACCCTGCGCCACGCGCACGTCTTCGAACCGGGCGCCGAGATGCTCGGCAACGATCTGCCCAAGCGTGGTTTCGAGGCCTTGTCCGTGCGAAGCGATGCCGAACGAAGCGGTGATGCCGCCGGTCTCATCCATGCGCACGATGGCCGTCTCGGTGCCGGTGTTCAGCGGCATGCCCGGCGCGACCGAGATGCGCGAACCGATGCCGGTCAATTCCGCATAACAGGCGATGCCGATGCCGACCCAGCGGCCCGATGCGCGCGCTTGTTTCTGTTTGGCCCGCAACGCGTCGTAGCCAATCGCCGCGCAGGCCGCATGCAAGCCTTCCTGAAAGCCCGATTTGTCCCACACAATGCCGGAAGCGACCTTGTAGGGAAGCTCCTCGGCGGCGACGAGGTTGCGCAGGCGGATGTCCTTGGCGTCGATGCCGATCTTGACCGCGGCCATGTCGATCAGCCGCTCCATGACGAAAGTCGAGATTGGCCGGCCGACGCCGCGATAGGGGCCGGTCGGCGCTTTCGCCGTCGCCACCGCCTGCGTACGTCCGCGATAATTCTGCACGCGGTACGGGCCGGGCAGGAAGCTTACCACCTGCACCGGCTCCAGCGCCGCCGTCCAGGGATAGATCGAATAAGCGCCGACGTCGCCGATCACGTCCGCGCGCAGGCCGACGATGCGCGCATCTTGATCAAGCGCCAGCTCCGCATCGACGATTTCATCGAACGCCTGGCTGCTGGCGGCGAGGTCCTCCAGCCGGTCGCTGGTCCATTTGACCGGGCATCCCAGCATCCGCGCCGCCGCGCAAACGAACAGCTCCTCGGCATAGAGCGAGCCTTTGCCGCCGAAGCCGCCGCCTACGTCCGCTGCCACCACGCGAATCCGCTCGGCCGGAAGCCCGAAAGCCAGAACGAGCGCATCGCGCACCACGCCGGGCACTTGCGTCGCCGAATGCAGCGTCAGCGTGCCGCGTGCCGCAACATATTCGGCAAGACAGGCGCGCGGCTCCATCGCCACCGTCGTTTTTCGTCGCATGCGGAAGCGGCCCTGCACGCGGAACGCCGCCGACGAAAATTCGGCGTCGATGTCGCCACGCTTGAATTCGCGGCTGACCAGTACGTTGGTGCCGGCTTCCTCATGCAAGAGCGGCGCGCCGGCGCGCGCCGCTACCTCCGCGTCGACAACCGCCGGCAGCGGCTCGTAATCGATGCTGATGCGTTCGAGCGCGTCCTCGGCCTGATAGCGGTCGTGGGCGACGACGCCGACGACAGGCTCGCCGACATAGCGCACCTTGCCGCATGCGAGCGGGACAATCGGCGTCGCATAATAGTTCGGCATTTTCGAGACCGCGACCAGCGGATTTACCCGCCCGGCCAAATCTTGGGCGGTGAGCACCGCGACGACGCCGGGCCCGGTGCGTGCGGCCGCGCAATCGATTGCGCGAATGCGAGCGTGCGATTGGTCGCTGCGGCGGAAGGCGACATGCAGCATGTGCGCTGGGTGACGGTCGTCGGTAAATGCGCCGCCGCCGGTGAGAAGCCGCGGATCTTCCGTGCGCTTGATGCGCGCGCCGATGATTTTCGGCCGTGTATAGATTTCCGGCGCGTTACTCATAAGCGTCGGCGCCCTTGCGCAAAGTCGCCCATTGCGCGGCGTCGTGGCCGCACAGCACGGTGGCGCCGTGCGCCTCGATCCGCCGGACCTCGGCCAGCGACTTGGTCAGCGCTTCGGGGTCGATCGTATTGCGGGGAACGACGCCGGTATCGAGGGTCGAGCGCAGGCTGACGGTGTCGGATGCCAGAAGAAACGTTCCGGATTTCTCCAGCGCGACCAGGGCGCCGGTCGTGCCCGGCGTATGGCCGGGCAGGGGAATGAGCACGATGCGTCCGTCACCAAACAGGTCGCGCTCGCCGGCAAGCGTGTCGAGCGGGCCGGGCGGAGTCCATTCGCGGGCGAGATAGCCCTGCCGCTCTGCCTCCGGTGCACGCGCGGCTTCGACCTCTCTGGCGTGGATGACGAACGTCGCGCGGGTGAAGAATGCGTTGCTGCCGCAATGGTCGGCATGCAGATGCGAACAAACCACCACGTCGACGTCCTCGCAACGAAGGCCGGTCTCGGCCAACGCATTGACGACATTGTCGCCCGGTTCGCTCACGGGTCTCATGATCTTTGCCAGGTTGCCCCAACGTGCTTGCGCGTCTTGCACCGCGTCCGGATGGATGCCGCTGTCGAACAGGACGTTACCCTGCGCGTGGCGCAACAGGATTGATGACACCGGCACGTCGAGCGTCTCGTCGCGCGGAGCGTTCGCATCGTACATCGTCCTGCGCACGCGCAGGCGCCCGCCGGACAGGACATGCATTTTCATCGGACGTCCCTGCAACTCATATGTCCGCCCTGGTCAGCTACGGTGCACGATGTGGTCTTTCCCGTTCCAATCGCGGGCGGCCTGGTACATCTGGCGATAGACTTCTTCGGTCGCGGTGTTGATCTCGATGACTTCAAGCATGCCCGGCAAATCGTGGCCGGTGTCGAAATAGATGATACGGCAACCGAGCGGATCGGGCGCCGTATCCGAAAACGCTTCCGCGTAGCCAAGCGAGCGGTAATGCGCCGCGGCCCTTTCGAAGTCGCGCACGCCGATCGCCCAATGGTGGAAGCCGTGTGCGCCGCGCGCTTTCAGCGTCTCCTGAAATACCGACGGCTCCTTGTCGTGCTGCTCGATCAATTCGATCATGACTTCGCCGCTGTAAGCGAAACCAAGGCTCACCCGCATCTTGGTCGTCTTGCCGCGATAAATGCCTTTGGGCGGGATGAACGGACCGATCAGAAACCACGGACCGACGCGCAGAAGCCCGGTGTAACGCCGCATTTCCTCCTGGATATCTGCAACCGTGTATGCGAGCTGAATGATACTCCCGTTACGCGGTCCGAAGCTAAAGCGGTCCATCTCTAGCCGTCCAGCAGCGCGACGCAGCGCGTCCAGCCGGCTGATGCCGCATGGATTTTCACAGGAAAGCAGGACACCTTGAAGCCGAACGGTGGCAATTGCTCGAGGTTGGCCAGCTTTTCCATGTGGCAATAGCCGATTTCGCGGCCTGCTTTATGCCCTTCCCAAATCAGTCTGGCATCGCCGGTCTCGGCGAATCGTTTGCGGGTGAATGAAAACGGCGCGTCCCAGCTCCAGCCGGCCACCCTCTTTGTGGTCGCGATATTCGATGCTCGGTAGCATGTTGGGCGGATCCGACGCAATTCCCGCCTTGAGTGCAACCGAAAGGTCGACGATCCGCATAAATGGTCCTCCCGAAATCCTTTGTTGGGATCGAACCTACGGTACTTTGCACCTTGGGCTCAACCGTGCTCCGGCTTTCCGAAGCTGCCCAAGCTCGCCTATGATCTTTGCAACAAGGGAGGAAGCCGTGGGATTGGTCGAGGATAAAACCTGTATCGTAACCGGCGGTGCCGGCAGCCTCGGGCTCGCTAGCGCGCGCGTGCTGCTTGCCGAAGGCGCCAAGGTCATGCTGGTCGATCTCGACGCCGAAAAGCTCGGGCGCACCGTTCGTGAGCTTGCCACCAATCGCGCAAGCTTCGTCGCCGCCGACGTCGCTGATGCCGCGCAGACCCGCAACTATGTCGGCGAAACCGTCGCGCGCTGGGGCAAGGTTGATGTGCTGTTCAGCAATGCCGGCAATGACGGTCCACTGATGCCGATCACCGAATATCCCGAGGATTTGTTCGACCGGATCATGGCCACCCATGTGCGCGGTGGCTTTCTCGCTTGCAAATATACCATTCCACAAATGAATGACGGTGGCAGCATCATCATCACCTCGAGCACGGTCGGGGTGAAGGGTGTGCCGTTCAACTGTTCTTACGTGGCGGCCAAGCATGCGCTGATGGGCTTGGTGCGGTGCGTCGCCAAGGAGGTCGCGCCGCGGCGGATCCGGGTTAACAGCGTCAATCCCGGGCCGGTGGACAATGCGTTCATGCGCACCGCGGAAAAGAGCATGAGCCAAATGCTCGGGCGCGATGCCGGCGAATGGTTCGACGAGCAGATTCCATTCGGCCGACACGCCGAGCCCGACGAGATCGCGCAGGCCGTCTGTTTCCTTGCCTCCGACCGCAGCAAGTACACGAGCGGCAACGCCCTGATGGTCGACGGCGCCTTCTGTGCTTGAGCGAGCGCCCCGCGCGGGAAATACGGCAATGACCAGGTTCGGCATCGGGCAAGCCGTCCGCCGGGTGGAAGATCGGCGTTTCACCACCGGCGCCGGCGCTTATGTCGGCGATCTTGTTTTGCCGCACCAATGCTACGGCGTTGCAGTTCTCTCGCCGCACGCGCATGCCGTGATCAAGCAGGTCGACGCAAGCGCGGCCAGGGCCGCACCCGGCGTCGTCTGCGTGCTTACAGGCGCCGATGTGGTGGCAGACAAGATCGGCGGCATACCGCCATTTTTCATGCCGGAATCCTGGGGTGGCCCGAAGGGCTTCTCAACCATGCGGCCGGTGCTGCTTGCCGATCGCGTGCGGCGCGTAGGCGATTACGTCGCTTTCGTCGTCGCCGAGACGGAAGCACAGGCGCGCGACGCCGCCGAATTGGTGGCGGTGGATTATGAACCATTGCCCGCACTGGTCGATCTCGAAGAAGCGGCGAAGCCGCATGCGCCGAAGATCTGGCCCGATTGCCCGAACGGCAATATCGGCGTGACCATTGCGTTCGGCGACAAGGCCGCAACCGACGCCGCGTTCGGCACGGCCAGGCACGTCGCCATGGTGCGGCTGGTCAACAACCGTGTCACCGCCAACCCGATCGAGCCGCGTTGCGCCATCGGCGTTTATGACGCTGCCGACGGCCGCTTCATGCTGCACACTACCTCGCAGGATCCGCACAGCGTGCGCAGCGCGGTATCGGCGGCGCTCAATTTGCCGGAGTCGAAGATCAGGGTGTCGTCGCCGGACGTCGGCGGCGGTTTCGGCATGAAGGCCAACCTTTATCCCGACGATATTCTCGTTCTGTGGGCCGCCAGGCGTTGCGGACGGCCGGTCAAATGGACCGCGACGCGCAGCGAAAGCCTGCTGTGCGACAATCACGCCCGCGATCAGGTCGTCTATGGCGAGCTCGCCCTCGACGCGAATGGAAAATTTCTCGCCATCCGCTCGACCGCCTATCAGGCGCTTGGCGCCTATTGGTGGGGTGCGGCGACCGCGCCGCTGTTCTGGTCGCTGATGTTCATCCCGAGCCTCTATGACGTGCAGACGGTCGACATCAAGACCAGCGCGGTATTCACCAACACCACGCCGACCTCGGTCTATCGCGGTGCCGGCCGGCCGGAAGCGATTTATCTGATCGAGCGGCTGGTCGAGCGCGCGGCGCAGGTCACCGGCATCGACCGGGTCGAGCTGCGGCGGCGCAATCTCATCAAGCCCGAGGCGCTGCCCTATCACACACCGACGCACCACACCTACGACAGCGGCGAGTTCGAGAAGGTGATGGATAAATGCCTCAAGCTTGCCGATTGGGACGGCTTTGCCGCGCGCCGCAAGGACAGCCGGCGCTGTGGCAAGCTGCGCGGCCGCGCGGTCACTCCCTACATCGAACTCGGTGGCGTCATGAACGAACGCATGGAGATACGGTTCGATCCCGGCGGCATGGTGACGATCATTGCCGGTACCCATTCGCATGGCCAGGGCCACGCCACCGCCTTCGCGCAACTGGTCGCCGAATGGCTCGGGGTGCCGTTCGAGGCGATCAACTATATCCAGGGCGACACTGAGAAAGTGATGTTCGGCCGCGGCACGTTTGCCGCCCGCAGTTCATTGGTCGGCGGCAACGGACTGCGCGTGGCGGCCGACGCGATTATCGCCCGCGGCAAGCAAATGGCCGGCGCGATCATGGAGGCTGCGCCAGACGACATCGAATTCAAGGCAGGCTCTTTCACGGTGATCGGCACCGACAAGCGAATGCCGATCGGCGACGTTGCGCGCGCCTTCTTTGCACCTGCCGGGCCCGTGACGAAATTAGGTCTCGGCCTCGACGGTGTCGGCACTTGGTCCGGCGTTCCCGGCGGGGCGCCCAATTATCCGAATGGCTGCCAGGTCTGCGAGGTCGAGGTCGATCCGGAAACCGGCGCGGTGCGTATTGACCGCTTTGCCGCCGTCGACGATCTCGGCATGGCGATCAACCCGATGATTTGCGAGGGGCAGATTCACGGCGGCATCGCCCAAGGCGCCGGCCAGGCGCTGTTCGAGAGCATTGTCTACGACCAGGCGTCCGGCCAGCTGATGACCGGAAGCTTTCTTGATTACGGCATGCCGCGCGCCGACGACTTCCCGCCGTTCGTCTCGGAACTGGTCGAAATCCCGGCCAAGACCAATCCGCTCGGCATCAAGGGCATCGGCGAGGCAGGAACGATTGCGGCGCCGCCGACCGTGGTCAACGCGGTGCTCGACGCGCTGCGCGAGCGCGGTGTCGAGCATCTCGACATGCCGTTGACGCCGGCGCGTATCTGGCAGGCTGCGAACGGCATGAAAGCCAACCCGTGAAGCGCGCTCCGCCGCTCATCCGCGAGCACAGGATTCCGACACCCGACAGCAGGCCCTACATCGCTGTTGAAGGGGCCGATGGAAACCTGTGGTTCTGCGAAAGCGGTGCGTCCAAGATCGGCTGCTTCGATCCAACAGCCAACACGTTTCGCGAATTTTCCCTGCCCACGCCGGAGGCGACGCCGATCGGCATCGCGCTCGGCGCCGACGGCAATTTGTGGTTTTGCGAAAAGACCGGCAACCGCATCGGATGCGTCGGCCGCGACGGCGCCGTCGTGGAATTCGCGCTGCCGACCGCCAAAGCCGGTCCCGACGGAATAGCACTCGGGCCCGACGGCAATATCTGGTTCTCCGAAGGCGACGCCGACCAGATCGGCCGGATCGGCCTCGACGGCCGTATCGCCGAATTCGGCGCCGGCATCACGCCCGGCAGCCGGCCGTTGTCTTTGGTCGCGCGCGGCGGCGCGCTCTGGTTCAGCGAGGCCGCCGGCAGCCGCGTCGGCCGCATCACTGTCGACGGCGATGTCACGGAATTTCCGACTCCCACTCCCGACAGCGGGCCGCGCGCCTTGGCGCTGCATCCCGATGGTACCATCTGGTTCGTCGAAACGACCGCCAACGCGATCGGCCGCATCGCGGGCGACGGCTCGATCGTCGAATTCGCCATCCCGACGGCGAATGCGTCGGCGCGCGGGATTGCGGCAACGGCCGACGGAAACCTCTGGTTCACTGAAAATTTTGCTAACAAGATCGGTCTAATGGACTCGAATGGCGTGGTGATCGGCGAATACGACATCCCCACGCCGGCGAGTGGCGCGCGCTGCATCACGGCCATGTCCGACGGCCGCCTGTTTTTTACCCAATATGACGCGGGCCTGATCGGCGAGATTGTCCTGCGGTCAATTTGAAGCCTTTGTGACAGCGGGAACCCGCGCATGGATGCGCGTGCTGCGCCGTTCGATCCGGCCGCATGCCCTTGCGGACAATGCGGGTTCTGGCTAAATAGTCGGCATCGAGTTTTCGGCCGAACGACTAGGCCACGCAGCGACGACAACGCGCCTGACTGACGATCCTTCACCAAAAATTCGAGCGAACCGGGCCGTGCACGCTTGCGCGGCTCATATCTTGATTCTGCAGAGGAGTGTCACGTGAGCAACGGAACCGTGAAGTGGTTCAACGCGCAAAAGGGCTACGGATTCATCCAACCCGACGGCGGTGGCAAGGATGTGTTCGTCCACATCAGCGCCGTCGAGCGCGCCGGCCTGCGCGAACTGCGAGAAGGCCAGAAGGTCGCGTTCGAGGTTGTGGTGGACCGCAAGACCGGCAAATCGGCGGCCGAAAACCTGAAGACAGTCTAACGGCGAAAAAGGCGAGACCGCGCAACCGGTCCCGCCTTCACATCAAATCTTGCGAGAGCCGCCGGCGCCGGTCATTTGCGATAGCCGACGCCGGTGTTTCATTCATCAACCGGCTAATGCGCACCGGCCAGGCCGGGAATTTCGACGCCGAATGTCTGCGCAATTAGAAAGACATTCAGTATCAGCACGACGGCCGTGCCGATCAGTGCCGCGACCCGGGTGAGCCGGCTGTTGACAAAGTCACCCATGATGTCGCGCCGGCCGGTGAAGATGAGCAGCGCGATCATCGGCAGCGGCAGCGCAATGCTGAGCACCACCTGACTGATGACCAGCGCATTCGTCGCGTTGACGCCGAGCGCGACGACGACGAAAGCCGGCAGCATGGTGACAACGCGGCGCACCCAGATCGGGATGCGGAAACTGACAAAGCCCTGCATGATCATCTGCCCGGCCATGGTTCCGACCGCCGAAGCCGACACGCCGGAGACGATGAGCGAGAGCAAGAACACCGCTGCGGCGCCCATGCCGAGAAGCGGCGTCAGCGTGTGATAGGCGGTTTCGATCTCCGCGACCTCGGGATGACCGGCGTGGAACGCGCTCGACGCCATCATCACCATTGCCATGTTGACCAGCCCGGCGACCGTCAGGGCGGCAATGACTTCCTGATGGGAGAAACGCAGGACTTTTCGCCGCTCGGCGTCGTTGTGAACCGGCATGCGCGCCTGCGTCAGGCCGGAATGCAGATACACCGCGTGCGGCATGACCGTCGCGCCGATGATGCCGACCGCGAGCAGCAATGCCTGCGCGTCGGCGATCTGCGGCACGACGCTGTGCACCGCCGCCGCGGCCCAATCGACCGGCACGATGAACATCTCGACCAGGTAGCAAAGCGCGATCACGCTCACCATGCTGCCAATGATCAGCTCGATCGGCCGGAAACCGAAGCTTCCGAACATCAACAGGCCGTAGGTCACGATCGCGGTCACCACCATGCCGTCCAGGAGCGACATGCGGAACAGCAGCGACAGCCCGATTGCGCCGCCGAGGAATTCCGCTAGATCGGTCGCCATCGCGGCGATCTCGCTGATCACCCACATCGCCAGGACGACCGGGCGCGAAAAATGATCGCGGCACAGTTCGGCGAGGTTACGGCCGGTGACGATGCCGAGCTTGGCCGACAGCGCCTGGAACAGCATCGCGATCAGGTTGGCGAGCAACACCACCCATAACAGGCCATAGCCGTACCTGGCGCCCGCCTGAATGTTGGTGGCGAAGTTGCCGGGATCGACATAGGCGATCGAAGCGATCACCGCGGGGCCGGCGAAAACCGCGTAGCCGCGCCATCCGCGGCGCTGCCCGGTCAGCACCGCGCGCGCGGTGACGACGGCGCGTTCGGACAGCGACCCCCGGCGCGGATCGGTCAGGTTGTCCATTCCGGCCGACATAAAGCATTTACTCGAAAGTGTAGCATCGGTTACATTTATAGAGCGCTGGCCGATGCGGCGTCAACAGCTACAAAGTATAGCCAAAGCTATATTTTGACACGCGCGTAAAAATATGTTCTCGCCTCGCAGACCGGGTGGATCGGATCATTCGCAAGGCGGCGACTTCGGCGATGGCGGATACGGCACGACGCAAGCGCGCGGATAGCAGCGAGAAGCTGCCGGCCGAAGGCACCCAGGCGCGCCGGTTCGGCAAGACCCGCTCGGCGCAGTCGACCGCGCTGCTGGAAGACTATGTCGAGCTGATCGCCGACCTGCTTTCCAGCGCCGGCGAAGCACGCCCGACCGACATCGCCCGGCGGCTCGGCGTATCGCATGCCACGGCGGTGAAAACGATTGCGCGGCTCAAGCGCGCCGGGCTTGCGACCGCGCGGCCTTATCGCGGGGTGTTCCTGACCGGGAAGGGACAGGCGCTGGCCGATCGCGTGCGTGTGCGCCATCGGCTGGTGGTTGACCTGCTCTGCGTGCTGGGCGTGCCGACCGAATCGGCCGAAGCCGATGCCGAAGGCATCGAGCATTACGTGTCGGAAACGACGCTAAAAGCCTTCGCGCACTTTCTCAAGTCGCAGGGATGAGCCTGATTTGCGCCTACGCCGCGTGATCGGTGAGCGCGTCGACGATGCCGTCGACGACTTCCTCGACCAGCGCTTTGTCGTCGCCTTCGCCCATGACGCGGATCACCGGCTCGGTGCCGGACGGCCGCACTACCAGCCGGCCGTGGCCGTCGAGCCGCTGCTCGGCATCTTCGATCGCCGAGCGCACCTTGGAATTTTCCAGCGGCTTCCCGCTGCGATAGCGCACGTTCTTGAGCACTTGCGGCAAGGCCGCGAAGCGGTGGCAAACCTGGGATACCGGCTTGTCCTGCTTCTTCACCACCGCCAACACCTGGAGTGCCGCGATAAAGCCGTCCCCGGTCGTCGTGTAATCGGACAGAATGATGTGGCCGGACGGCTCGCCGCCGACGTTGTAGCCATGCTCGCGCATGTGCTCGAGCACATACCGGTCACCGACTGGCATGCGCACCAGCGAAAGCTTGAGCGATTGCAGATACCGTTCGAGGCCGAGATTGGACATCACCGTCGCGACGATGCCGGACTTGGCGAGCCTGCCGTCTTCGCGCCAACTCTCGGCGATGACCGCAAGCAGCTGATCGCCGTCAATCAGATGGCCGTGCTCGTCGACGATAACGACGCGGTCGGCGTCGCCGTCGAGCGCAATGCCGATATCAGCGCGCATCTCGCGCACCTTGCGGCTGAGCGTATCGGGCGCGGTCGAGCCGCATTCCCGGTTGATGTTAAAGCCGTCGGGCTCAACTCCGATCGAAATGACGTCCGCGCCAAGCTCCCATAGCGCCGCAGGCGCGACCCGGTAAGCGGCGCCATTGGCGCAATCGATCACGACGCGCAGGCCTTCGAGCGAGAGGTTGCGCGGCAGCGTGCGCTTGGCGAATTCGATGTAGCGGTCATGCACGCCGTCGATGCGCTTGGCACGGCCGAGCTCCTCGGCGTTGGCCAGCCGCTTGGTGATATCGGCGTCGATCAGCCGCTCAATCTCGTGCTCGACTTTGTCCGAAAGCTTATAGCCGTCCGGGCCGAACAGCTTGATGCCGTTATCGTCGAACGGGTTGTGCGAGGCCGAGATCATGACGCCGAGATCGGCGCGCATCGAGCGGGTGAGCATGGCGACCGCCGGCGTCGGCATTGGCCCGAGCAGCAGCACATCCATGCCGACCGAGGTGAAGCCGGCGACCAAAGCCGTCTCGATCATGTAGCCGGAGAGGCGCGTATCCTTGCCGATGACGACGCGGTGGCGGTGTTCGCCGCGGCGAAAGACGAGGCCGGTCGCTTGTCCCACCTTCAGGGCCAATTCCGCCGTGATCACGCCGTTGGCGCGGCCGCGAATGCCGTCAGTCCCAAAATATTTGCGGGCCATTTTCCCCCAACCGCATGCCTTCCACCCAAGGCGCGCCGATATTAACGCGTTCGGAGTGATGTCTGCCTCAAAAAATATTCAACAATCTTACGCGCTGGTGTAACGCTTTCTGCACTGCATCTAGGGAAATTCCGACAATAAATCAATGCCATAGTAATACCGACCACGGCGCTTTCCGGCTGGATTCGCCCTTGAGCGCTAACGCTTGCTCCGGTCGTATGGGCTATGCGGCGGTTGCGTGACGGCGACCGGATCGGAAGCCGGAAACGTCTCTTCCAAACCCGGTTCCAGTTCGTCATCCAAAGCTTCGGCCCGTTTCGATTCCGGTTTGCTTTTGCCGTCACGGTGCCGGGATTTGCGCTTGCCTGATCCTTCGGTCATCGGCTGCTCCACCGCTTGCTTATCCCGGCCCGGATTGAACGCTCCGCGGCTGGCCGGTGTTCCGCCTCACTTTATGCTATCGGATAACGAGACCGGGGGAAACGCCATCATGAAAACGATGACCTGCATCGAGGATCTGCGGCTGGCCGCGCGCCGCCGCGTGCCGCGCATGTTCTTCGACTATGCCGAAAGCGGCTCCTATGCGGAACAGACGCTGCGCGCCAACCGCGCCGACCTTGAGGCCGTCAAGCTGCGGCAGCGAATTCTCGTGGATGTCGCCAGCCGCAGCACCGCCACCACGATTCTCGGCGAAAAGATTTCATTGCCGCTAGCGCTGGCGCCGATCGGGCTGTGCGGCATGCAGCACGGCGACGGCGAAATTCTTGCGTGCCGCGCCGCGCAGGCCGCGGGAATCCCGTTCACGCTGTCGACGATGTCGGTTTGCTCGATCGAGGATGTCGCAACCGCGGTCAACAAGCCGTTCTGGTTCCAGCTCTACGTCATCAAGGATCGCGGCTTCATTCGGGCGCTGATCGAGCGGGCGAAAGCGGCCAAATGCAGCGCGCTGGTGCTTACCGTCGATCTCCAGATTCTCGGCCAGCGCCACCGCGACATCAAAAACGGCCTGACCGTTCCGCCGGAATGGCGGATCAGGAACATCTTCGATATCGCGACCAAGCCGGCTTGGCTGCTCAGTATCGCGCGCAGCAGGCACAGGACCTTCGGCAATATCTCCGGCTATGTTCCCGGAATGGATAACGTCAACTCGCTGGCGCAATGGACCGCCGACCAGTTCGATCCGGCCATGAACTGGAAGGATGTCGAGTGGATTGCCGACCAATGGGGCGGCAAGCTCATCCTCAAAGGCATTCTCGACGTCGAGGACGCTCGCATCGCGGCGAAAACCGGCGCGGCCGCGCTGGTGGTATCGAACCATGGCGGCCGTCAACTCGACGGCGCGTCATCCTCGATCTCGGTCCTGCCGGCGATCGCCGACGCGGTCGGGTCCTCTATCGAGGTTCTGTTCGACGGCGGCATCCGTTCGGGTCAGGACATTATGCGCGCGGTCGCGCTCGGCGCCCGCGCTTGCCTTTCCGGCCGCGCCTTTATCTACGGCCTTGGCGCTGGCGGACAGGCTGGCGTGGCCAGAGCCATCGAGATCATGCGCAACGAGCTCTCCGTCAGCATGGCTCTGACCGGCGTCACCAGTATCGACAAAATCGATCGCAACGTGATCGCGGCGGCATAAACGCGCCGTCACTCTTCCTTGTAGCCGTAGGCCTGCGCGTTGCCGGTGGCGCCGTAATATTTGTACGGCAGGAATTTGCCCGTCATGCCGATCTTCACGCGGTCGCCCTTGGGGTCCGGCTGCCGCTCGATCTGCATATCGAAGTCGATCGCCGACATGATGCCGTCGCCGAATTCCTCCTCGATCAGCGCCTTCAGCGCCGGGCCGTTGACCATGATCAACTCGTAGAAGCGGTAGATCAGCGGATCGGTCGGCGGCATCGCGGTGCCGCGGTGCGGCACCTCGTTGAGCAGCGCTTGGTCGCTCTTGCTCAGCCCGAACAATTCGGCCGCTTTCGCCGCCTGCGGCTTGGTCAGTTTCATCTGGCCGAGCACCGCGCCGGTGACCAGAACGGGCGACATGCCGCCGATCTCGGCGCAGATTTGCTTCCAGCTCCACCCTTTTTCGCGCTTGATATCGAGCAGTTTCTCGGTGAGTTGGGCTCGCGTCATGGACGACCTCCTGTCGCTTGCCTGCGGTCTTGGTGGCCGCAGCGCTTACTCAGGGAGCAAGCGCCGTGCCAAGGCCGGCTCAATGGCAGGGACGCCGCCGGCTGAAATCGCTCGCACGGAGACGGTCGAACGTCAGCGCCAGACGCCGTAATCGCCGACCGAGATGCCCGGCGCCTCAAGGGTTCCGTCCGGAAGCTTTTTTGCCGCGACGATGAAGATTTTTTCGCCCGGCTTGACGTCGGCCATCGCCGCCCGGGCGTAGGTGACGATCTCGGCCGTCGGCGGCACGATGACCTTCTGCTCGCCGTCCTTATATTTAAGGATCAGCGTCCCGCCGTCGACCGCCGCGACGGTGCTATCCACCGTGCCGTTGGTCATCGTCGAGTTCTGCGTCAGGTCCCACGGCCGGAAACCTTCGGCGACGCCGCGCAGAGCCTCCGGAAAAATCAGGATTGCGACCGCCTTCTGACTGCCGTCCGGCTGCGGCATGGCGGTGACGGCGATGTACGCATTCGGCTTGATATCGGCGAGCGACGCCTTCACGACCTCGTTCACCGGCGCTTTGTCGGCGACCCTTATAGTCAGCGTCGCGCCGTTGCGGTCCTTGACGCTCAATGTCTGGCCGTCCACGCTTTCGACGGTGCCGCGGACGCGAACGATGTCAGGCGCCTGCGCGGCCGCCGGCGAGGCCGTGAAAAAGAGCGCCAAAGCGCCCGCGATCCCGTGCTTGATCATTGTTGCTTCACTCTCAATTTGTGTCCGCCCCGCGGCGAGAACCATAGCGGATTGATTTGCGCGGGCGAAAACATAAGTGCGGCGCCGTGAACACAACCGCGTTATGTCCCGTCATGTTCGAGAAGTTCTAAGATCTGCTTCAACCAGTCCGCGCAGTTCCGGCGTTACCGCGGGCTTGGTCCCAAACCAGAGCGTGAAGCCGCGCACGGCCTGATGCAGCAGCATGCCGAGGCCGTCGGCGGTGCGCAGCCGGCGCTTTTCCGCCGCCGCAATCAGCGGCGTGACCACGGGCACATAAACGAGATCGGCGACAACAGCATGATCCGGCAAACGGCTTACGTCGAGTGCCAGAGCGGGCTGGTCCTGCATGCCGAGCGTCGTCGTATTGACCAGCAGGTCCGCGTCGGCGAGCGCTCCTTCTGCGGCCTGCCAGGGCGTCACGTGCACGCGCGCGCCGAAGCTTTCGCGCAAAGCCTCGGCACGGCTCGCCGTGCGGTTGACAAGCGCGATACGCCCGGCGCCGCGGGCAACAAGCCCATAGATCACCGCCCGCGCGGCGCCGCCGGCGCCCAGCACTACGGCTCTGCGCAAATCGCGATCCCAATGCGGCGCGCAGGCGTCGAGATTGTCCAGGAAGCCTTCGACATCGGTATTGGTCGAGCGCAGCGTGCCGTTGTCGAGCCATAATGTATTGGCGGCTCCGACCGCCCGCGCCCGCTCGTCGGGCTGTGACAGCGCCAGCGCCGCTTCCTTGTGCGGCAGGGTCACATTGGCGCCGGCATAGCCGCGCGCGGCGAGCGATCCGATGAAGGCCTTGAATTCCTCGCGCGGCACCGGCTCGCGCCGGTACTCGCCGTCGATGCCGTAAGCCTTTAGCCAATAATTGTAGATGAGCGGCGAGCGCGAATGTTCGACTGGCCAGCCTATGACGCAAACTGCGGGCATCGTCGTCACGCTTCGTCCGCAACGGAATTGCTCAGAACGCCGATATCGGGACATTCGAGCTCGATGGTGTCGCCCGGCTTGAGCCAGACGGACGCATCGTTCTTCGTCCCTTTCTTGACCGGCGTGCCGGTCGAGATCACGTCGCCGGCCTTGAGCGTCATGAACGTCGTCACATAGGCGATGATATCGGCGAACGAGAAGATCATGTTCGCCGTGGTGTCGTCCTGGGTGATCTTGCCGTTCTTGCGCACGGTCAGATGCAACGGCTTGCTCAGATCGATATCGGTCGCGATCCACGGGCCGATACTGCCGGTAGCGTCGAAATTCTTGCCCTGGGTGACATTGAATTTGCCGTGGCGGATCCAGTCGCGGATCGTGCCTTCGTTGCATAGCGTGACGCCGGCGATGACGCCGAGCGCTTTTTCCTTCGGAACATGCTTGCATTCGCGGTCGATCACGATGGCCAGTTCGCCCTCGTAATCGAGCTCCTCGGACACTTTCGGCCGGATGAGGTGCTGGCCGTGTCCGATCAGGGAGTTCGGCGCGCGGTAGAACATGCTCGGATATTTCGGCCTGTCCGGCATGTCGTAATCCTTGGTGCGGTCGGCGTAATTGATGCCGATGCAAAGAATCTTTTCCGGCGCCGACAGCGGCGGCAGTAACTCGACCTCGGCGAGCGGCACGTCGGGACGCACGCCCTCGGCGGCGGCTTTCGCCTGATCGAGCGCCTGGGCCCGAAAGACTTCAAGCAGCGTGGCGAAGCGGCTTAACCGCGCACGCAGATCGACGATGCCGTCGCCGATCACCGCGCCGAAGCTCGGCCGGCCGCGCAGATTATAGCTCGCAAGCCGCATGTCGCGTCTCCATTTGCCGGCCGCAACCGGCAGGCTTTCGCCGTCCGCGCGATGTGTTAGAAGTCGGCGCAGGACCCGTCAACGGCGGCGAGCATGCCGATCCGCAAGCCGATCTTCGATCCGCCCTTCAACGTCGTGCGCTCCAGCCATGTCGAGCTCGGCGTGCGCGATCTCGGACGCGCACGCGCGTTCTACGTCGATTGCCTCGGGCTGCTGCTCACCGACGAAACCCGAGACGCGCTCTATCTGCGGGGTATCGAGGAGCGCAACCATCACTCCATCGTTTTGCGCCGTTCGCGCGAACCCGACGTGCGTGCGCTCGGCTACAAGCTTGCCGGTGAGGAGGACCTCGACCGCGCCGCGTTCTGGTTCGGCCGCCGCAACCTGCCGACGTCTTTTCCGGAACTGCCGCACCAAGGGCGAACCCTGCGTACCGCCGACATACTCGGGATACCGCTCGATCTGTACGCGCAGATGGATCAATCCGAGAGCATGCTGCAGCAATACACGTATCATCTCGG
>CAYVPC010000032.1:0-21332 GCA_964453555.1 uncultured Hyphomicrobiales bacterium | reverse complement strand
TCCTTGCCGGCTTTCTCCTTGAACTGCGTCATGCGGTTGAGCCAGCCGAGGCGGGCGACGCAGTTGAACACCCAGGCGAGCTCGGCGTGCTCGGCCACCTGGCTCTGGTTGAAGACGATATGTTTTTTCGGATCGATGCCGCAGGCGATGAAGGCGGCGGTGACTTCGCGGATCGCCTTGGGCAATTCGGTGGGTTCCTGCCACACGGTGATCGCGTGCAGATCGACCACGCAATAGATGCAGTCGTAGCGTTCCTGCAGCTCGACGAAGCGCTTGATAGCGCCGAGATAGTTGCCGAGATGCAGGTTGCCGGTGGGCTGCACGCCGGAAAAAACCAGTTCCTTAAACGCCATGTGCTTCCTTAAACGAGATTTGCGGCCTCCGCGGGCGAGAACGCGTCCCATCGCCTGAGCGCCGCTCGCGGCGTCCCCATGCCACGACGCCGCTTGCGGCGTCCAGTGCCATCGCGCCGTTTGCGGCGTCCAGCGCCAGTCCTCGCCTTGCCCTGCAAGGGCCGGCCGCTATAGTGCGGCTCCCGCCGCGCGCGTTTTCAAGAGTTCGCTCATGCCTGTCACGCGTTACGACGTCCTCGGCATCGGCAATGCGATTGTCGACGTCATTGCCCGCACCGACGAAAAGTTTTTGCTCCAGCAAGGCATGAACAAGGGCGGCATGGCGCTGATCGACGAGCAGCGCGCCGAAGCGATCTACAACGCCATGGGGCCGGCGGTGGAGATGTCGGGCGGCTCGGCCGCCAATACCATCGTCGGCGTCTCGTCGCTGGGTTCGCGCTCAGCCTTCATCGGCAAGGTCAAAGACGACACGCTTGGCCGCGCGTTCAGCCACGACATTCGCGCCGCCGGCGTCGCCTTCAGCACGCCGCCGGCATCGGGCGGCGTATCGACCGGGCGCTGTTACGTGCTGGTGACGCCGGAGGGCGAGCGCACCATGAACACTTATCTCGGCGCCGCGCAGAATCTGCATCCGGCCGACATCGACGCCGACCTGGTGGCCGGCAGCGCCATCCTTTATCTCGAAGGCTATTTGTGGGATCCGAAGGACGCCAAGGACGCGTTTCTCAAGGCGGCCAGGGTCGCGCACGAAGCCGAACGTGTTGTGGCGCTCAGCCTGTCGGATGCGTTCTGTGTCGACCGTTGGCGCGGCGAATTCCTGCATTTGATGCGCTCGAACACCGTCGATCTCATCTTCGCCAACGAAGCCGAGTTGCGCAGTCTGTACGAAACCGCGGACTTCGACACCGCGCTTGCGGCGCTGCGCAAGGATGTCGGCGCTGCGGTGATCACGCGCAGCGAAAAGGGTTGCGTGGTGATCGGCCCGGACGGGACGGAAGCCGTGCCGGCCTTTCCGGTCGAACGCGTGGTCGATACCACCGGTGCCGGCGATCTGTTCGCCGCCGGATTCCTCGCGGGGCTGGCGCGCGGCGCCGACGACCGCACCTGCGGCCGGCTCGGCGCGCTCGCCGCCGGCGAGGTGATCGGCCATCTCGGCGCGCGCCCGGAGACGTCGCTGCAGGACCTCGCGCGCGAGAACGGTTTGGCGGACTGAGTTCTGTTCCTCTCCGTGCGACGGGGAGCGGCGACGGCGCCGCGATCAACAATTGATTCACCCTGACCGCGCATTACGCATTTGTGCGGATGAACGAAACCGGCACCGCCAAGTTATGGCTTCGGGCCGAAGCCGGCCGATGACGCTGCGCGCCGGCTGCCGCCCGAACCGGAGGATGCCGTGAAATCGCAAACAAGCAAGATCGTATCGAAGCTCTTCGCCATGGGCGCAGTGCTCGGCCTTGTGGTTGCGCCGCCGGCGCAGGCCTGTACCGGGATCGAGCTCATTGCCGTCGACGGGACGATCGTTCACGCCCGGACTTTGGAGTTCGGTATCGACCTCAAATCTGATGTCATCATGGTGCCGCGGGGCTATTCGCGCACGGCAACGACCCCCGACGGTAAACCCGGCAAGACGTGGATTTCCAAATACGCATCCCTTGGTGCCAACGCTTTGGGCATGCCGGTCCTTATCGATGGGCTGAACGAACGGGGCTTGGCGATCGGGCTGTTCTATTTCCCGACGTCGGCAAAATATCAGACTTACTCGCCGACCGACGCCGACACGACCATCGCGCCATGGGAGCTCGGCTCGTACATGCTCGAGAACTTTGCAACCGTTGACGAAGTGCGGGCAAACCTTCCGAACATTGTCGTGCCCGGTGTGGTTCTTGCGGCGTGGAAATTCTCTCCGCCGGCGCACTATGTCGTGCACGATGCCACCGGCAAGAGCATTGCCATCGAATACACGGACGGCAGACTCAACATTTACGACAATCCGTTGGGCGTCATGACCAACTCCCCGGCCTTCGATTGGCAAATGACCAATCTGCGGAATTATGTGAACTTCTCTCTGACCGACTTGCCGCCGGTCAAGCTGGGCAGCGTCACGCTCGCGCCCTTCGGCCAGGGCACCGGGATGCTCGGACTGCCGGGAGACTTCACGCCACCGTCACGGTTCGTGCGCGCCGTCGCTTTCAGTCAGTCGGTATTGCCGTCGCAGACCGGATACGAAGCAATCCTGCAGGCATTTCACATCCTCAACAACTTCGACATCCCGAAAGGCGCTTCGCGCGGGCGCGACAAAGACGAACACGGCAACGTAGTTGCCGATTATACGATCTGGACGAGCGCCAGCGACTTAAAGGCCAAGCGGTTCTATTTCCGCTCATATGAAGACAGCCAAATCCGCATGATCGATCTCACCAAGCAAAAGCTGGACGGCAAGGACGTCGTCACGTGGTCGATGAAGGGCGGTGAGGTGGTGCGAGAATTGACACAATGACATAGCGACGCCGGGCAGTGTCTCCGCCTGCGCCCGACCACGCTAATACCGCTCCCCGTTTAACAAAGTAGCGGCTGCTTTGCTCAATAGATGCTTCGCAACTGAATACTCTCAACCCACTCCGCTAACCATTTGCTAACCAAAACCGGGATACCGACGGATCATCCGCAATCCGGAGATCCGCACATGGCCGATTCGGAAGAGGCCAAGCCAAACACACCGCAATTGCCGATGGTGGTATCGCCGAAGCTCGATGGCTCGGACGAAGACGCCGCATCGGCTTTCGCCGCCGCTGCCGATGTACACGCGGCGCCGGCCGACGATGCCGACCCTTCGCTGTCGCGGTGGCTGCGTTTCGCGCTGCTGGCGGTCTCGGTTGCGGCGGCGGCCGCGCTTGGCTCGTTCGTCGGCGCGCTGTCGGCGTCGGGCGTCAATCATCTCTGGTCCGCCGCGGCAAGCCCGAACACGACGATCGCGAGTACGCTGCAAGCCGCCAAAGCGCAGCTGGCCGAGCTCGCGGCACTGAAGGCCAACCTCGACGGCGCCACCCGCGGCGCCAACGGCCAGTTCGCCAAGCTCGCCGACCGGCTCGACCGCGTCGAGCGGGTGCAGATCGAGGCGGCAACCAAGGTCGCGCACATCGCCGATGCCGTGGACCGGCTGGAAAAGAAGAGCGTGACCGCTTCCATTGTGCCGCCCGCGGCCGAGATCACCGGCTCGATCCCATCGCCGCCGCCGGCGGAGGCAAAACCGGCCGACAAGGTCCTGCCGGACTGGATCGTACAGGACGTGCGCGCCGGCCATGCGCTGGTCGAGAACAGCCGTGGCGGCGTGTTCAATGTCGCGGCCGGCGGTTTCCTGCCCGGCCTCGGCCGGGTCGAGACCATCAAGCGGCAGGACGGCCAATGGATCGTCGTCACCGCCCGCGGCCTGATCACCGAGCATAACAACTGAGCGGCCGGCGCCGGTAGTCCGGCGCCTCATTCCGTGCCAATCTGCCGTTGGGTGTGCCGGGGCGCAGACTGCACGGAGTTGGCCAATTGACCCCCCTGCCCTTGGGCCGCTTTCCCGGCTTCGCGCGCCTGCTGATGAGCGCGTTCGCCTGCGCGGTATCGCCGGCCATCGCGCTCGCGCAATCGCCCGCGCCGCCGCCGTCTCCGCCCCAAATGCAGGAAAACTGTCCGGGGCTGGTCGCCGCCGATCGGCCGCGTGTCACGCCCGCCGCGCTTCGGCTCGCCGCACTCAACGAGGACCAGGTGCGGCTGACATTCATCGGCCACGCCACGTTCCTGATCGAAAGCCCGGACCGTGTGCGCATCGCTACCGACTACAACGACTATGTGAAGCCGCCGGTCACCCCCGACATCGCCACCATGAATCATGCGCACGACACCCACTTCAGCGACCACCCCGATCCAGCGATCAAATACGTCCTGCGCGGCTGGGGCGAGACGCCGGAAAAGCCGGCGGTCTGGGACCTGAAATACCGCGACGTGCGCGTTCGCAACGTGCCGACCAATATCCGCGAGTGGAGCGGCGGCACCGAGCGTTACGGCAATTCGATCTTCATCTTCGAGGTCGCGAATTTATGCATCGCGCATCTCGGGCATCTGCACCACACGCTGACGCAGCAGCAGCTCAACGACATCGGCCGCGTCGACGTGGTGATGGCGCCGGTCGACGGCAATTACACGCTCGATCTCGACGGCATGACGGAGGTGCTGACCGCGCTCAAGGCGCAGCTCATCATCCCGATGCATTTTTTCGGCTGGTACACGCTCGACCGGTTTGTCGAGCGCGCTACCAAGCAATGGCCGGTCGAGAAAGCCGAGGTCCCGTCTGTGGTGGTATCGAAAGCGACGCTGCCGAAAAGCCCCAAAGTGCTGGTGCTGCCGGGCTTCTGAAGAAGCCTCGCCTTCCTGTCGTTTGGCGATCATCGTATAAAACAGCGACAGGCTAGGAATTCGCCCATGCTCAGCGCGGAACACAACGATCTCATCACCCGCACGTCGCCCGGCACCGCCGCCGGCAATCTGATGCGGCGCTATTGGCAGCCGGCGGCGCTGATCGACGAGCTTGCCGGCAACCGCCCGGTCAAGCCGGTGCGGCTCCTCGGTGAGGATCTGGTCGCCTTCAAGGACGACAAGGGCCGCTACGGGCTGATCGGGCGGCATTGCCCGCATCGCGGCACCGACCTCGCTTACGGGCGGCTTGAGGACGGCGGCTTGCGCTGCGCCTTTCACGGCTGGCTGTTCGACGTCAACGGCAGATGCCTGCAGACACCGGCCGAGCCCGACACCAGCAATCTCTGCGCCAACATCAACCAAAAGTCCTATCCGGTGGTCGAGAAGAGCGGGATTTTGTTTGCCTATCTCGGATCGGGCGAACCGCCGGCATTTCCGCATTTCGACTGCTTCGTCGCGCCGTCGACGCACACATTCGCGTTCAAGGGGATGATCGATTGCAACTGGCTGCAGTCGCTCGAAGTCGGCATCGACCCGGTGCACACCTCGTTCCTGCATCGCTTCTTCGAGGACGAAGACCCGGACAAGGGCTACGGCAAGATGTTCCGGGACACTTCGAAAGACTCCGACATGCCGATGACCAAAATCATGCGCGAATTCTCACGCCCGCGCATCGAGGTCGAGCCGACGGACTATGGCTTCCGGCTGGTCACCCTCCGGCAGATCTCCGACGCGAAGGCGCACGTGCGGGTGACCAATCTGATCTTCCCGAATGCCTTCATCATCCCGATGAGCCGCGAGATGACGATCTCGCAGTGGCACGTGCCGATCGACGACGTGAAGCATTACTGGTACGCGATCTTCACGTCCTTCGGCGCGCCGGTGAACAAGGACGAGATGCGCCGCCAGCGGCTCGAACTTTACGAATTGCCGGATTACGTGCCGCGCAAGAACAAGCACAACGATTACGGCTTCGACCCGCACGAGCAGGAGCACGCGACCTATACCGGCATGGGCACCGACATCAACGTGCACGACCAATGGGCCTGCGAGTCGATGGGTGCCATCCAGGACCGCACGGCCGAGCACCTCGGCACCTCGGACAAGGCGATCAGCGCCTATCGGCGGCTCCTGCGCACCGCGCTCGACCAGTCCGGCAAGGGCGAGCGGCCGATGATGGTGCTCGATCCCGCGGCGGCGGGAAAAATCACCGGCCCGGCCTGTGTCGACGGCATCGGCCCGGTTGGCGACTGGCGGCGTTATTGGCAGCGCACCAGCAAAGACCGGCAGCAGACGAAAAGCTGGACCAACGGGCACTGAGCTGAATGCCCCGACGCTCTGCCGGTTTAAGTTTTGTCGAGCGTCACGGCCTGTGGACGGATGCGCAGGCGCGCGCCGCGCGCGCAGTCACGCAGGCGATCAAGACGCGCAAGCTCGAACTCGTCCGCTTCTCGTTCGCCGACCAGCACGGCGTGCTGCGCGGCAAAGCCGTCGTCGCCGCTGACGCGCCCGCAATGCTGCGAAGCGGCGTCACCATGACGACGACGTTGTTGGCGAAGGACACTTCCCACAAGACCGTCTATCCGGTGTTCGCCGCCGGCGGCGGCTTCGCCATGGCGGAGATGCAGGGCGGTGGCGATTTCGTCATGGTCGCTGACCCGGCGACATTCCAGGTACTGCCGTGGGCGCCGAATACCGGCTGGCTGTTGTGCGACATCTATTTCAGCAGCGGCAAGAAAGTGCCGTTCTCCACGCGCCAGGTGTTACGTGATGCGCTCGACAAGCTTGGCGCGGCAGGGTTCGATTTCCTCGCCGGGCTCGAAGTCGAATTCCATTTGTTCAAGCTGGAGAATCCGCGGCTGATGCCAGAAGACGCGACCTGGCCGCCGCTGGCGCCGGAGGTGAGCCTGCTCAACCAGGGCTATCAATATCTGACTGAGAGCCGCTTCGATCAGATCGCGGCGGCACTGGAGCCGCTCCGGCGCGGCGTCATGGCGCTCGGCCTGCCGCTCCGCTCGCTGGAAGTCGAGCTCGGCCCGAGCCAGTGCGAGTTCACCTTTCGCCCGCAATCCGCGCTTGCCGCCGCCGATGCGATGATCTTGTTCCGCGCGGCGGTAAAGCAGATCGCGCGACGCCACGGTCTGCTCGCTAGCTTCATGTGCCGCCCGGCGTTGCCCAATCTTTTTTCCAGCGGCTGGCATCTGCACCAGTCGCTGGTCGCGCGCAAAGGCGGCCGCAACGCATTTGCGGGTACCGACCATGACGGGCTCTCTGCGACGGGCTTTCATTATCTCGGCGGTTTGCTGACGCACGCGCATGCCGCCGCCGCGTTCACGACGCCGACCGTCAACGGCTACAAACGCTATCGCGCCTATACGCTGGCGCCCGACCGCGCCATCTGGGCGCGCGACAATCGCGGCGCGATGCTGCGAGTCATTGGCCAACCGGGCGATCCGTCCACGCATCTGGAAAACCGCGTCGGCGAGCCCGCCGCCAATCCCTATCTTTACATCGCGTCGCAGATTTACGCCGGTCTCGACGGCATTGCGCACAAGCGCGATCCCGGACCGTCAGCGGACGCACCCTACGAGACCAAAGCGCAGGCGCTGCCGAAGACCCTCGGCGAGGCGCTCGCGGCCTTGCGGGACAGCGCGGTCTTTCGCAAGGGCTTCGGCGACGCCTTCGTGGACTATTTCGCCCACATCAAGGAGGCGGAATTTGCGCGCTTTGCGGCTGAAAGCATCGAGCACGCCGAGGTGACGGCGTGGGAGCAGAACGAGTATTTCGATTTATTTTGACGGAGCGACTAAACGTCTACGCTGGCGGCGAGCGCGTGCGCTTCGATGAACAGTCGGCGCGCCTCGACCTTGTCGCCCATCAATTCGTCGAAGATGGTGTTGGCCTCGTCGATCTCCTTGACGCTGACGCAGAGGAGCGAGCGGGCGTTGGTATCGAGCGTGGTTTCCCAGAGCTGGCTCGGGTTCATCTCGCCGAGGCCCTTGTACCGCTGCAGCGCCACGCCCTTCCTCCCGGCCGCGGTCACCGCATCGAACAGGCTGACCGGGCCGTGGATCGCCGTCTCCTCGTCCTTGCGGCGCAGCATCGCAGGCGGGGTCGGCCGCGGGAAAATCTGCTGCAAGGACGGTGCGAATTCGTCGAGCTTGCGCGCATCGACCGAGCCGAGCAGCGCCTGATCGAGCACCGCCACTTCCTTGACGCCGCGCACCGTGCGCTCGAACCGGAAGCCTTCGCCTTCGGTGAATTGACCCTGCCAGCCGCGCTCGGTTTCCTCCGCCAACGCGTCGAGGCGGCGCGCGATATAGGGTACCGCAGCCCTGGCTTTCTCCGGATCGCCGACGATCTCGGCGTTGAGCACGCTCAAGATGGCGGCCTGCTCGACGACCTGCCGGTTATAGCGGCTGTGCAGACCGCGCAGGATGTTGCGGATGACGCGCGCATCCTCGACCAGCCGGCGCAAATCGGCGCCGGTGCGCACCTCGCCGGACGACAGCCGCAACGATGCATCCTCGAGACCGGTATCGATCAGGTAATCCTCGAGCGCCCGCTCGTCCTTGAGGTATTGCTCGGATTTGCCGCGGGTGACTTTGTAGAGCGGCGGTTGCGCGATGTAGAGATACCCGCCGTCGATGACCTCGCGCATCTGCCGGTAGAAGAAGGTCAGCAGCAGAGTGCGGATATGGGCGCCGTCGACATCGGCGTCCGTCATGATGATGATCTTGTGGTAGCGCAGCTTGTCGATGGCGAATTCGTCGGTGCCGATGCCGGTGCCGAGCGCGGTGATCAGCGTGCCGATCTGCTCGGATGACAGCATCTTGTCCATTCGCGCGCGCTCGACGTTCAAAATCTTGCCGCGCAACGGCAGCACCGCCTGGAATTCGCGGTTGCGGCCCTGCTTGGCGGAGCCGCCGGCGGAATCGCCCTCGACGATGAACAATTCGGATTTGGCCGGGTCGCGCTCCTGGCAATCAGCGAGCTTGCCGGGCAACGAGGTGATGCCGAGCGCGCTTTTGCGCGTCATCTCGCGCGCCTTGCGGGCGGCTTCGCGGGCGGCGGCGGCCTGAATCACCTTGCCGACGATGACTTTGGCTTCGCTCGGGTGCTCCTCGAACCAGGCCTTGAGCATGTCGTTGATCACGCCCTCGACCACCGGACGAACCTCGGAGGAGACGAGCTTGTCCTTGGTCTGCGAGGAGAATTTGGGGTCCGGCACCTTGACCGACAGCACCGCGGTCAGGCCTTCGCGGCAATCGTCGCCGGTGAGCGCGACCTTCTCCTTGCGCGCGGCGCCGCCGGACTCCGCGTAGCCGGTAACCTGGCGGGTCAAGGCGCCGCGGAAACCGGCGAGATGGGTGCCGCCGTCGCGTTGCGGAATGTTGTTGGTGAAGCACAGCACCGACTCGTGATAGCCGTCGTTCCACCAGAGCGCGCATTCGACGCCGGTGCCGTCGCGCTCGGCCTTGATCACGATCGGCTGCGGGACCAGCGGCGTCTTGTTGCGATCGAGATATTTGACGAAGGCCTCGACGCCGCCCTCGTAGCGCATCTCCTCGCGCTTCTCGACCGCATGGCGCTTGTCGGAGAGGATGATGGTGACGCCGGAATTGAGGAAGGCGAGCTCGCGCAGCCGGTGCTCCAGCGTGGCGAAGTCGAACTCCGTCATCGTGAAGGTCTTCTTCGAGGGCAGGAACGTCACCTCGGTGCCGCGCCGGTCGTTGGCGGCGCCGACGACGGCCAGCGAGGCCACCGCCTCGCCGTCGCGGAATTCCATGAAATGCTGCTTGTCGTCGCGCCAGATCGTGAGCTTGAGCGAACTCGACAGCGCGTTGACCACCGAAACGCCGACGCCATGCAGGCCGCCGGAAACCTTGTAGGCATTCTGGTCGAATTTTCCGCCGGCGTGCAGCTGCGTCATGATCACTTCGGCCGCCGACACGCCTTCGCCCTTGTGGATGTCGGTTGGAATGCCGCGGCCGTCGTCGCGCACGGTGCAGGAACCGTCGGGATTGAGCGTGACCGAGACTTCCCTGGCAAAGCCGGCCAGCGCCTCGTCGATGGAGTTGTCGACGACTTCGTAGACCATGTGATGCAGGCCCGAGCCGTCATCGGTGTCGCCGATATACATGCCCGGCCGCTTGCGCACGGCGTCGAGCCCCTTGAGCACCTTGATCGATTCCGCGTCGTAATCGGAGGGTGCCATGGGGGGTGTCTTGCGGGCGGCTTCGGCCATGCGAAAAGCTCTCGAATCGCTTGCGAAAATCGACGATGAATCGCTTCGACTCTTGTACACCAAAACTGTGTCGCGTACAGGGCAAAGTGATCGTCATTAACATATTGTCAAAACGGCATTTTTCAAGGATTCCGCAGGGCAGCAAAAGGGCCGGATTCGGCCCCCTAAAAACGCCTTTGCGCAAGCGCGAATCGACGGTTTTTACGCGAGCGGTTCTTAGTCTTATTCGCGCTGCAACTGCCCGGACCGGACTTCGATCATGGCGGCGCCGTTTTTGATTTCGGCAAACAAGGCCGGATCGGCGCCGGTCATCCACACTTGCGCGCCGAGCTGCGCGAGTTCGTTGTGCAATGCCGCACGGCGCGACGGGTCGAGGTGGGCGACGACTTCGTCGAGCAACAATACCGGCGTGCAAGCGGTCATTTCCGTGACCAGGCGCGCCTGCGCCAGCACCAGGCCGATGAGCAGCGCCTTCTGTTCGCCGGTCGAAGCGTCGGACGCGGCAATGCCCTTTTGCGCGTAAACGACCGCAAGATCGGTCAGATGCGGACCGTCAAGCGTGCGCCCCGCCGCCGCGTCGCGCGCGCGGTTGTCGCGCAGCACGGCGCGATAGCGCTCCTCGACTTCGAGCGCGGCATGGTCGGGGAGGAGCTTTTCCATCCAGCCTTCAAGCGCGATCTCCGCCGGCGGGAAGCTCGCATCCTTGCGGCCGGCGAACACGGCGCCGAGCCGCCGCACCGCCTCCGCCCGCACGGCCGCCACCGCGACCGCGAGCTCCGCGGTCTCATGCTCGATGGCGTCGAGCCAGTGCGCATCCGGCTGCGGCTCGACCAACAGCCGGTTGCGCGAGCGCAGCGCCCGGTCGAGCGCGTTGACCCGGCTGGCATGCTCGGCATCGACCGCGATCGCGAGGCGATCGAGAAAGCGGCGGCGCTCCGACGGCGCGCCGACGAAGAGGGTATCCATCGCCGGCACCAGCCAGACCACGCGCAGGTGATCGGCGAAGGCAGCCGCCGAACTGACCGGCTCGCGATCGATCCGGCATTTGCGTTGCGCCGTTTCACCCGCGTCGGGCGCTTCTTCGACGCCGGTCCCGAGCGTGGCAAGTCCGAGCGCGCCTTCGACCTCCGCGGACACCGCCCACGAACCGTCGCCTTCGTGGAAGGCCACTTCCTCGAACGTGGCCCGGCGCAAGCCGCGGCCGGGTGCAAGCAACGAGATGGCTTCGATCAGATTGGTCTTGCCGGCGCCGTTCGGCCCGACCAGCACAATCGGCCGCGCATCGGCTGCCAGCGTCGCGGTCCGGTAATTGCGAAAATTGCTAAGCGTCAGGCGGCGGATGATCGCGGGCATCGGGTTTTCGGGATCGGCATCGGCTGTCGGGAATCAGCGCCCGATTCCCGATTTCCTGATACTCGATCGACGTCAGACCCGCATCGGCATCAGCACGTAGAGGGCGCCCTTCGGCTCCTTATCCTGAATGAGCGTCGGCGAGCCTGGATCGGCGAGCTTGAGCACCGCGGCTTCACTTTCGATCTGGGCGGCGATATCGAGCAGGTAGCGCGAATTGAACCCGACGTCGATCGGATCGGCTTCGTATTCGACTTCGAGCTCCTCAGTGGCGCTGCCGGAATCGGGGTTGGTGACCGACAATAAAAGCTTGCCGCCGGTGAGCGACAATTTGACGGCGCGACCGCGCTCGCTCGACACCGTTGAGACGCGGTCAACGGCGGCTTCAAACTCCTTCTTGTCGACGACGAGTTCCTTGTCGTTGCCGAGCGGGATGACCCGGGCATAGTCGGGAAAGGTGCCGTCGATCAGCTTGGAGGTCAGGATCACCACGCCAACGGTGAAGCGGATTTTACCGGGCGACAGCTCGACGGTGATTTCGGCCTCGCCGTCCTCGATCAGCCGCTGCACCTCGCCGACGGTCTTGCGCGGCACAATCACGCCGGGCATGCCGGCGGCGCCTTTCGGCAAGTCGAGTTCCATCTGCGCCAGCCGGTGACCGTCAGTCGCGACCGCGCGCAAGGTCTGCGCCTTGTCGGCGCCGGCGAGGTGAAGGTAAATGCCGTTGAGGTAATAGCGCGTTTCCTCGGTCGAGATGGCGAACTGCGTCTTGTCGATCAGCCGCTTGAGATCGGCGGCCTTGAGCACGAATTTGTGCGTCATGTCGCCGGGCGCGAGATCGGGAAAGTCGCTCTCCGGCAGGGTTTGCAGGGAAAAGCGCGAGCGGCCGGCGCGGATCGAAAGCGCGGCGCGGTCACCGGATGATTCAAGTACGATCTGTGCGCCCTCGGGCAGTTTGCGCACGATGTCGTAGAACATGTGCGCGGGAACCGTAGTCGATCCGCCGGGGCCGGCCTCGGCCGCGATCGTGTCGCTCACTTCGAGATCGAGGTCGGTGGCTTTGAGGCTGAGCTTCGCGCGGTCGGCGCGAATGAGCACGTTGGCGAGAATGGGGATCGTGTTGCGCCGCTCGACCGCACGATGCACGTGGCCGAGCGATTTTAGCAATTCTGAGCGCTCTACGGTGACCTTCATCGCCCAATCCGTTCACAACGAGGGGTAACGAAAGTGGCGCGGCGCGGCCCGTTCGGCAAGGGTAGGGCGCCGCCGAGAAGGCTTTTCCCCTGCGTTTTCACACAGGCATAACGCGCGCCGGCGCGGCGGGCGTCAGTCCTGAAGCTGGCGCTTGAGCGCCTCGATCTCCTCGGCCAAGGCGCTGTCGTTGCCGGCAAGCGCCTCGATCTTGCGCACGGCGTGCAGGACGGTGGTGTGGTCGCGGCCGCCAAATCGCCGGCCGATCTCCGGCAGCGAACGTAAGGTCAAGATCTTTGCCAGATACATCGCAACTTGGCGCGGGCGCACCACGTTCGCGGTCCGGCGCGAGGACAACAGGTCGGCGCGGCTCACATTGTACTGGCGCGCGACCACCCGCTGGATGTCCTCGATCCGGACCCGTTTCGGTTCAGCCGGCCGGATCAGGTCGCGCATTTCGCGCTCGGCCATTTCCAGCGTCACCGGCTGGCCGGTAAGCTTGCTGTGGGCGAGGAGGCGATTGACGGCGCCTTCGAGATCGCGGCCGTTGTGGGTGACCGATTTGGCGATGAACCCCAGCACCGGAGCCGGCACGTCAAAGCCTGGGTGATGGATGCAAGCGGCGGCGATCCGGGCCTTGAGGATTTCGAGCCGCAATTCTTCGCCGAGCGAGCCGATCTCCACCACCAGGCCGCCGGCGAGCCGCGAGCGTACGCGGTCGTCGAGGCTTTCGAGGTCGGCCGGCGGCCGGTCGCTGGCGATCACGACCTGACGGCCGGCGTCGATGAGCGTGTTCAGCGTGTGGCAGAATTCGGCCTGGGTCGAGCGGCCCTGGAGGAATTGCAGATCGTCGATGACGAGCACGTCGATGGCGCGCACCGCTTCCTTGAAGGCCAAGGTCGTCTGCGTGCGCAACGCCGAGACGAAGCCGTACATGAACCGCTCGGCGGTCAGATAGAGCACCTTGCGGTCGCTGCCGTTGCCAGCCCAGGTGATGGCCTGCAACAGGTGCGTCTTGCCGAGCCCGACGCCGGCGTGGATGTAGAGCGGATTGAACATAAGCGGATCGCCGCGCCGGCTGGTCGCCACTTGCCGCGCCGCGGCATGCGCAAGCGTATTTGAGCGCCCGATGATAAAGGTGTCGAATGCAAGCCGCGGGTCAAGCGGCGAGCCGCCTAGCGCCTCATGCACCGACATGAACGGCACGCCCCCGCGCGGGTCGCCGCCGTCTGGCGCGAAGTCACGGCCGTCGCGCGACAGCGGCGGCGCCTCCAGCTTCGGCTTGGGCGCAAGCGGCCGGATTGCGGCCGAACGGACGCTTAGTTCCAGCCGGGTGACGTCGGCGTCTTCCGCCTGCCAATGTCCCAGCACTCGCTCGCTGTAATGCGATTGGATCCAGTTGCGCAGAAAACGCGTCGGCACCGACAATCTGACGGCTCCGGCGTCGACGGTTTCCACCTCCATGCGGGCGAACCAACTCGAAAACACGTCTTCACCGAGTTCAGCGCGCAGTCGATTCTTGACCCGCTGCCAGCGCTCCTGATCCGAGCTCGTCATGTCGGTTTGCTTCTTTGCTGGAGAGAGAGTTAAAGCGAGCAACTCCGGCGAGACACACTCACCATGGCTCACTTCGGGAAAACGCAACGCGCGCATCGATAGATAATTTTGGCGCATGGGGAGAACGAACCGGGCGCCGGCGGAGAAAAAGCCTTCAGCCGCTCGACCTGATCGGCGGCGATAAAGCGACGCTTGCGGGCCGCGCCGGCGAAAATCTGGGCGAAGAGACGCTGGCTACTCCAACCGGTCGGCGGTTTATCGTTTTCATGCCCCACCTCCATCGCTCGCATTCGATGGTGCCTGCCGATGTCCCGCGTCGGCGCGAGACCGTCATGCCGGTCACCTGGATCGTTTCTCTTCGCCGGCCTGCTGAACCGCTTGCGGCCGGTCTTTCCCCTCACCACGCCGGCTTTGACCAAGCCGACAACACGTTCACCAGACACAATCCTCCCGCACCCATCGATGATGAGTTTGGTCAGGTCCGATTTTTGAAAACCCCTCGGAGACCGAAGAATTGAAACGCTAGCACGCAGTTTCCGGCCCGCAACCGCAAAAAAACCTCGCCAACATTGGCGTTTCGCAACATGCCGCGCGTGTGCGCGGGGCGATCCCGCGCGCAAGACTTTGACTCAACGAGCCGATTCACAATTCTGTGACAATTGTAAAGCGCGTAAAATCGGCGGAAATGCACACCGGAGCAAATAAAATCGCACACGCCGGATTCGCGTCAGAGTCAAAGTCCATCGGCTCGTATGCGCGATAACCCTTTCATGGCGCATCAATTCTTTTGAGCAAGATTGAAGGGGTGCCCTGCGATGCTTCACGCGCAGCAAATAAAAAATTCACATACGTGACATGCGAAGTGCGACGGAATACGTCAGTTCGCAATTTTGCAGTTTGACGTGACAATTCTGCAACAGATTGATGGCAATCCACCGCGGCGTCGAAACGCGCTTCGATCCCGCAGGATGCAACATGAAAGTAATCGTGCACGCCACCACGCGCGGATTTTATTTCCGCGCCAGTCCGAACCAGGCGAAGCGATTTATGATTTGCCGAGTGCGGCGATCCGATGCGCGAGCCGCGAAACTTTGCGGCGTGCCGCGTTGCGGTGCACGATATTTTTTTGCGCCGCGCGAATGATCACGGGTTCGGCCTCGGCCATGGCGGCCAGTGCGCGCGAACGATCGCCGGCGGCAATCGCCTCCTCGACCTTGCGTACCGCGCTGCGAAGCCGCGAGCGCCGCGCACGGTTGGTCACGGTGCGGCGTTCGCCTTGTCGTGCGGCCTTCTTGGCTGATTTTGTGTTGGCCATGAAACGCGTTTAGTCGCTGTGGAGCGGGGCTTATAGGGGCGCCGCGTGGCCGCGTCAACGCCGCCGCGAGGCGCGGCAGAGCCGCTCAGGCGTGCGCCTGGGCGCGCACCGCGTCGTAGCCGGCTACCACCGCAGCCCGTTCGGCCGGCGAGATGACCGACAGCGGTGGCTCGACGCGCGCCCAATGCGGGTCGGCGTGGATATGCGCGAGTACAGTCTTGACGCCGGGCACCAACGGCTTGCCGTCGAACAGGCCACGGATCGCAACCGCTTGCCGGAGCGCGGCGGCGTCGCCTGAGCGATAGAAGCGGGCGCACAAATCGGCATTGAGATTGGCGGTCGCCGAAATGCAGCCGGCGAACGGACCCGAACGCGCTTGTGGCAGCGCCGCTTCGGTCGACGGAAAGACCAGGAAGTCCGCGTGCAGGCTTGCCGCCTCGCGCGCAAAGTCCATGTCGCCCGACGAATCCTTCAGTCCGGCAACGCGCGCGCCGAAGCGATCGAGCAGGCGGCGGATCAGCGCCACCCGCCACGGCAGGGCCGACTGCGCCGGGACGTGATAGAGGTAGACCGGGATCGGTCGCGCCGCGGTCGCGTTCACGACGGTTCGACGACGGCGAAGAGTCCGTCGTCGGACACTCCCTTATAATAGAACGGCGGCAGCAGCGCGCCGCCAAAGCCAAGCTCGGCCGCGTGGGCCGTGAGCGCCGCTGCGCCGGTTCCGACCAGCATCCGTTCGACCGGCAAGCCGCTTTCGGCAAAGGCCCGCAGGATGCGCATGCGCTGCGCCAGCGAGAAGGAGGTGCCTTCCCCGGTGGTGCCCAGCACGTTAAGCCCGTCGCAGCCGTGGTCGAGAAGGAAGCGCGCCAGCGCGACCGAGCGCGCGCCATCGGGCTCGCCGTTTTCGTCGATGGCGGTGGTAATCGCGGCGATCACGCCGCGCAAGGTCGGTTCGCTCACGGGTTAACCTAAGCCGTATTGCAATTGCACCGCGTATGTATCACGCTCATAGCGTGTAGTCCGGTCTCGTTGCGGGGAGGGATTAAGGGGTAGCGTTGGGGGCGGGGAGGGGTAGGGCGGCCCGCCGTCAGTGGAACGAGTTGGGTGAGTGCTCGCTAGGCGACGAGGGGCAATGATGGCAAGCGGTAGCGACAAGTACAGCAAGCGGGCGCTAGAGTTCGTTGAGCGTCTTCAAAAACTGCGCTCCTACGAAGAAATCTCCGCGCTTATCGTGAAAGAAATGGAGTGGTTCGGTTTTGGCTTCGTATCAAGCTTTTCCGTTCCGGGCCCTGGTGAATCTTTGGAAGACTGCCTTTGGATGAATACTCGACCGCAGCAATACATTCAATACTACGCGGAAAAGAAGCAAATCCTTTCAGACCCTCTGGTCACGGAGTTTCGCCAAAACATCCATCCTTTTTCTTGGAACGACATTCGAAAGCGCCGCCTCAGCAAACTTGAAAGGACAATCATTGATGAAGGAAGCGATTGGGGCGCCCGCGATGGATTTATGATCCCTATTGTAACACGCTCTGGCTCAGTTTCGGGCTTCACACCTTGCGGCTTCGAGCCGGATTTATCGCCGCGAGCGCGTGCGGCACTAGAAGTGATCGCCATTTACTCCCACCACGCACTGATGCGTGCCAAGGAGCAGGCAAAGCGAGACGAATTAAAGCATGAGCCACTTTCGCCGCGCGAACGGGAAATTTTGCAGTGGGTCGCGTCCGGCAAGACCGATGAGGAGATCGGCGAAATTCTTACGATCGCTACTACTACCGTCACCAAACACGTCGAAAATGCCAAACGAAAGCTGAACGTGTTTCGCCGTACCTATGCCGCTATTCAAGCGATCCGCTCCGGAGAAATTCCGCTCTGGTAGTGCGGTATTACGGCGCAAACGCCACAAGCAGACGGTTACCCTTCTAGATTCGCCGCATAGACGAAATCAAAACCGTCACGACGCTGAAACGTACGTCGAGTACGCGGACATTTTCTATCCGCAGACCAAGCTGCACCATGTCTACTATTGCAATGTGGCCGTCCCAGTAGGACAGCCCAGTGTAGGGGTCGCTCTTTCCTTCCCGTTGTACCGGAAGGAATGCAATTATAGCGATTACAATTGCGGCCCACGCCGCGCGCCGCAACACGGCGCGGCGCCCTTAGCCGGTATCCTCCCAGCTAGTCACGGCACAAACCTCCCGCCGTGCCGTTTGCGCCAAATACCCTGGTAGCGATACCCTCACTGTCAATACTAAATTCTTAGGATGGTCGTCTCTAAGAGGTGGTGAAACCCTACTTCCCGACACAAAGGGAAGCTAAGATGCCTTTCGTCCTACAGGGGTCACAGCGACGTCAGTACGGCTACTACTTTGAGCTGATGTTCGCTCTGCGGCACCGGGTTTTCATCAAACAAATGAATTGGAACCTCCCGGCCTCCCAAAAGGAAAGGGAGATCGACGAATATGACGTCGATGACGCAATTTATCTGGTCGAACTGACGCCGGACAATCACTTGCAGGGTACTGTCAGGTTGACACCAACAACGACCTGCTCAGTCGTAGCCGACATCTACCCGCATCTCGTTGAGAACGGGATATCGGCGCGCTCTCCGTTGGTTTATGAAGCGACTCGCTACATCTTTCTTCCGTTGAGCAAGACTGCCCGAGAGAACCGTGCTGCTAAGGCTCGTTTGCTAGGCGGAATGCTCAAATGGTGCCTCAAAAACAAGCTAACGCACGTGCAGGGCATGGTCGATATGGCCGATTTCCCTCACTGGGTTGAGCTCGTTCCGCAAACCATTCCGCTCGGCCTTCCGCATCCTTACGGAGGGGGTCCAAGGGTTCAGGGCGGAGGTAACTGCATCGCCTTTCGATGGCCTGCGACACAGGAGGTGATCAATGGGATTTATGATTACGGCGCGATTGACGAGGAGGCCAATCGACTGATTGCCGCGGAAGACCAAATGCCGCTCGAACTTCTCCACTAATCGCCCCTTTAGAGCGAATGTCTCCAATGACTCAACTCACTCGGTCGATCACCAAGGACGAGGTCGCTATTTATCATCGCGCCGGCGTCGTACTTTTACGCGACATCCTGCCGCAAAAGGCCATAAACGCGTTACGGAGGAGTATCGACGAAGCTATAAGGTCCATTTCTGAGAGCCCCAGCGGGTACGATTTGAGTTCGCTTACGCGCGCAGTAGAGGCTGGCGATTGGACCGTCACCGGAGATCAGCACAAAATCGCTGGAATGTTGGAGCTCCTGAAAGCAAGCGGTAAACCGTTGCTTTTGGATGAAACTGAGAACACGAGCGGAAGATTTCTGGTTGACACTGGCATCGCCGCCCGGCTGAAAGAATTTCGGCAGTTCAGTCTACGCGGGCCAGGACCTGAGGTCGCCGCTGCGCTCCTAAACAGCAACAATATTAACTTTCACGGCGATCAGATTTTTATCAAAGAAGCCAATACGAGGGAGCGCACCGCGTTTCATCAAGACGCCACGTATTTAGAGATCGAAGGCGACCAATGTTGCGTTCTGTGGATACCAGTAGATCCAGCGACGTTTGAAAACGGTACGATGCTCTATGTACGCGGATCGCACCGCGACACCAAATTGTATCAGCCCAATGTGCTCGTCGCGCAAACTCCATTGCCTGGTGCACGAGGGGATTTGCTGCCGGACATTGAAGGACATATGGATGATTTTGATATCGTCTATTTCGATGTCGAGCCGGGCGATATACTCGCTCACCATTACCGCACCATCCACGGCGCTGGCGGCAATCACAGCCGCTATCAAGTCCGGCGTGCAGCTTCGCTCCGCTACTGCGGAGATGATGTTCGCTTTCAAACGCGGCCGTGGGCTCCCAGGGAACTCCATCATACGCGACGCCTAAACGACGGCGATCCTCTTCACGGCCCCGATTTTCCGGTTGTGTGGCGCCGGGACTTAGCCGCCTAAGACGTTTGATGAAGCAGCAGAGGGGCGTGAAATGTCCAGAGGGCGGGAACGAAATCGGTTAGATCGAGAAATGTCACTCCAAACGATCGCGCAGATACTCGACTATGCGATCCTCGAAGCTGCCGACCTAAGCCTTCCAATGGTGGTCTATTTGCTCCGAATGGCATTGATGGAGATCGACAAAAAAGGAGTTCGGTCGGCGGCAGCGGAATCCGACCATTGATTGGAAGTGCGCAGTCCTGTGATCTTTGCTGGCCGTTTAAAACGAATTAACCCTGGTTCTCGGTGTCGCCCGATGACACTTTCTGCACCATCGCAATAATCTCTTGTCGGCGCGCCGGGTCGGTAATCTTCGCGAACGCGCGAATTAGTCGAAGACCCTCCTCAGGGGACGGGAGTTTCGAGTTTTTCGTATCACCGCGACGGAAATACGCTGCAAGTTCAATAATGTCACTCATAGAAGAGCACTATAGGAGGATAATGCTGCGGAAATGTTTCCAGATCGGTCAGAAGCCGTACCGAAGCATATCCCATTTCCGAGGTTTTAGGTAGCAAATGCGACCAAGCTCAAAAAGAGCGGGGCATTGGGAATTTCCAGGTCCTCCGAACCCCAAGCGTCATTTCCGTTTCCTGCGTGTGGGTATTTCGGCCGATCACAAATGCCCGTTCCGGCTCAACACCTTCTCGCGCAATCGCCAAACGGCGGCGATTAGCGATGCGCCGGCGGACATAGACGGCGCGGGCAAGCTTTTCCGGCGCGGTGACAAGGCATACGATCGCTTTTCCTTGTCATTTGGCGGTAACAAAAGCAGGTGGTGCGATGCGGGGCGTTGGGGGGATCGGAATGTTCTTGCGGGCGGCGGCATTGTTCGGCGCGCTTCTCGTGTCGGTCGCGGCGGTGTCCGCGCAGACGCAACCGCCGGCCGACAGCCGCCTAAAATCCATCATCGCCAAGAAAGTCGTGCGCATCGCCTATCGCGCCGACGATCGGCCGTTTTCGTATGTCAACGAGGCCAAGGAGCCGCTCGGCTATACGATCGATCTGTGCACGCAGGTTACCGCTTCGATCGCGCAGCAATACAAGGTGCCGGATCTGAAGATCGAGTGGGTGCCGGTGACGGTGGAAACGCGGTTTTCCGCAGTCGCCAGCAACAAGGCCGACATGGAATGCGGTTCCTCGACCGTCACGCTCGAGCGCATGAAAGGGGTCGATTTTTCCATTCTCGTCTTTGTCGAATCGACCGGCGTTCTGGTGTCGCGGGCGTCGAATATCCACGCCTTTGCCGAGCTGGCCGGCAAGAAGCTTGCTGTCGTCGCCGGCACCAGCAACGAGCGTGCCGTGCGCGATCTGGTGCGTCAGATCAATCTCAACGTGACGCTGGTCACCGTCAAAGATCGCGACGAGGCGGTGGCCGCGCTGGAAGCCGGCAAGGTCGATGGGTTTGCCAGCGACAAGCTCCTGTTGGCCGGCGCTGAGATCAAGCATCGGGAGGCGCTCGCCATATTGCCGGAGGATCTTTCGGTCGAGCAGACCGCAATCGTACTGCCGCGCGGCGACTGGGCGCTTCGCCTGGCCGTCAATACCGGGCTTGCCGAGATCTTCCGCAGCGGGCGCACCAAAGACGTGTTCGAGCGCTGGTTCTTCGGCTCGACTCCGGGCTTGCTGCTGCAGGCGGTCTACGCCTTGGGGCGGATCGCGGACTAGGAAAACTTCAGAGGTAGCGGCGCAGCTGATCGGCGGCCGCCTGAGGCGTCTGCTTTAAATTGAACGGCGCGACGAAGTGGCCGTCCTTGTCCATGAGATAGACGACGGCGGTGTGGTCCATGGTGTAGTCGCCGTCCTTGAGCGGGATTTTCTTGGCGCAGACCCGATAGGCCTTGATCGCTGCGTTGATGG
>CAYVPC010000031.1:0-22407 GCA_964453555.1 uncultured Hyphomicrobiales bacterium | reverse complement strand
CGAAAACTCCTCGACGTCGACGGAGCCGATTTTCATCGGTTCTTGCGATGGAGCCCGCACCGGCGTTCCTCAGTCTTGGCATGGGCGAAGATTCGCCCTTGCAGCAGAAATGGCCTGCGCAGATTGCGCGCGCAAGGCAACTTTGTGTGCAGCGCCGGCGCGCTTTCGAGCCGCGGCCGCGGACCTTGTTTCGACCATATTAGCGCTGTATTTGAATGACTTGGGCCGTTTCGGTTGGTTTTTGTAAACTATTGAGGCATTAAGCTATTTCAAGCCGGGCGCGGTGGATGGCCCGACGGCGACAGGCCTTTAAGGGGGCGAGCGGGGTGTCTTGAGGTGAAAAGCTGCGGACGCATGGCGAGGCGCGTGCTCGGACCGTTGGCGGTGGCCGCCGCGGTGAGCGTGCTTGTTTCGGCCTGCTCGGAGTTCGGATTCCCTTCGGTTCACGACGTGCCGGCGCCGCGCGCCGACACGACGCTGACACCCGATCAGGTCCGGCAGGCGACCGATGACCTGATCGACGAGCGCGATCACCTGAGCACCGAAGCCAAAGCTGCGGTGCAGCCGGTCCAGCCGAACGCGCAGCAGCAGAAGCCCTCGGCGCAACCCGCCGTGTTGCAGCAGCCGGCCGCCGCCGCGCAGCCCACCGCCTACGCCAGACCGTGATAAGAGTTTAGAGGGTCGTTCGTTCGACCGGCCGGTATCAATATGGAAGAATTTTATCGCATCCGTCGGTTGCCGCCTTACGTGTTCGAGGAGGTCAACCGCGCCAAGGCGACGGCACGCAACGGCGGCGCCGACATCGTCGATCTCGGCATGGGCAATCCCGATCTGCCGGCGCCGGCGCATGTGGTCGAAAAGATCAAGGACACGATCGGCCGGACCCGCACCGACCGTTACTCGGCGTCGAAGGGGATACCAGGGCTGCGCCGCGCGCAGGCTGCCTATTACGCGCGCCGCTTCGGCGTGAAGCTCAATCCCGACACGCAGATCGTCACCACGCTCGGCTCGAAGGAAGGCTTCGCCAACGTCGCGCAGGCGATCACCGCGCCCGGCGATGTGATCATCGTTCCCAATCCGACCTATCCGATCCATGTGTTCGGCTTCCTGATGGCCGGCGGCGCCATCCGTTCCGTGCCGGTCGAAGCCAACGACGCGTTCTTCGGCGCGCTTGAGCGGGCGGTGAACCACACCATCCCCAAGCCGATCGCCATCGTCACCTGCTATCCGTCCAATCCGACCGCTTGCGTCGCCGATCTCGATTTCTATCGCGAGCTGGTCGCGTTCGCGAAGAAGCACGGTGTACTTCTGCTTTCTGATCTCGCCTATGCCGAGGTCTATTTCGACGACAATCCGCCGCCATCGGTTTTGCAGGTGCCCGGCGCCATGGATGTCGCGGTCGAATTCACCTCGATGTCGAAGACCTATTCGATGCCGGGCTGGCGGATTGGCTTCGCCGTCGGCAACGAGCGCATTATCGCGGCGCTGGCGCGGGTGAAGTCCTATCTCGATTACGGCGCGTTCACGCCGATCCAGGTGGCGGCGGCTGCGGCCCTCAACGGTCCTGACGATTGCATCCACGAGATGCGCACGACCTATAAACGCCGCCGCGACGCGCTGGTGGAATCGTTCGGCCGCGCTGGCTGGACCGTGCCGCCGCCGCGCGCCTCGATGTTCGCCTGGGCGCCGATCCCCGATCCGTTCAAGTCGCTCGGCAGCGTCGAATTCGCCACCTTGCTGGTCGAGAAAGCAAGCGTCGCGGTATCGCCCGGCGCCGGCTTCGGCGAGCACGGCGAAGGCCATGTGCGCATCGCGCTGGTCGAGAACGAGCAGCGCATCCGCCAGGCCGCCCGCAACATCCGGCGCTTTCTTGAAACGGGCCCGGAAATGCTGCACAACGTCGTACCGCTCGCGACCCGGCGTTAGCCGGCCGCGCTGTTTCATTTTCAGGTCAGCGACGTTTATGGCCAAACCGTTGAAAGTCGGTCTTGCCGGGCTGGGAACTGTCGGCTCGGCCGTCGCCCAACTCCTGCAGCAGGGACGCGAAAAGCTCGATGCGCGCAGCGGCCGCCCGATCGAGATCGTGGCGGTGAGCGCGCGCTCGCGCGGCAAGAAGCGCGCCGTCGATCTGAAGAAGGTACGCTGGGTCGCCGATCCGGTGGCGCTTGCCGCCGATCCCGACATTGACGTGCTGGTCGAGGTCATCGGCGGCGCCGGCGATCCGGCCAAACGCGCGGTGGAAACCGCGCTCGCCGCCGGCAAGCCGGTGGTGACCGCCAACAAGGCGCTGCTTGCGGCTCATGGCCACAAGCTTGCAACGCTCGCGGAGCGCCGCGGCGTTGCGCTTAATTTCGAGGCGTCCGTCGCCGGCGGCATCCCGATCGTGAAGACGCTGCGCGAAGGGCTCAACGGCAACTCGTTCACGCGCATCTATGGCATCCTCAACGGCACCTGCAATTACATCCTTTCGCGCATGGAAGCGGACCGGCTCGCCTTCGACGACTGCCTGGCCGAGGCGCAGCGTCTCGGTTACGCCGAGGCCGATCCGACCTTCGATATCGAGGGCCAGGACACCGCGCAAAAGCTGTCGATCCTGGCGAGCCTAGCGTTCGGCACCAAAGTCGATCCAGCTGCGATCTACGTCGAGGGCATTTCCTCGATCACGCTTGCCGATATCGACGCGGCGGCTGAGCTCGGCTACCGCGTCAAGCTCCTCGGCGTTGCGGTGCGGACCGAAGCGTGCATCGAGCAGCGCGTGCATCCGACCATGGTGCGCAGGGATTCCGCCATCGCGCAGGTCATGGGCGTGACCAACGCGGTGACGGTCGATGCCGAAGGGCTTTCGCCGATCACGTTGGTCGGGCCGGGCGCCGGCGGCATGGCGACCGCGTCGGCGGTCGTCGCCGACCTCGCCGACATCGCGCGCGGGGTGTGCATCCCGCCATTCGGGCGACCGGCCGCGCGCATGACCGCGATCCGCAAGGCGCCGATGCAGCGCCACGAAGGCGGCTACTACATCCGGCTTCTGGCGCGCGACCGACCCGGCAGCGCCGCCACCATCGCGCGCCGCCTGGCGCAGCGGCAAATCTCCCTGGAATCCATCGTGCAGCGCCACGAAATTCCGCCGCACGGAAGCAAACCCGGTCGCTCGGGCGAACCCGTCCCCGTTATCCTCATTACTTATGCGACAAGCGAGGATGCGGTGCGCAAGGCGCTCGCCGCGGTGCGCCGCGACCGTGTAATCTCCGGCCGCCCGCAAGTGATCCGGATCGAGAAAAACTAGAAACCGGGAAGTCCCCATGGCGTCGATTACCGTCCCGCACAACCTGATGCTGGAGCGCATTCTCGCGATGGAGATCGTGCGCGTGACCGAGCGCGCGGCGGTCAACGCGGCGCGACTGCGCGGGCGCGGCGAGGAGAAAGCCGCCGACCAGGCCGCGGTCGATGCCATGCGGCGCGAGCTCAACAAGTTGCCGATCGACGGCACGGTGGTGATCGGCGAGGGCGAGCTAGATGAGGCGCCGATGCTGTTCATCGGCGAGAAGGTCGGCCATGCGGGCGGCTTCAAGGTCGACATCGCCGTCGATCCGCTCGAAGGGACCACGCTGTGCGCCAAGAACATGCCGGGGGCGATCGCGACGCTCGCCATGGCCGAGGGCGGCACGCTGCTGCACGCCCCGGACATCTATATGGACAAAATCGCGGTTGGCCCCGGTTATCCCAAGGACGTGGTCGATCTCGACGCCCCGGCCGCCGATAACATCCGCAAGCTGGCCAAGGCCAAGGGCGTCAAGCCCGAGGCCATCACCGCCATGATTCTTGATCGCCCGCGCCACGCCGAGATCATCGCGGCGATACGCAAGGTCGGCGCATCGGTGAGTCTGATTACCGATGGCGACGTCGCGGCGGCGATCCACACCACCGAACCCGACAAGACCGGCATCGACGTATATCTCGGCGTCGGCGGCGCGCCCGAGGGCGTGCTGGCTGCTGCTGCTTTGCGCTGCATTGGCGGCCAGATGCAGGCCCGGCTGGTGGTCGATACCGAGGAACGGCGCGAGCGCATTGCCAAAATGGGTATCAAAGACCCGCGCAAAAAATACCAGATCGAGGACATGGTGCGCGGCGACTGCCTGTTCGCGGCGACCGGCGTCACCGACGGCCGCATGCTCGCCGGCGTCAAGTTCGGCGACGGCATCATCGAGACGCAGACGGTGGTGATGCGTTCGGTCACCGGCACGGTCCGCTGGATCAGGGCCGAGCACCGCCAGCTGGAGAAGTTCTAACGGCGGCGTAAGCGCCGCCGGGTTGTCCGATCACGCTTGAGGCTGGATCAAACGATCGATCGTGATGGGGAATTTGCGGATGCGGACTCCGGTCGCATGCCAGACGGCGTTTGCGACCGCGCCCGCGGTGCCGGTGATTCCGATTTCGCCCACGCCCTTGACGCCCAGCGCATTGACGTGTGGGTCATGTTCCTCGACCAGGATCGCTTCGACTGAAGGCACGTCGGCGTTCACCGGGACGTGGTACTCGGCGAGATTGGCGTTCATCGGCCGGCCAGACCGCTGATCCATCGTCGCGCCCTCATGCAGCGCGAACGACACGCCCCAAATCATTCCGCCGCAAAGCTGGCTGTGCACCATGCGGGGATTGATGATCCTTCCTGCGGCGAAGGCGCCGACCACTCGGGTCGCGCGTATTTGCCCGAGTTCGGGATCGACCTTGACCTCGGCGAACACGGCACCATGGGCGTGCATGGCGTAATTCGTCTGTGCGGCCGGATCGGAAGCGCCGTTCCCCCGTCCCTCGATCGCTGCGAGGCCGGCGCGGCGGAGAATATCGGCGTAGCTCTCACTGCGGCTCTCGCCGTCGCGACGGAACAGGCGTCCGCCGCGCGCGATCACGCCGGCATTGCCGGCGCCGAACAGCGGCGAGTGATGATCGCTGGTGGCAAGGTCGGCGAGCTGGGCAATGACGTTGGCGCCGGCGTTGTGAATCGCCATGCCGGCGGTCGCGGTGTGGGCCGAGCCGCCGGCAATGCCGGCATCCGGAAGGTCGGAGGTCCCGGACCTGAAATCGACTTGATCGATGTCGAGGCCAAGGCCATCCGCCGCGATCTGAGCCAGCGCCGTCCACGCGCCTTGGCCCATGTCGTGAGCGCCGATCTCCATGATGCCGCTGCCGTCCTGGCGCAGCACCGCTTTTGCCTCGGCCTGGAACATGAGCGCGGGAAACGTCGCCGTGCCCACGCCCCAGCCGACCAGCAAACCGTCGCGATCCCGCATCTGCCGCGGTGCGAGCGGCCGGCGCTCCCAACCGAAACGCTCGGCGCCTTGCGCGTAGCACTCGCGCAGCGCCTTCGAAGAGAACGGCTTGCCGGAGATCGGTTCGACGTCGGCATAATTCTTGAGCCGAAAGGCGAGGGGATCCATGCCGCAAGCCTGCGCCATTTCGTCGATGGCGCTTTCGAGCGCGACCGAACCCGTTGCCTTTCCGGGTGCGCGCATGAAGAGCGGCGTTCCGGTGTCGAGGCGAACCGCTTCATGCGACGTGGAGATGGCTCGGCTCGCATAAAGCGTATGCGAAGCGTCGGAAGCCGGCTCGAAGAAATCGTCGAAACTGCTCGACGTTGTCTTCGTCCGATGATCGATGGCCGTCAGCCCGCCGTTATCGTCAGCGCCGATCCGCAAGGTCTGCCTTGTCGGCGCTCTGTGCCCGACGGGACCAAACATCTGCTCCCGGCGTAGTACGAGCTTGACTGGCTTTCCCGCCAAACGGGCCGCCATGATGCCGAGAACCTGTGGGCCCGAGATCATGCCTTTGGAACCGAAGCCGCCGCCGAGGAACGGACTGCGGATGTGGATCTTGTCGGGCGAAATGCCGAACAGTCCGGCGATGCGTCCCTGCGCCATGGCAAGGCCCTGGCTCGGCGTGTCGATTGACAGCGTATCGCCGTCCCACGCGGCCACGATCGCATGTGGCTCCATCGCGTTGTGATACTGCGGCGCGGTCTCGTAGGTCGCTTCGATTCGCTTCGACGCCGCGGCGAAACCGGCTTCTATATCGCCCCGATGAACTGCCGGCGGATGGCCGGGGCCGACAGCCGGCGGCACGAAGCTCTTGGTCGCGTCAAGCCCGACTCGTGCCGGCTCGGCGTCGTATCGCGGCGCCAGCAGTACCGCGCCTTCGGTCGCGGCTTCGAGGGTTTCCGCGATCACGACTGCGATCGGCTGGTTGGTGTAACGGACGCGGTCGTTTTGCAACAGATCGAGCCGGAACATGAACGGATTCGACTTTTCGTCGGGATCCTGGGCCAGCGCCGGCTTATTGGCCGGCGTCATCACGTCGACGACGCCAGGATGGGCTTTGGCGGCGGCAACGTTGAGAAAAGCGACCCGGCCGCGCGCGATGCTGCTTACCGCCAGCACCGCGTAAAGCATTCCGGGCGGATGGTTGTCGGCGGCGTAGCGGGCCGCACCTGTGACTTTGAGGAACCCATCGCGGCGGGTGAGCGGCTGACCGATGTTCGAACCGTGCCGGATATTGGCCGGCGCCTGTGTCAAAACAATCTCAGGCATGGATGACATCTCCGGAAACGGTGGCAAAAGGCGATGCGGGGAGCGCGGGCACGCGTTCGGGCGTACCGGCGACGGCGAGCGCAAGCGCGCGCGCCACGATCCGTCGCGCGAGTTCTATCTTGAAGCCATTGTCGCCGGAGGGTTTGGCGTCGGCGAGTGCCGCCTCGGCGGCGCGACGGAAGAGCGAGGCGTCAGCGCGTTTGCCGGCCAGGATCAGTTCGGCTTCTCGGGCCCGCCATGGTTTCATGGCGACGCCGCCAAGCGCGAGCCGCGCTTCGGCAATTGTATCGTCCTCGAGACGCAACGCGGCCGCGGCTGATACGACCGCAAATGCGTAAGAGGTGCGTTCGCGAACTTTGAGATAACGGGAATGGGCTGCGAAATGCGCCGCCGAAGCGGGCAAGCGGACGGCGGCGATCATGTCGCCCGGCTCCAGCACGGTCTCGCGCTCCGCGGTGTCCCCCGGCAGGCGGTGAAACTGTTCCAGCGGAACGTCGCGCCGTCCGGCTTTGCCTTCGATCTCGACCACGGCGTCGAGCGCGACCAGCGGCACGCAGAAGTCGGACGGGTGGGTCGCGATGCACTGCTCGCTCCACCCCAGGACGGCGTGAAGCCGGTTGTCGCCACGGCGGGCGTCGCATCCCGAACCCGGATCGCGTTTATTGCAGGCGCTGGCGACGTCGTAGAAGTAGGCGCAGCGGGTGCGCTGCAAGAGATTGCCGCCGACCGTGGCGGCGTTGCGAAGCTGCGCGGAGGCGCCGGAAAGTAGCGCCTCGGCGACCGCCGGAAAACGTCGGGCAAAGTTGCGGTCGTGCGCGAGGTTGGCGTTGCGCACCAGCGCTCCGATCCGCACGCCGCCATCGGTAAGGTCCTCGATGCGGTCGAGGCCGGCAAGGTGGCTGATATCGACCAGCCGGTTCGGGCGGGCGATACCGCCCTTCATCAAGTCGAGAAGGTTAGTGCCGGCGGCCAGATAAGCCGCGCCCGGTTCCGCGGCGGCGGCAACCGCTTCGCGAATCGTCGCCGGCCTGACGTAGTCGAAGGTCTTCATGCGACTTTCCTTTGTTTCGCCGCACCGATTGCGTTCTGAGCCTCCAAAACGGCCTCAGTGATTCCGCGATAGGCGCCGCACCGGCAGAGATTTCCGCTCATGCCTTCGCGCAGGCGCTCGGGGTCGTCGCCGGCCTGACCTTCATGGATCAAACCGATCGCGCTCATGATCTGACCCGGCGTACAGAAGCCGCACTGCAAGCCATCGTGCGCAATAAAGGCCTCTTGCACGGGATGGAGCCGGCCGCCCTGCGCCACGCCTTCAATGGTAAGGACGTCGGCGCCATCGTGACTGATCGCAAGCGCAAGACACGAATTGATGCGCCGTCCATCCACGATGACCGTGCAAGCGCCGCACTGGCCGCGGTCGCAGCCCTTCTTTGTTCCCGTCAAATCAAGGCGTTCGCGCAGGAGATCGAGCAGCGTGAGGCGAGGGTCGTCGATCTCGACGGTCCTTTTTACGCCGTTGATCGTCAGCGTGGTCGAGATGCTCATGCAGGCGCTCCAAAACAGCGATAATCGGGGCGGGGGACGCTGGCCCGTGCCGTTCGCTTGACTCAGGTGCTATATGTCAGCGTGTCACGAGCAGACATACGGAGGACCCCTCCGTTTTACAAGCCCCCGGTCGGGATTTAGGTTATGGGTACGACGCAGTTGGAGAATCCGTCGCGAAAACCGCGAGCCGATGCGGTCCGGAACCGCGAGCGGGTGCTAGAGGCCGCCAAAGAGGTCTTCAGTGCCGGCGGCGCGGAGGCGAGCCTTGAGGCCGTCGCGCGGGGGGCCGGCGTCGGTATCGGCACCCTCTACCGGCATTTTCCTACGCGCGAAACCCTGTTCGAAGCGGTGTATCGGCGCGAAGTCCAGCACCTCGGCGATCTGGCAGAACGGCTGAAAGAACAAGATATCCAGCCGGTCGAGGCCCTGCGGCAGTGGATGCGCTCGAATGTGAAGTTCGTGGCCACAAAAAAAGGCATGTCGGCGGCGCTGGCGCTCGCATTCGATAAAAACTCCAAGCTGGTCTCATTCTCGGCCGATCGGCTGGCGCGAGCCGTCGGCGGGTTGTTGGACCGCGCCATCGCCGCGGGCGACATTCGCGACGACGTCAAGCCGGAAGATCTGCTGCGTGCGCTCGTGGGCATGTGCTACATGCACGATCAGCCCGGATGGCAGACGAGTGTTTTGCGGCTTGTTGACGTTTTCGTCGACGGTCTGCGCCTCCGCGCCGACAAACCCGACGCCAAAACGCGGCGGAAAAAATCACCGGGATGATGGCGAGCCAAGCCGCCGTGAATCGGCTAGCGTCGCTCCCATGGGTTTCGAATCACGCGAGTTCACCTTGAGCAACGGGCTGTTCCTCGGCGTCGAGCAATCGGCGACCGGGCGCGCGTGGCGCGACCGGCTGGACGAGCGCGGTTCGGCGCGGGCGCTCGCGATCGCGCAGCGCCACGATTTGCCCGAATTGCTCGCGCGCATCCTGGCCGGGCGCAACGTGGACGTGGACGCGGTCGATGCGTTCCTCGATCCGACCATCAAGCGCTCGATGCCCGATCCGAACGTGCTCACCGCCATGCCGGTAGCCGCCGCACGCATTGCCGACGCGATCACGCGCGGCGAGACCGTCGCCGTCTTCGGCGATTATGACGTTGACGGCGCCACCTCGGCTTCGCTGCTGGCGCGTTTCCTCCGCCACGCCGGCATCGAGCCGCTCATTCATATTCCCGACCGGCTGTTTGAAGGCTACGGCCCGAATGTCGAAGCGATCCGGTCGCTTGCCGCGCGCGGCGCGACGCTCCTCGTCACGGTCGATTGTGGCACCACCAGCATCGAGCCGCTGATGGAAGCAGGCAAACTCGGTGTCGATGTCGTCGTTATTGATCATCACCAGGCCGACGAGACGCTGCCGCCGGCGGTCGCGGTCGTCAATCCGAACCGGCGCGACGATCTCTCCGGCCTCGGCTATCTCGCCGCCGTCGGACTTGTTTTCATGACCGTGGTCGCGGCGAACCGGGAACTGCGCGCGCGCGGCTTCTGGAACGCGGAACGGCCGGAGCCCGATCTTCTCACCTTCCTCGACGATGTCGCGCTCGGCACCGTCGCCGACGTGGTGCCGCTGATTGATTTGAACCGCGCCTTTGTCGCCAAGGGCTTGATCGCCCTGCGCCGCCGCGAGCGCGTGGGGCCGACGAGCCTGATGGACGTGGCGCGGCTGTCCGGCCCGCCGGAAGCCTGGCATCTCGGATTTCTGCTCGGCCCGCGCATCAATGCCGGTGGGCGGATCGGCCGCGCTGATCTCGGCGTGCGGCTTCTGATCGAGGAAGATCCGGACGCCGCTGCCAAGATCGCCGCCGAGCTCGACCGCCTCAATCGCGAGCGGCAGGCGATCGAGCTCGACACCGTGGCGCAGGCCGAAGCCGAGGCCATGGCCGCGCTCGGCATCGAGGAAAAGGGCGCGGTCGTGGTCACCGCCGCGGAAGGCTGGCATCCCGGCGTCGTCGGCCTGGTGGCGGCGCGGCTGAAGGAAAAATTCGGCCGGCCGGCGTTTGCCATTGCGCTCGAACCGGGCGGTATCGGCACCGGCTCGGGCCGCTCCATCTCCGGCGTCGATATCGGCCGCGCGGTGCGGCGCGCGGTGGCGGAGGGACTGCTCGAGAAAGGCGGCGGCCATGCCATGGCCGCCGGCGTGACGTTACGCAAATCCGCGCTGGCACCGTTCCGCGCCTTCCTCGAAGCGACGCTCGCGCCCGATGTTGCCGCGGCCACGCGAACCAACGGCTTGATGATCGACGGCGCGGTGAGCGCCGCGGCCGCCAACACCGATCTGGTGGCGCTGATCGAGCGCGCGGGACCGTTTGGCGCGGGCAATCCGGAGGCGGTGATCGCGCTGCCGGCGCATACGATCGTCTATGCCGAGGAAGTCGGTCAGGCGCATATCCGCGCGCGGCTCAAATCCGCCGACGGCGCCGGCGTCAATGCCATCGCCTTCCGCGCTGGCGGCCAGAAACTCGGCGCCGCGCTTCTGCAAAACCGCGGCCGGCAGGTGCATGCCGCCGGCTCGTTTGCGATCGATCGCTGGAACGGCGAGGAGCGGGTACAATTCCGGCTGACCGACATTGCGGCGGCCGAGCCGTTCTCCGGTCGTTGAACCGATTACGGCGCGAGCTCTCGCGTTTGCCACCGCGGCAAATTAACTACCAGCGCCTTCCCCAGTTTCCGATCCAACTCCTGCGCCATCTGCCGCCGCCACGAACAAGCCTGATGACCAGCAACAGTAACAGTGCACCGACGGTGGCGTTGATGATTGCGGGGACAATGCCCGAGCCAAGGTGGAGGCCGAGTTGAGGAATGAGCCAACTGCCAATAAAGGCACCTGCAATTCCTATGAGGAGGTCGCCGATGATTCCGAACCCGGTGCCTTGCACGATTTGCCCGGCCAGCCATCCGGCAACGAGGCCGACCAACAATATGATCAGGAGACTTTCACCCGACATGTACATCTTCGCAACCTCCAGGGTCGTCAAACAGCATCGGCGCAATTGCGCGCGGTTTTCTCGGATTGTAGTAGATGGGCTCGAAGTAGGCGGACTGTCCCGAGTCGCCGACCGCGTTAGCCGGTGCTTGTCACCTTTGGCCGGGTGCTTTCCACCGTCTGTATAAAACAGCTCACCGAACCGGAATCGCACCCACGCGCGAACGCGCCGGTACCACGTCATGCTCCCGGCGATCGGTCACAAAGGGAAATTCGTTTGTCAGATTCGGAGCGTCGCGGTCTAAGTGCCTGGAGGCGGCGACCGGTTTCCAGGCCCAAATCGCACCGATACTCGCGCCGAACGGTCGGCCAAGCTTTTCGACAAGCGACTGCTTCACTTCAACCTCAAAGCCGTTACGTTCGAGGATCGTCACAAGCTCGGCAACCCTGCGATCGCGTCCGAATTCATGGTACTCGATCGCAGCGCGCTCGATGCGAGACCAACAGGCGCCGCTGGTGTTTCTCAGAACCTCAAATTCGCTACCTTCGCAGTCGAGCTTGAGGTAATTCACGACCTTGATCCCGTGGTCGTCCATGATGCGCTCGAGCGACATCAGACGCGCGCGGATGCGCCGCGCGGGCTCCCTGGGGGTCTGTCGATTGGTCAATCCTGCGATGATCCATCGGACCAGTCGCGCTGGCGCGCTTCGCGTGTAGAACCACGGCGCTGAGACTTCCGCGTTGTAGGCGATCATTTCCCAACCGGGATGGTAGATCAGCTCCATCGTTCCGCCATCGCTCCCGGCGGCCGCGTGCATGGCTGTAACGTTGGCAAGACCATTTCGTTGGATGTTCAATTTCAGGCATCCGAGTGATACTGGATTCGGTTCCACGCTTACGATCCAGCCCTGCGGAACTTGCGGTGCCGCCCACAGGACGAACAGCCCGATATTGCCACCGATGTCCACCACGGTATCGCTTGGCCGCAGCTCAAAACCTGCACGAGCGTAGCGCCCCCGATTGAAGATCTCCCACCTCAAGTATTTGGCGAGCGGCCTCATCGCTTCGGACGTCAGATGGCATACCGTGCCGTTGGGAAGTCCAAGTGCAGCTTGACTACCGCTCATCCGTCACCTGTTCGCATATGCACTCCGGGTCCGATCCATCGCTTTGATCGGGGATCTCCCGCACGACCGCCCGGTTGCCGTGAATATTCGTGCCGCGGTCTTTCGGACCTACGCGGCGGTGGCCTCAGTCGGCCTGACCCAGTGACCAGAGGATGCTCGCTTTAGTAACGCCGCTCGCGTCCAGACCAGCGCAAGGTCACACAGGCCTTGTCTGTCTTTGTCGGTTTGGGCGTAGCTGACGAAAAGCATGGCCTCTTTAGCGTATTGCCAGAACTGATCTTTTTTCGACACGGCACCATCTACATGTGCCCTACAGCCAACACCTGCATGCACTCCTTCGCAGTGGCCATCTGGTCAAAATTGCTCACCAAATCGTCCGCCTCAAATCGGTTGACCGCGCCGGTGTCAAATGCCGTCGCCTTCGGCGCGCTCAACAGGCGCGTAATTTTGCTCCGGCTAGCAAAACTTCTGCGTCGTCTCTTGGCACGGTCGGGTGACGCGGCTATGTGAGCGTGCAACAACGCCGCAAGAGGAAGGAAATGGCCAAGCTTAATCTGTCGATCGCCGTGCGCGATTACGACCGCACCCGGCCCTTGTCCGACGAACTGGTGCAGATCGACGGCGTCGACCCGGTGTTCATGGCGCTGCCGCCGGAAGAGATTTTCTTCCGCGCATTCCGCCACGCCGAATTCGACATTTGCGAATTGTCGCTGTCGAGCTTCACGGTCAAGACCGCGCAAGGCAACTGCCCCTATGTCGGCGTACCGGCGTTTGTCTCGCGCACGTTCCGCCACACCGCGATCTATGTGCGCACCGACCGGATCAAGAAACCAGCCGACCTCAAGGGCAAGAAAGTCGGCGTGCCGGAATACCAGCTCACCGCGAACGTCTGGGCGCGCGCGATCCTCGAAGACGATCATGGCGTCAAGCCGTCCGACATCCACTGGATCCGCGGCGGGCTTACCGAAGCGGGCCGGCTGGAAAAAATCACCATCACCTTGCCGAAGGACGTGAGGCTGGAAGACGCCCCGCGCGGGCGCACGCTCTCGGCCATGCTGGATGCGGGCGAGATCGATGCTTTCATCGGCCCGCGTGTGCCGCCGGCGTTCGAGCGCGGCGATCCGAACGTCGGGTGGCTGTTTGCCGATCCGGTGGCGGCGGCCAAGGACTATTACGAGCGCACCGGGATTTTCCCGATCATGCATCTGATCGGCGTGCGGCGCGAATTGGCGGAAGCGCAGCCGTGGTTGCCGGCGGCGGTGTTCAAGGCGTTCGAGCGCTCGAAGGCGATCGCGCTGGAGAAACTCGGCGACACGTCGTCGACCAAAGTGACTTTGCCGTTCGTCGAGGAGCGGCTGATGGAGGCGCGGGTCCTGATGGGCGATGACTTCTGGCCTTACGGCGTCGCCTCCAACCGCAAGACGCTGGAGACGTTCCTGCGCCATCATCATGGGCAAGGATTGTCGCCGCGGCTGGTCAAGGTGGAGGAGCTGTTCCACCCCGGCACGCTGGAGACGTATAAGCTGTAAGAATTTCCTCCCCCCATAACGGGGGGAGGGGGACCGCGCGTAGCGCGGTGGAAGGGGCGCCCCCTCCGGCTCGTTTCACTCGCCACCTCCCCGTTTCACGGGGGAGGAAAGATCACTTCGCTGGCTTGAGCTTCACGTGGATGTTCTTTTCCTGCGTGTAAGCCAGCATCTCCTCCATGCATTCCTCGCGGCCGATGCCGGATTGCTTGTAACCGCCGAACGGCGCGCCGAGGAAATGCTTGGACACTTCGTTGATCCAGACGAAGCCCGCCTGCACTGCGGCGGCGGTGCGGTGTGCGGTGGAGAGGTTGTCGGTCCAGATCGAAGCGGTCAGCCCGTATTCGACCGCGTTGACCTGTTCGAGCATCTTGCCCTCGTCGGTCCATTTGAAGATCGAGAGGACGGGACCGAAAATCTCTTCGCGCGCGATGCGCATATTCGGCTGCACGTCGGCGAACACCGTCGGCTCGATGAAAAAGCCTTTGGCCAGCGCCGGGTCGGATGGCTTGCCGCCACCGTGGAACAACCGCGCGCCTTCCTGCTTGCCGGATTCAATGAAGCCGAGGATGCGCTCATATTGGGCCTTGGAGATGATCGAGCCCATGGTGGTCGCGCGGTCGGTGGCGATGCCGGGCTTGAAATGCGCGATTTTGGTTTTCACTTTCGCGAGCACGGCATCGTAGATTTTCTCGTGGATGAAGGCGCGGCTGGTCGAGCCGCAGGATTGCCCGCACCAGGTAAAGTTCATGCCGCCGACCACGCCGCCGGCAACGTCGTCTGGATCGGCGTCGGGATAGGCGATCAGCGCGTTTTTGCCGCCGAGTTCGAGCATCACCGGTTTGAGCGTATCCGCGGCCGCCTTCATCACGGCGCGCCCGGTCGGCACCGAGCCGACCAGCGCGATCATGGCGACGCCGGGATGCGCGGAGAGCGCCGAACCCGCCTCGCGGCCGCCCGGCACGATGTTGAGCACGCCCGGCGGCAGGATGCCGCCAATCAATTCGGCAAGCCGCAGCGACGACAGTGGCGCCTGTTCCGGCGGCTTCATCACCACCGTATTGCCGGTGGCAAGCGGCGCGCCGGATTTGCCGGCGCAGAACATAAACGGATGATTGAACGGAATGATGCGGCCGACCACGCCGCGCGGCTCGCGCACGGAGAAATTGACCACCCCGGGGCCCATCGGGATCGACGCGCCTTTCATTTCGGTAACAAGCCCGGCGTAGAAATCGATCTGCGCGGCGGCAACCGTCGCATCCATCACCATCTCGTGCACCGGATTGCCGCAATCGGCGGCATCGATCATGGCCAATTCGTCCGCATGCTCGCGCAGCACATTGGCGATGCGCTTCAAAAGCCGCGCGCGCTCGAGCGGCGGCGTGTTGCGCCAGCCGTCGAACGCCGCTTTCGCCGCCGCGACCGCGGCGTCGATGTCGGCTGAGCCGCAATCGGCGACCGGGCCGAGCGATTCACCGGTGCCGGGATTGATCGAGTCCGCATGGCGGCCGGATTTCGGCGCGTGCCACTGCCCGCCGTAATACGCGTTGCGGTGCGCGGGCAGATGGAGCTGTTCGGCTTTGACCGATTTGAGCGGCACGGCGGTATTCATGGTCGTTTCCTCATGTTTCAGTTTTTAGCCCGCGTCATCGCCGCGGTCATGCTGGCGCTGTAACCGGGCTCGACCCGCACATCGACAATCGCGACTTGCCCGGCATCGACGACGGCAATCGCTTTTTCCAGCGCCGCGGCTAGGTCTGCGGTGTTGCTCACCGGCCCGAAGCCGGCGGCGCCCTGGGCGCGCCCCATGGCGGCGAGATCGATTTCCGGATCGGCCATGCGTTGGCCGATCCATTTGTTCTCCACCGGACGCGCGCGCATGCGCGCCATCCGCTCCTGGTGCAGCTCGTCGTTATAGAACGAGCGGTTGTTGGCGATGACAAACAGCAGCGGGATTTTGTAATGCACCGCGGTCCACACCGCGGTGACTCCCATCAGGTAATCGCCGTCGCCGCAGATCGCGACGGGCAGTCGTCCGGAATTTTTCAGCGCCAGCGCTGCGCCGACGGAAATGCCTGGCCCGCCGCCGACACCGCCGCCGCCGTCGGAGCCGAGGAAATCGAGCGGATGGCGGAAAGTCCACCAGCGGTCCTCCCAGGAAATCGGCAAATGGGTGAGCGTCGTCGGCCGTCCGCCGAGCACTTTGCTCAACACGCGCGCGATGTGCTCGTTGGTAAAGCCCGGTGGTTCGGCGTCAGGAACCTGCGTGCGTGGCGGTGGTGCGGCGCGCAGCTTGCCCCCGGTGCCGATCGCCTTGAGCAATTCCGGCACGACCAGATCGGGATCGGCGGACAGAAAAAGATCGACCGGCGGCAGCGCCTGATAATCCATGCTCCAGCCGTTATGGATGCGGTGGTCGAGCGAGACCTGAGTGATTTTCGCGGCAGGCGAGGGGCCGAGCGCGCGCAGCGCGCCAGCGAGGTCGACCCAGTCGAGGCTTACGATCGCGTCGGCGGTGCGGATCGCTGGCACGGTGTCGGGCGTGACGTCGCGCGGCGCGCCGGCATGCAGCGGATGATCGGTCGGAAAGCTCGCGCCGATTTTCAGGTCGGTGACGACGCTAGCGCCGAGCGCTTCGGCGAGCGCGACGCGCGCATTCCAGGCGGTTTCATTGCGTGACGCGCGGCCGGCGAGGATCACCACCTGCTTCGCCGATTTGAGCAAAGCCGCCGCCTTCGCGATCAGATCGGCCGGTGCGGCGGCCGCGACGTCCGGCATGTAACGTGCCGCGTCGAGCGGCAGCAGTGGTTCGGCGAGCTTCGCCTCCTGCATCTCAGCGTCGAGATTGATATAGACCGGGCCCTGCGGCGCGGTGTTGGCGATCCAGTTGGCGCGGATCAGCGCTTCGCGCGCGGCGCCGGGCGACGCCGGCTGGTCGTCCCATTTGGTGTAGTCGCGCACTAGCGCGCCCTGGTCGCGCGCGGTGTGAATCCAGTCGATCCACGGCCGCCGCTTGACTGCGTCGACCGGGCCGGTGGCGCCGAGGACGAGCACTGGCATGCGGTCGCACCACGCGTTGAACATCGCCATGGTCGCGTGCTGGAGCCCGACGTTGGAATGCACCGCGGCGGCGATCGCCTTGCCGCTGACCTTGGCATAACCGTGCGCGATGGCGACCGCCGATTCCTCGTGCACGCAGAGCAGCATCTGCGGCGCGGCGTTGCCGAGATAATTGACGATGCTGTCGTGCAGGCCGCGGTAGCTCGCGCCCGGCGTGAGCGCGATGTAGGGAATTTGCAGCGACCGCAAGGTTTCGGCGACGACGTCGCTGCCAAAACCGGGCGCGTTGACGCCGGCCTGCGTTGGCCGCTCGAGCGCGCCGGTCGTATCGGCGGCGGCCGGTTTCCCGCTCTGGCGCGCGGCGGCGGGCTGGGTTGGCGTCATGCGGCGGCGTTCCTCGATTTTCAGCGGCTTGTCGGCGGGATCGAACCGGATCACGAGCCCTGACGCAAGCGGGCGAGCAGCTTGACCCCAGCATAGCCGTCGGCCGGCTCCAGGCCGAGGCGGCGCTGGAATTCGCGCACCGCGAGCGTCGTCGCCAGGCCGATCCGGCCGTCGGTTCCGCCGGTATCGAAGCCGAGCGCGGTGAGCCGGTGCTGGATTTCCACGATGTCGGCCAGCGTCGGCGGCGGCTCGCTGTCCGGGAATGTCTGCACGAGAGGCGTGCCGCCGGCGCAAAGGTCGCCGAGATAGACCAGCGCCAGCGCATAGGTCATCGATGGATTGTAGCTCTTGGCGGCGAAGAAGTTCGGGCCGATCAGGAAGGCCGGGCCGCCCGGCACCGGCGCCCAAAGCCGCGCTTTTGCGTCCGGCAGGGGAAACGCCTCGCCGTCGGCCCGGGTGACGCCGCGCTTCTGCCACTCGGCGTACGTGCGCGACGCCGCGAGGGTTCCGTCCGGCGCGCGCACCTCATAGCCCCAATGCTCGCCGCGCCGATAGCCGCCGCGCTCGACGAAATAGCGCGCGGTCGAGGCGAGCGCGTCGTCGGGAGGGCCGTAAGGCGAGATTTTGCCGTCGCCGTCGTAATCGATGCCGACATGCAGCCAGACTTCCGGCATCCATTGCGTGTGGCCCATGGCGCCGGCCCACGAGCCGATCATTTGTTCCGGTGTTGTCCAGCCGCGCTGGATGATCAGGAGCGCATTGATCAGCTCCTGCTCCCAGTAGCCGCGGCGGCGAGGCTCGCCCCAGGCGAGCGTCGCCAGCGACGGTATGACCGGCCGCATGTGATTTTTCTCGACGAGCGGATCTCCGAACGCCGATTCAATGCCCCAGACGCCGAGCATGAAGGAAGGCTCGACGCCGAAATCGCTTTCGATGCGGGCGAAGAGCGGCGCGTATTGCTTCGCCTTTTCCTTGCCTTCGCTGATTTTCCAGTCGGAGGTGGCGCGGTTGAGATATTGCCAGAGCTTGATGGTGAATTCGGGCTGATGGCGGATCGCGTCGAGCCCGGTGGTGTCGGGTTCAACCCCAATCATGACGCGCGCGTAGGTCTCCGGCGCGATGCCGCGCGCGATCGCTTTTGAACGGAACGCGTCTTTCCACGGCTCAAAAGAGGGGTGCGCGGCTTTCGCGGCGGCGAGGTTCGGCAGCAACACTCCAGCAAACGCGCCGGCGATAGCCTTTAAAGAAGCGCGTCGCGCAACGTTCGGCGACGAAGGGGCGCTCACGTTCTTTGCGTTCACTGCCAGTCTCGCTTTTCGGCGCGCGGGTGGTGTTCCCCACCACCATACCATCGGCCGGTGCCGGATTGGACGGCGCGATCGCCGAAGAATGAGGTCCTGGCGTCCCGTCGGGAGCCGGCGAAGCGGCAAGCGGAACGCCCTCGACCACCTGCCCGCGGGCACCGATCAGGCGCTCGTAGGACGCGACCAGAGTCATGTACGGATTGACGAACAGCCAGCCCTGCCGCGTCGGCACCTGCATGTTGAAATGCAGATGATAGGTGGTGCCGCCCTCGCGCGCGCCGTAGTCGCCGACCAGCCCCAGCTCGTCGCCTTCCTTGACCGTGCGGCCGCTGACCATGCCGGCCAAATCGAGCATATGCGGATTCATGTGCAGGTAGCGGAAGCGGATATGCTCGCCGGGTCCGTCGGCGGTGAGATAGAGCGCCTCGTCGCCGGTGTTACGCCACACCATGCCTTCGCGCACCGCGACGACCTGCTCCTGATAGGGCTCGCAGCGGTCGGCATCCTCGTTGCGCAGCTTGCATGAACTCGGCCGGATGTCCTCGCCCTGATGGCCGAGCCCGCCCGGACACTGCGTGACCAGATAGTAGCGGTGCTCGCAGAAATTATCCCGCCACGGGTAGGCGTAATTTCGCGTCTCGTCGATGAACAGGCGGATGTCGTTCACGCGGCAGCGATAGGCTTCCTCCTTGCCGCGGCCGCCGAGCCTGACGATGCCGGTCAAATCGCAGTTGCCCCAATTCATAAAAGACTGCGAGTTGATATAGGCCGGGGCATGCGCCATCGGAAAGCGGATGGCGGCGTAGACGGTCATGTCGGCGCGGCCCACATGGCCTTGCATGCCGGTGCCGGGCAAAAGATCGCCCGGCGGATCATAAGTGAAGTCGGGCGAGACCTGATCCGGCCGTGCGATGGTTGGCGGCGCGGCCGTTGCGGGCTCGGCCGGTGCGCCGCCGACGACTTGCAGCGCCTTGACGAAGCGCAGCGCGACCTGGTCGGCCTCGCGGCACGATATCGGCCGCGTGTATCGCCGGCCGTCCGAGCACAGGATGGAAACGAAATAGGGCACGCCGAACCGCGTGAAGACGTAACGGAGCCGGCTTTCGAGGAACATGCGGCGGATCCCGGGAAAGTCGTGCTCGAGCTCCGGCACCGGCAAACCTTGATCGACGGCGGGCCCGTCGAGTTCGTAGATTACCGACGAAGCGGACAGCTGCACTTCGATCGGACGGACGGAGGTCCGCCCGCGGCCGGCGGTGTCCTTCGGTTGCACCTGGAATGCCGCGTCGTACCCCGAAGGCCCCGGATAGAAGACCGTCGGCGCGTGAAAGTCGGAAAAGTATGTGCCGGCGTCGCCCGCCTTGCCCTGCGCCTGGTCGCGCAAGAAGGCGGCAGCATCAAACGGCAGCAGGACCGGAACGCCGCTCGCGGCGATGTTTGGCAAAATCTTTTCGGCCGCCGCATTGAGCGCCGCCAAAGTTTCAGGCGCTTGCGCGCGCGCCGCCTCCCAATCCACGTCAAATGACGTCATCCGCGGGGCTTGCATGTCCGGCGCCGAAATCTTGAGCGGGGGCGGAGCCGGCTGCGGCGCGGTCTCGGAGGTCTCTTGTGCCGCAGCCGGCAGGGAGAGCAGCGCGGCGAGACAGCCAACACGCAAACCGTCGCGCAGCGCGCTCATTCGTGGGCCGCCTGCATTTCGCTTGCGCCCTGCAAAGTGATGACCAGTTTTTCGACGCTGCTGGCAAAGCTCTCGACGTCAAAATTCAGGGGATCGTCGTGGCCGTCCGGAAGGTCGGCGTCGAGGGCCGCGTGAAATGCCGGAATGAGCCAGCGCTCAGCCCGTACGCTGGCGATGACGTAGATGAGCGCAAGGCGATCGTATTGCGCGGCGGTAAAAGCCGGGCTGGGCGTCTGGGCGTCGTTGCGCCAGCCGCGGCCTGCGCTCTTTCGCGGCTGGATCAACTCGACATGAAGGAACAGTCCTTTCAAGGTACCAACAAAATTCGCCGCCTGCTCGAACCGCGTTTCCCGCCAGGGAATCGAAAGTTCGTGGCTGAGCAGCATTTCGCCAACACGATTGATGACGACATGCGCCTTGCCCCAGCCGTCGTCGCATTTGAAGTCGGCGAGATTGTTGATTTTCGGACTTGTGTCGACGTCGGCGGGGAATGCCCGGCGGCCGTAATTCGGCCCGCTGGTGTCATGGATGACGAAATAGCGCGCCATCGGTGCATCCGGATCATTATCGTTGGCGCGCGACACCGGCTGCCAGAGGTAGGCGGCGAAGTCCCATTCCAGATCAAGTTTTGAAAGGTGGCCGCTCAACGCCTCGCGGCCCGGCAGGCCGCCCTCCAACCCAACGCGCTGTTCAAGCGCCGGCGGCAGGCCTTGCAGCGCCGGCGCGAGATTCCTGGACTTGCCCATGCCGCGCATCAGGCACCGCGCTTGTTGCGCAGGTTCGCCGCGAAAACTCAGCGCCCCCCAGTCGAAGACGCAAGGGCCCATGGTGTTGATGAAGAATGGCGGGCGGAAATGATTGGGCTTGCAGTCGGCGCCGAGCGCGGCCGGAGCGGACATGGCGAGAAGCGCTCCGACAAGCACGGGCGCCATCAGGCGCGCCCGCCGCTTGTGGCATCCGTCTTTCTTCTTCTTCGGTGCAACCGCCACGGGCACTGGTTCCAAATTCGACATGCGTACTATCCTAACCAACGCGCGCGCTGCCAAGCGGTGCCGCTGCGTCGAAGCGCAAAAATCGCGTAAAAGTTTCTCCGCCGCACCATCTCAGTAGAACAGGTCGCGCACGATGAATGGCCATTCAGCCGGCGCCGTCGCGAGTGTGCGTGCCCAAGACGCATAGCGGCCTTGAAATCGGCTCCAGCCGGCGCCTCTTACCCGGATTGGCCGGGCGGTTTATCTTAGACGAGAACTTACCGCGGACTTACGCGAAGGAGCTGGCCATGGACCAGGTGCTGGAACGGCCCGAAACGATCCCGCAGATCGAGGCGACACTCAATTATCTTGTCGACACCGGCGACAAGATCGTCACCGAAGCCGGCGCGGGCGGAACGGCCGATATGCGTGGCGGCAAACTCGATCCGCGCCGCATCGTCATCCGCAACGGCCGGCTGCAGGGCGACTTCGCGCTCGACCGGGAAGGCTTCGGCTTCGTGCGTCACGACACCAAGGTCGGCGATTTCTATAAAGAGGACGACGTGCGCCGGGTCTATTATCCGGAGATGGAGGCGCTGGTAAAAGCCGAAAGCGGCGCCTCCCGCGTCGTCGTTTTCGATCACACCTTGCGCACCGGCGACGATGCGATACGCGAAGCGCACAAAATCCGCGAGGTGGTGCCGCGCGTGCACAACGATTACACCGAATGGTCGGCGCCGCAGCGCGTGCGGGACCTTCTGCCGGATGAAGCCGAGACGCTGCTCAAGCGCCGTTTCGCCATCGTGCAGGTGTGGCGCCCGATCAAGCACCCGGTCGAAAGTTTCCCGCTCGCCCTATGCGATGCGCGCACGATCTCGACGGATGATTTGATCGTGTCCGAGCGGCGCTATCAGCACCGGGTCGGGCAGACTTACGCCATCACCTACAATCCGAACCACAAGTGGTTCTGGTTCCCGCGCATGCGGCGCGAGGAGGCATTCGTGTTCAAGGTGTTCGATTCGCTCAAAGATGGCCGCGCCCGGTGGACGGCGCACACCGCTTTCGACGATCCGACCTCGCCGCCGAATGCGCGCCCGCGCGAGAGCATCGAGATCCGCACGCTGGCGTTTTTCTAATACTCGCATCAGTCCTTCGCGCGCTCGATGTAGGAGCCGTCGGCGGTCTGCACGACGATCCTGGTGCCGGTGGTGACGAAGGGCGGCACCATGGTGCGCACGCCGTTGGAAAGGACCGCCGGCT
>CAYVPC010000030.1:0-22576 GCA_964453555.1 uncultured Hyphomicrobiales bacterium | reverse complement strand
CTCGCCCTCCTGCGGCTTCTCCTTGGCGGTGTCGGGAATGATGATGCCGCCCTTGGATTTCTCCTCCGCGTCAATGCGCTTGACGACGACCCGGTCATGCAGGGGACGGAATTTGAGCTTCGCCATAATTACCTCATCGCCGCGCTTCGGCGGCCGCTGTGTTACAGAAAGGCCATTTGATTTCAGTTACTTGGCACTCTGATATTTGAGTGCCAATAAGCCGACCGGGACATAAGGTTTGGCTTGGAGGCTGTCAAGCGGCGCTATCTGCCGCGCTATGATGCGGATGCCGCCGCTGGGACAAGCAGGGCTGGCTCCCAAGACGAAATCTCGTCACCATGCCGGCCAAATGTTCGGCCAAGAACGGCCTCCGACACGGTGCAAGCGGCCGTCCTTTGCCGGGCGGGTTGAAGGGAGCCTGGATGAGTACATCGCTGCGCGATCCATGGCTGGTTGCTGGCGTCGTCTTATCCGCCCTTACACTTTCCGCCTGCACGACCAATCCATTCTCGTCGATGAACCTCAACCCATCGCCCGAGCCGCCACCACAAGCGGCGGCACCGCCGCCACCCGTGCCGGAAATTCCTGCATCGATCCGGCCGGAAGAAATCGTCGGCCGCTGGGGCTACGGCGCCTATCACAACGATGCCGACCGAGCACGCACGGAGATTGCCGCGCGCAGCCAGTGCGGCCAACCGGTGGTGATCAATCGTGGGCCGAATGGCGGGGTGCTCATGTACCTTGCCGACAGCGCACAGCTGCAGGAGCTCACGCTCAAGGGAAGCCCGAGCGGCAAGAATTTCATCGGCCCACCGGGTCCGCCCGGCGGTCCGCAGGACCGCGAATTCCTTGCATTTGACGGCCGCGCGATGGTGCTGCGCTGGACGAGTCCCGATGTACAGGGACGATACGGCACCAGCGTTTACGTGCGGTGTGCGCCGGAAAGCATGTCGCACCGGCCGCGCTAGCGCGCGGCCCGCTTAGGCGGATTTCACCTCGGCTGCGAACATGGCGTCGATGTCGCTTTGCGATACATGACCGGAGTCCGGCGCTAGGCGCGGGCCTTGCACGGGCGGCGCGGCATCGTTGCGCGCGGGCTCATTAAGCAGGCGGCCGATCTGTCGCTCGATGCGATGCAGCGCCGCCGTCACCTTGGCGACGCGCTGGCTTGCCAAATCCTGGTAGTTGCAGGCCTCAAAAATCTGGATCACGCGATCGCGGACGTCTTGCGCGAGTCCTCGCTCGATGTCGTCCTTGAGTGCGGCCGACAAGTTATTTGCCGCCTGATCGATGTCTTCGGCTGCTGCCAGTATCTTCTGCGCAGCCTGCTCGCTGGTGGCGACGGCCGCATCGAGCTCGCTGATGATTCGCGCCGCCGGCACAGCTTGTCCGTTGCCGGTGGCAGGCTCTTTGTTCGTCCCGGCGATGGTCGCTTGGACGTCGCGCAACGCCGACGTCAGCCGCTCGATCTGGTCCTGTCCTGCGCCGCCGGTCTCGGCGCGCGCTGGGACGGAGCGGTCGGTGAGCAGAGCGCGAAGCTCGCTCAATTCCTGCATGATTTCGGCAAGACGCGGCTTCCGCCCATCGTCGGCCGCCGGTTCGCCGCGGACCGCGGCCGTCTCCTCGATGCGAAAGACTTTGCGCCGTTCGGCCATGAGGTACCGATCACACGCCGGAAAGGGCTCAGCGCCAGTATTAGAGGCTGGCCGCTTAATGGCGCGTTCATGCAAGACTGCGCCTACGAATGCGGCCGATCAAAGCGCGAAATGGTCAGTTAACCATAAGGTGTCGGCGTTGACACAAAATAAACTGTAACTTGATGAACAATGTACGAATGATGCGGCCGCGGGGACGCGCCAAAAAAAATTAACCAAACAGTCGAGGTTTCCGCCTGTACTCGATGCACCGGCGAACGCGTCGTTCGTCCGGTACAACGTTTGTAACGCGTACAAGAGTTCAGTGATGCGGCGTATCCTTGCTTCGGCGCCCGCGGTACTTTCAATCGCGGCCGGCACGATCCCTCTTTTGATTGCGACAATGACGCCCGCGGCCAGTCAGCTGCTCGATCCCGGCTGGCAGATCGGCGTGGCGGCTCCGCCCCGTTACAGCCCGGGCGGCGGACTGATCGAATATATGTTTGGCGATGGACCCGGGCTGCCGGTTGTCGCCTATCCGCCAGCTCCGAATTACTACCAGCCGATGCCGATGCCGCGGCGGCAGACCTATATGCCGGCTCCGGCGTACTATTATCAGCAGGTTCCCGCGCCGCAGGCGCGCGTCTACCAGCCTGCGCCGGTCTACTACCAGCAGGTCCCGGCGCCGCAGGCGCGGACCTATAGCCCCGCGCCGGCGTATTACCAGGCAACCGCGCCGCAACCACGCGCCTACCAGGGCCCGCGCGTCAGCTACCAGCAAGTTCCCGTGCCGCAGCTGAGCGCTAATCTGACGCTGCCCACGAACTATCAGCAACCGCCCGGACCGCAGCAGGGTGCTGCCCAGACCACGCCGCAATACACCGGCTCGGTCCAGCCGCCGCCGCAACCGGCCGCGGCGCCGGCGCCCCACCGCAGCTTCTTCCAACTCACATCGCCGCAGGAGCAGGCGACCGGTGCGCCGATGCCTCAAGCCGCGCCGCCCGTGCCACAGCCCGCGGCCCAGCAAGCTCCCGCGCCTGAGCCGCAGCGCAGCTTCTTTCAACTGACACCGCCCCTGCAACGGCCCGCCGCCTACAGCGCGCCGCCCGATTACGCGCCGTCCGAATATGGCGATATGGCGCATCCGATCGTCGATCCGAAATACGACCGCCAATTGGTCGACTACAAGACCGACGAACCGCCCGGCACGATCGTCGTCGACACGCCGCACTACTTTCTCTATCTCGTGATGGAGGGTGGCAAGGCCGTACGCTACGGCATCGGCGTCGGCCGGCAAGGCTACACTTGGAGCGGCGTCAACGAAATCTCCGCCATGCGTGAATGGCCGGATTGGCGCCCTCCGACCGAGATGTTGGAGCGGCGGCCCGATTTGCCGCGCTACGTGGCCGGCGGCGAGGATAATCCGCTCGGCGCGCGTGCACTTTACATCGGCGCGACGCTCTACCGTATCCACGGCTCCAACGAACCCTGGACGATCGGCACGCAGGTGTCGTCCGGCTGCATCCGGCTCCGCAACCCGGACGTTGTCGACCTTTATGGACGCGTGAAGGTCGGCGCCAAAGTCGTTGTGCTCTGACGTTATTCGGCGGCGGTTCGGGTATCGTGCCCGGACTGCTCGTTTTGCTCACGCAGTCTCACCGCGTGCTCGGCGACGAAATAGACCGGCCGGCCTTTGATCTCGTTGAGGATCTTGCCGATATATTCGCCGACCACGCCGAGCATGATGAGCTGCATTCCGCCGAGCACCATGACGCCCACGAACAACGACGGATAGCCGGGCACTCTTTCTCCGTAGACCAGCGTCTCGTAGACGATCTGTGCGCCATAGATGAACGCCACTAAGGCGATGACGGCGCCGAGCAGGGTGGCGACGCGCAGCGGGGCGACGGAGAACGAGGTCAAGCCGTCGATCGACAGGCCGATCAGCGAGCGGACGTTCCAATTTGTGCGGCCGTCGGCGCGGCGTGCCGGCTGGTAGTCGATGCGGATCTGGCGAAAGCCGATCCAGCTCGACAAGCCCTTAAAGAAGCGGTTGCGTTCCGGCAGGTGGCGTAACGCGTCGGCAGCGCGCGGCGATAGCAGGCGGAAGTCGCCAGCATCTTCCGGAATTTTGGTCCGCGCTCCCCAATTGACCAGAAGGTAGAAGCCCTTCACCAGTACTCGCCGCGTCACCGACTCGTTGCTGCGATGCTGCTTGGCGGTGTAGACGACATCGTAGCCGCCATCGAGCCAGTGGCCGACCAGGGTTTCGATCAGCGCTGTCGGATGCTGCCCGTCGCCGTCCATGAACAGGACCGCGCCGAGCCGGGCATGGTCGAGACCGGCGAGCAGCGCCGCTTCCTTGCCGAAATTGCGCGACAGCGAAACGACCTGAACATCGAGCCCGTGTGCCGGCAATTGCCGGGTGATGGCGAGCGTATCGTCGCTGCTGCCGTCGTCGACATAGACGACCTCGCACGCAAGCGAGCGCTTCGCGCCGAGCGCCTGTGCGACCTCGATCAGTTGACCGTGCAGGCGCGCGAGCGAAGCCGCCTCATTGTGCAGCGGAACCACGATCGAAAGTCCGCGCGCGGCGCCAAAGCTGCGCTCGCCCGCGCTTGCACCGCGGGTTCCAGTTGGCGGTCTTGGCTCGGTTGCCGCGTTAACCAATTGCCGTCCCTTTCGCCGCCGATCTATAGCGCAATCAATTCCCGGTGTCGCGCGCGCGTGCGGTTACGGCGCCGCCCCGCATGACGCCGGCGAGCCGTAGGGCTGGCGGATCGCGGCGAACGTGATATGCGAAAGGCGCCAATGACCAGCGGTTCTTATTATGACCGGGCGCGCGCCAAGCTTATCGACGGCTGGCGCAACCGCGCGCTCACCCTCAAGGCGGTCGCCTTCGGCCTCGTCGGCGTCGTTAACACGGCGGTCGATTATTGCGTATTTCTTTTGGCGCGAGCGGCGTTCCACCATTCGTCGTCGGCGCTTGCGGCGTTTGGTTCGGTTGCGGACGCGTGCCAATGCGGTAACGCCGCCACCGTCTCTCTGATCGCCGCCAACACGATCTCATGGCTGGTTGCCGTCACCGGATCTTACGTCATGAATTCATCGATTACGTTTGCGGCCGAATCCGGCCGCAAGCTCACCTGGCGCGCTTATTTGACCTTCGTCGCCTCCGGCGTGGCCGGCTGGCTCGCCAACACGGCAACGCTATTGGTGGCGGCCGAAGTCTTGTTGCTCCCGGTTTGGCTCGCCAAGATTGTCGCCATCCTGGCAAGCTTCATCGTGAATTTCTCGTTCTCGCACTTCGTCGTGTTCCGGGTCCGTAAGAACGTTTGAGCCGCGTCGGGGCTCAGTCGCGGCGCTTGCGCGTTTTTCGCCCGGCAAGAAATTCGCGCATGGCGGTTTGCGGCTCATCGCCCGCATAGGCGGCGGCGAAAGCGTCGATACCGGCGGCGATGGCCGCGGAGAGGGGCAAGTCCTCCCATTGCCGGATCAAGCGCTTTTGCAGCCGCACGGCCTGCGGCTTCGACGTGAGCAGACGGCCGATCCAGGCTTCGATCGCATCGTCGAGCAGCGCCGGCGGCACGACACGCTCGACCAGCCGCCAGGCGAGCACTTCGGCCGCGGTAAATGTTTCGCCGAGCAACAACATCTCGCGCGCGCGGCCCCAGCCAACCAGGGTGGGAAGAAGCGCCGCTTCGATCACCGATGGGATGCCGAGCTTCACTTCCTGCATGCCGAATGAAGCGGCGTCCGACGCAATGCGCACATCGCAGGCGGCGGCGATTTCCAGCCCGCCGCCGAAGCAATAACCCTGGATGCGGGCGATCACCGGGACCGGGAGGTTGCGGATGGCGTCGCAGCAGCGGTGCAGGCGCGTGATGAAGGCCCTGGCCTGATCGGCGTTGGTGATCGATGCCATTTCGTTGATGTCGGCGCCGACGATGAACGACTTCGGCCCAGCGCCGGCCAGCACTACGGCGCGTAAATGTTCGTCGCCGGCGAGCCTGCTTATGGCGTCGACCAGCTCGTCCATAAGCGGGCCGCTCATCGCGTTGAGCGCCCGCGCATTGTCGATCGTCACGGTGGCGACGACGCCTTGCGGCCGCGCATCAAGACGGACGTGGATTTTCGGATGGTCGGAGCTGCTCAAAGCTTCGGTGCCGCGCGGTCGCGCTCCAGCTCGGCGGTGAGCCGGGCATAGAGGGGATTGTCGCGCGCATAGACGTAATCGAGCGCGGCGACCGACACCGCCTCGGCGCCATGCTCGCGCAGGAAGCTTGCCAGCGCGTGCACGTACTTGGGTGGGCAGTGCAACGTGAGCATGCCGGAGGAGGTCGGACCGCCGAACGGCGCCGCCACGCCGAATTTCTCGCGCGCCGTCTTGAGCATCGCCTCGTTCAGGCCGGCGAAGCGCGTGCGGACTTCGCGGTAGGAATGGGCGCGCTTTTGCGCGGCGATGCGGTCGAGCAGGAGCCGCGCGGTTTCGCGTTGCGCGGCATCCCACGCGGCGGTACGCGCGGCGACGAGATTGGCCTGCGAGCGCAGAATGATGCCGTCGTCGATCACTTTCAGTCCGTTGGCGGCGAGCGTCGAGCCGGTGGTGGTGATGTCGACGATCAATTCGGCGATGCCCGCGGCCGGTGCGGCTTCGGTAGCGCCGGAGCTCTCGACGATCCGGTAGTCGACCACGCCGTGATCGGCGAAGAAGCCGCGCGTGAGATTGGCGTATTTGGTGGCGAGCCGCATTTTGCGGTCGTGCTTGAGCCGGAACGAAGTGGCTACGTCGTCGAGATCGGCCATGTTGCGAACATCGATCCAGGCCTGCGGCACGGCCACGGCGACATTGGCGAAACCGAAGCCGAGCTGGTCGATGAAGACCACTTCGCGGTCGGCCTCCGGGATCATCTCGCGCGCCAGATCTTCGCCGGTGACGCCGAGATGCACTGCGCCCTGGCCGAGCTGCGCGGTGATTTCCGCCGCCGACAGGAAGGCGATTTCCACGCCGTCGAAGCCGGCGATCGCGCCGCGATAATCGCGCGGCCCGCGCGGCTTGACGAGATCGAGCCCGGAGCGCGCGAAAAAATTCTCCGCGTTCTGTTGCAGCCGGCCCTTCGCGGGCACGGCGAGGATCAGCGGCGCGCTCACGGCTTGGCCCCGCAGGCGGCAAGGTCCTCGATCGAGGCGGCAAAGCCGACCGCCGGGATCGGCTCGCGGGCGCCGAGCCGGGTTAGCAGGCCGTCATAGCGGCCGCCGGCGATGAGCGGGCCATTGGCGCGCGCATCGTGCAGCTCGAACACGAAACCGGTGTAATAATCGAAGCCGCGGCCGAACGCGGTGGCGAATTGCAGCGTGCGCACGTCGACGCCGCGGGCGGCGAGAAAGCCGGTGCGCGTCTCGAACAAGTCGAGCGCCGGCCCGAGCGAAATCTTGGCGTCGGCGGCAAGCGTACGCAATTCGCCGATCGCGTCGTCCGGATCGCCGCGTACGGCGAGGAAACGTTCGATCAGCGCGCGGATTTCCTTCGGCAGCCGTGTACCAGTGCCGAGCGCAGCCTGTTCGAGAAAACGCTCGGCGATCTCGGCGACCGAGCGGCCGCCGACCGCTTCGATACCGGCGATCGACAGAAGATCGGTGACGAGGTGATGTGCCGCCTTCGGGTCGGAGCCGGCGAGCGCCGCCAGCACGCCGTGATATTCCGGCGGTCCATGCGCGCCGGACAACGCGAGCTGGTCAAGATCGTGCGCCAGCGACCATTTCCTGTTGAAGTCTTTCACCAGGCGGCGCTTCCACGGCGGCGGCAGATCGAGCGCCGCGACGAAAGCCGAAAACAGCCCGACGTCGCCGATGCGGATTTCCGGCGAGGAGAGTTCGTAGAGCGTGGTCGCCTCAAGCCCGAGCGCGAGCATTTCAGCGTCGGCCGCCGCCTTGTCCGCGCGCGCAAAGGATTCAATGCCGGCCTGGAGGAATTCCGCCGCCAATCCCTCGCGGTGGCGGAATACCGCGCCGAGATAGCAGTAGGACGCCGCCTTGCCGGCAGCCGGCGAGGCGAGATATTCGCGCGACACCGGTATGGTCAGGTCCGGACGCAGGCAAAGTTCGCGGCCGTGCGGATCGCTTGTGAGAAACATACGCCGGCGGATGTCCTCGCCGGACAAATCGAGAAACGGCTCCGCCGGCTGCACCACCGGCGGATCGATCAGGCCGTAGCCGGCGCGCACATAGGACGAAATCAGCTTCTGCGCGCGCAGATCGGAATTGGTCGCCATACTCGACATGACAGTCATCCGCGCCGGCGTTTGGTTAATCCATTCCAACGCCGCCGGCGATAGTGTCAATTACTCCGGCCCTTTAGCACGGGAAGGGTTGCATTTCGACGAAGATCGGGCGTAGCCGTTAATGCTTCCGTCGCTCCTGTGGCGCCATCAAGCTTGGCGGCCACGCACGGCGGCGAGAATGCCCGGAACGGCGCGCGGGTCGACGGTAAGCGCAGTGTGACTGAGCCCGGGGACGATCGTTACCGGAGTTCCGGGTCTGATGGCGTCAACGGTCGGGGCAAACTTGTGGGCGGTGAAAAGCTCGTCCTGCTCCCCAACTACGACCGCGAGCGGCGTTTGCGCGTTGCGCAGATCGGCGACGTAATCGTTCGTCCCGAACGCGCGCATGAGCAGCCATGAATAATGGCCAACCAGGATATCGGTCCGCGCCGGATCGATCGCCAATAGCAGCGTGGTCAAATGATCGAAGGCGTGAACCCCGACATGGTCGAGCACGAGCAGGGCGATGATTCTCGGTATGAACGGCCGCGCGTATTTTTGATCACGCTTGTAGGTCGGCGCAAAGGGGCCGAGCATCGGCGACAGCAGCACGGCCCGCGAGAACATTTTCCCGAGCGGGCTTGCCGCGACGTGCAGTGCATAGCCGCCGCCCGACGAAAATCCCATCAGGACAAGTTTCGCATTCGGGTGCCGGGCGCGCACCGCGGCGACAAAATCGGCGAGGTCGTCGTCGAGCTCGCCGGCATAATCGATGTCGCCACGGGTGCCGGTGGCGCCATGACCGCGGATATCGGGCGCGTAGACCGGCATACCTTCGGCCGACAGCGCCTTGCCAAGCGGATGGATGCTCGCGCTCTGCGATGAAGAGCCATGGATGGCGATGACTACTAAGCGGCATCGGCGAATTGCGATTTCGTCTCCCAGACGCGGAACGCGATCGGCGTGCCGTGGCTGGCCGGAATTTTTTGCACCGCGGGCAGATCGCTGTAATCGACGTTCCGGAACGGCGCGCCGAGCGACGCGAGCAGCTGCGGGGCCTCGCTGGTCCCGAACGCAAGCATGCCCGCGAGTGCGGCGATGATCGCCACCAGCAAGCCGGCGACGACGATGACGATTTTCCGCAGCATCAACGACGCTCCAGCCGGTGGCTGGCCAGGATCTTGCGCACCGCGTCCACAAGCTGGTCTTCCGGCACCGAACTTTGTGCCTCGGCCTGTTTCTGAAGGTGCTGCTCGCGGCCTTTTTCCGACTTGGCTAACTCCGCGCCAACGACGAGGTCCTTGATGGTGACTTCGCCTTTGGCCTTTTCGTCTGAGCCCTGAATAACGACGCAGGGGCTGTTGCGCTTGTCAGCGTATTTGAGCTGGTTACCGAGATTACGCGGATTGCCGAGGTAAAGCTCGGCGGCGATGTTCGCCGCCCGCAGCTTCGCCACCATCTGCTGGTAATCGGCGAGGCGATCCTTGTCGAACACGGTGACCACGACCGGGCCACGCGCGGCTTCGCGGTCGAGCTTGCCGAGATGGGTGAGCGCGGCGGCGAGCCGCGACACGCCGATAGAAAATCCGGTGGCCGGCACGGTCTTGCCGCGGAAGCGCGAGACCAACCCGTCGTAACGTCCGCCGCCGCCGACCGAACCGAAACGCGGCGAGCCGTCCTTGCCGTCGGTCGAGAAGGTCAACTCAACTTCAAAAACCGGGCCGGTGTAATATTCGAGGCCGCGAACGACGGAGACATCAATCCTTATTCGTCGTGTCCCGTATCCAGCGCTCCGAACAATGTCAGAGATATTTCGTAGCTCTTCGATGCCCGCCAGTGCCAATGGGCTGTTCGCGAATATTTTTGCGTATGTGTCGAGAAAGCGGGAATCTGCTACAACGTTGTCACCTCCACCCACGAGGATCATATCATCATCTGAAGCAGCATCGAAGTGAGTACGTCGCAAAAAGAAATCCTGTGAACGCGTTGCTCGGTGACTGTAAAGTTTTTCCAACGTTTCGATTTGTTTGTTATCTAGTCCAGCGCCTTTCGTGAAATCTCCACTTTCGTCCTTTCGGCCCTTATCGAGCAATTGACGTACGCCCTCAACGCCCAGGCGATCCAGTTTGTCGATGGCGCGCAGAACTGTAAGTCGCGTCCCAACATGCTGTTCGCCTCCAATTCCGATCGTCTGCATCACGCCATCGAGCAATTTTCTGCTGTTTACCCTCACTACATACCCGTCCCGTGGAATTCCCAATTCCTCCATCGTATCGGCGGCCATCATGCACATCTCAGCGTCGGCGGCGGGCGAGGCGCTGCCGACAGTGTCGGCATCGAACTGCATGAACTGGCGGAAGCGGCCGGGACCCGGTCTCTCGTTCCTGAAAACCCAGCCGACGCGGTACGATCGGTACGGCTTCGGCAAAGTGTCGAAATTTTCCGCCACATAGCGCGCCAGCGGCGCGGTCAGGTCGTAACGCAGCGACAGCCATTGCTCGTCGTCGTCCTGGAACGAGAACACGCCTTCGTTCGGCCGGTCCAGGTCGGGCAGGAATTTGCCGAGCGCATCGGTGTATTCGATCGCCGGCGTCTCCACTGGCTCGAACCCGTAGCGCTCGTAGACCGCTCGTATCGTTTCCAGCATCGCGCGCGTGGCGGCGATTTCCGCCGGTCCGCGGTCGGCGAGGCCGCGCGGCAGCCGCGCCTTGAGCTTGTCGATCTTGTCGGCCATCTGCCGCCCGCGCTGCACCGGAGGACGGCGCGGTAGGTAGCAGTCACACCGGGAGGTGGCAAGCGAAGCGTCAATCCCACTTCCGCGGCGGAACGATGGATCGCTGTAACACGGTGGATCGCCGTAACAGCGTCTTGGCGGTTTTGATCTCGGTGGACATCGCCTCGATCTGTCGACGCACCCCCATGAGCCGCTCGCATATGGCCTGAAGTATCGCTTGATCCTCGCCGAGGGTTTGGAGCGCCGCGGCGATGCCGCCGTCGATGAAGTCAATTTGGCTGCGAACGAGCGTTGAAAGTGCCCGTGGGTCCGCGGAGCCGTCGCCTGACGGAGAATAAGTTATGAGTTGAACTACATGGCCGCGGCTGTTCCGAAATCCGACCGCGGATTGGAATCGACCTGCGTGACCAGCCCCGCATCAAGTACGACAAGATCGAAATCAATGTCTGTCGCTGCACAGCGGGCATCATCGACCGAATCGATTGAAACAACGTCGCGATGCTCTGAAGAGCCTCAGCTACGGCATCATACGAGCTGCGATCTTTCCCGATGTGAAGGAGCTTGCGGCGTCTCATCGGTTGCCTCCGCCTGGGGTGGTCTGCATGACGATGCGCATCAGATCGACGGACGTTTTCGCGCTAAGCTTTTGCAGAATGCGTCTGCGATGGACCACGACCGTTCGCGGACTTATTCCAAGATTTCTACCGGTTTCCTTGATGGAAGCAGCTGCCGCGATCTGAAATAGCACCTCGCGCTCGCGGTCTGTCAGCAGGCCGTAGCCGGGAAGGGACGGCAGCGCGATCTCGGAAATGTAGTCATTGTGTCGACGACGCGCCCACCGGTCGATCGCTTGGCACGCGCGGGCAAAGATCGTGTCCGCACCCAGCCGTTTATCTATGAAATCGAAGGCGCCGTTCCTGATCGCCGCGACTGCGCTTGGAATATCGCTCCGAACCGAAAGGATCAGGACCGGGGCTGGATAATTCCCGGCGTCGAGTTCGGTGAGAGTATCATGCCCCGATGAACCGCCCATACCTCCGTCGAGGAGGACGCAAGTCGGGATACGGACCCGCGCGGCGCGGACGAACGACGCCCCGTCGGCGAAGACTGTCGCCTGATATTCGGCGCGAGTGAACACAATAGAGAGCGCGGCACATATCCCCGCATCTTCATCTACGATGAATATCTCACCGCTCGGGTTGCTCACCGATTTTTCCGTTCACTTGTTGGGATTGACGCAGGACTTCCCCGGCTGGTGGCATTTCTGTACCGACCCCGATGAAGTCTGTGGAAGCTGGCGATATTTGCGCGCGAAAGTGACCGAGCACGAAAAGCCTGATGGCTGAGGAGAGGTTCGTGTGCGGCCGCTGCACATCGATTTCGCCGACCAGAGCGGACAACGTCTTCTGGTGACTTCTCCCGATCTCTCTCAGGCCGTTCCAGAATGCGTCCTCGAGACTGACGCTGGTTTTATGCCCGGCGATTACGATCGACCGTTTGACGATTGCGGATTGCATTGTTGCGTCCTTTGGTAGGGGGAGTGCACCATAAGCAGCCAATTGGCTCGGCAGTTGCTGCCCGCTTGGGTTCACGCCGCGTGGATGGTTAACTCGGTTGCATCAACTGCTGCGACGCGACACGGAGCGCGCGTGTGTTCCGCTCACGCGCCGCCCACCAATACCAATTCTGAAATGTTGCCACGCGAGTGGCCGTTGCGTTGTGCAAAGTTGCACAACAGGCGCTTTTATAATCTCAGGTAGTATTACTTTATGGTTTCGGAGCGGCGCGTTCGCTGCTTGCCCTCTCGCAATACCTCGCGGCCTTCCCGCTCGCGAAGCCGCCGAAAGCCGTTCGGCTGATCGTGCAGCACAACGTTCAACAGCGAACTGTGGACGTGAATGTCGCCGTTGTATTCAATGAATCCCATGCTGCGAAACTTGTTCATGAAGTGACTGACGCGACCACGCGTCGTCCCGACGATCTTCGCCAACGTCGTTTGGTCGATCTTCGGAATGATCTGATCTTCGCGTATGTCTTTGCCGTAATTGGCCAGCAGCAATAGCGCACGCGCCAGCCGCTTCTCGCTCGAATTGAACAGGTGATCGATCAGATGCTCGTTCAGACGGACGTTCTCGGTCAGAAGATGTGCGATGAGAAAGTCGCAGAAAGCCTGGTCGTCGTGCATGGCGCGGACGACGCTGGCCTTTTCCAGCCGCGTCAAGGTGCACTCGCTCGTGGCGGTGGCCGTGCAAATGCGCAGCGGCTGGCCGGCGAGGCAACCCTCGCCGCACAAGTCACCCGGTCCAAGAAGCGCGATGACCGCTTCCTTGCCTTGTTCGGAGACGACCGAGAGCCTTACTTTGCCTTGCTGGATGTAAAAAACAGAATCCGCCGCGTCGCCCTGCGCGAAGACAATGGCGTGCGCCGGGTATTTGGCTACGGTCGCGCCACCGTATTTGGCGGCGAAAGTCTTGGCGGCGAATGGCACGCTTTCGATGTGCGCCATCAAATCCCCAGTTCAGTCCACGGGATAATCGAACCCGGGGCATCGTGCTGACTGGCCGGTTAGGCCGGCGCGATAAAGCCCGAGGTCCCCCCATAATACGCATCCATGTACCACGTGCAATTTTTTGGCGATGTTCAAAAAAGTACATCTTAGGGTATGAGTAGGATCGCTAATTCGGTGAAAGAGTGTTGTGCAGGGATTTGCGGACGTTCACGCGGCCCTTCCGGTCATATTCGATGAACCCCTGCCGCTTGAACTTGTTCATGAAAACGCTCACGCGCGGACGCGTCGTGCCGATCATATTGGCCAGAATGCCCTGATTGATCGGTGTGGGAATGGTCAGGGGATAGCCGCTCTCCCCGTTGGCGTCACCGGCCAGCCGCAGCAGCGCCCGCGCCAGACGTTTTTCGGCGGGATTGGTCAAATGATCGACGAGGTTATCCTGGTCGCCGACGCTTCGTTGCACGAGGTAGGTCGCGAATGTCACAGCGAAATCGGGCTCTTCGCGCAGCAGCCGGATTAGCGTCGGTGTGGTCACCCGAACGACGGAACAGGCAGTGAGCGCGGTAGCCGAAGCGTGCCGCTTGCCGACCAAACAGCGCGTGCCGAAGAATTCGCCCGGCTCGCGGATGGCGATCACCGCCTCTTTGCCGCTTGGTGAGATGTTCGAGATTTTGACGTGGCCGCTTTCGACGTAAAACATCGCATCGGCGTGAGAGCCTTGCGCGTAGATGACGGAGTTTGGCGGAAACGACAGGCGTGATTGGCCGGCACCCGATCCGGTCAACACGCGTGTCGGGTCGAAATTGCCGTTTCTTCGCTTGTCCTTGGCCATGCTTGACCTCCGTCGGCCAAGGCAGTTTTTTTCCCCACTGGGTGTAATTTCCGATCGCCCAGCAGATCGGCGCGAAGAGCTTTCAAAAAGCCGCTCAGACTTGCGCGTTCCTGCGCTATATTGAAGCGCTCCGCAATATAGCAAATTGCGGCAGGCGAGGTTGTTCAATTTTTGAAGTTTTGGGCGCCGGAACGGATATTGGACAACACGTCCGCGTTACCGTTTATGCTGTAAAAGCCGGGTAGGGCCGAGGAAGCGATAATGACCAAGCCTAACGTTGCGGTAGCGCGGCAAACCAACGATCTCGACGCGTTTTGGCTGCCGTTCACGCCCAATCGCGCCTTCAAGCGGGCGCCCAGGCTGATCGCACGCGCCAAGGATATGCACTATTTCACGCCGGACGGACGCGCGGTGCTCGACGGTCTGGCCGGTCTTTGGTGCTGTAACACCGGCCATAACCGCGATCCGATCGTCGCGGCAATTGCACGTCAGGCGACGGAACTCGATTATGCGGCCGCGTTCCATTTCGCCCATCCCAAATCCTTCGAACTGGCGAGCCGGGTGGCGGCGCTGGCGCCGGCCGATCTCAACCGCGTGTTCTTCTGCAATTCGGGCTCGGAGGCGGTCGATACCGCGCTCAAGATCGCGCTCGCCTATCACAATGTGCGCGGGGAGGGGACACGCACGCGGTTGATCGGCCGCGAGCGCGGCTACCACGGCGTCGGCTTCGGCGGCATTTCGGTCGGTGGCCTCGTTAACAACCGGAAATTCTTCGGGAGCCTCTTGACCGGCGTCGATCATCTGCCGGCGACCTACAATCGCGAGCAGCAAGCCTTCACCAAGGGCGAGCCGGCCTGGGGCGCGCATCTTGCCGATGAACTCGAACGCATCGTCACGCTGCATGGCGCGTCTACGGTCGCTGCGGTCATCGTCGAGCCGATGGCCGGCTCGACCGGCGTGCTGCCGCCGCCAAAGGGCTATCTCGATCGCCTGCGCGCGATTTGCGACAAGCACGGCATCCTGCTCATTTTCGACGAGGTCATCACCGGCTTTGGCCGGCTGGGTTACGCCTTTGCCGCCGAGCGTTACGGCGTGACGCCCGATCTTCTCTGCTTCGCCAAGGGCATCACCTCGGGCGCGGTGCCGATGGGCGGCGTGATCGCGCGCGAGAGCGTCTACAACGCCTTCATGCACGGGCCGGAGCACGCCATCGAGCTGTTCCACGGCTACACTTATTCGGCGCATCCGCTCGCCTGCGCCGCCGGCCTTGCCGCGCTCGACCTTTATCGCGATGAAAACCTGTTCGATCGCGCCCAGCGGCTGGAGTCGCGGTTTGCGGACGCGGCAATGGCGCTCAAGGGATCGCCGGGTGTGCTTGATATTCGCACCGTCGGGATTTCCGCCGGCATCGATCTCGCCAGCCGGCCCGACGCCGTGGGCGAACGCGGCTATGAAGCCATGGAGCGCGCATTCCACGACGAGGATCTGGTCTTCCGCATCACCGGGGACACGCTCGCGATCGCGCCGCCGCTGATCGTCAGCGAGGCGCAAATCGCCGAAATATTCGAGAAGACGGCGCGCGTTATCCGCGCCGTGGCGTGACCCTGCCTCGGCAGGGGCCGGGTAGACTTGCGGCAACGCGGCGCTTGTGGACACTGACACCGCCCAGGCGCGAATCATAAGCCGGTTTCCGGCCCGGGCACGGGGTCCGTGATGGTGCGCATCAGCGCCATTTTCATCGCCGTCTGCATGGTGCTCATCGCCGCGTCGATCGGGGTGGCGCTCTATCTGCGTTTCGGCTTCAGCACCGCGGATTCAGCCTTGGTATCGCTTGGCGTTCTCACCGCACTGGCGACCTACAACGCCATTGCCGGGCGCAAGAACGACCGCGCCGAGGTGAACGATCAGGTCTCAAGCCTCGCCCGCGGATCGAACGACATCGCCCGCCAGCTGGCGGAATTCGGCCGCCGGCTGAGCGTCATGGAAGGCAAGGTCGAAACGGTCCTCGACAAGGCGGTGTCGGCGGCACAGCCGCTCGCCACCGAGATCGAGGAGCTTTCGCGACTGGTCAAGCAACTGGCCGAATCGGTCGCGCAGCATGACTTGGCGTTGAGCCGCGCGGACGACGGCGAGCGGGAAGTGCCGCGCGTCGCCGGCGACGTGCTGGCGGCCGCGATGGACGCCGGAAGCAAAACCGCCGAGACGGCGGCGGCGCCGACTTTTCCGATCATGCGGAAAGTCGCCGCTTTCAACGGCCTCGATCGCGACGCGATTGTCGCGATTGTGCGCGCCGCCGTCGATGGCCAAAAAATCGAGCTGTATTTGCAGCCAATCGTGACCTTGCCGCAGCGCAAGGTGCGCTACTACGAGGCGATGTCGCGGCTCAACGCCGGCAATGGCGAGATCGTCGCGGCCGCGGACTTCCTACCCTTTGCCGAAGCAGGCTCACTGTTGCCCAGGCTCGACGGCCTGTCCGTCCTGCGCTGCGTGCAGGTGGTGCGCCGCCTGTTGCTCAAGAACCGCGACGTCGGCCTGTTCTGCAACCTCGCTGCGGCGACGTTGACCGACGCTGGGTTCCCGCAATTGCTGGAATTTATCGAGGCCAATCGTGCGATTGCGCCGTCGCTCGTTTTCGAGTTCACACAGAATGCGGTCCGCTCCATGGGGCCGATCGAGCACGAAAGTCTTGCGGCGCTGGCCGAGCGGGGTTTTCGCTTTGCCATGGATAACCTTACCGACCTCCGCGTCGAGCCGCGCGAACTGACCGAGCGGGGATTCCGTTTCATCAAGGCACCGGCGACGCTGCTGCTCAATCGGGTCGGCGCGACCGCCAACATCCATCCGGCCGATTTTTCCGATTTGCTCGGCCGGTTCGGCATCGATCTCATCGCCGAGCGCATCGAGAGCGAATCGACGGTCGTTGATCTGCTCGACTACGACGTGCGCTTCGGCCAGGGCTTTCTGTTCTCGCCGCCGCGCCCGGTGCGCGCGGAGGCGCTGCAGAGTGCCACCGGCGATGCCGGCAAAAGCGAGCCCGGCAAGACGGCAGGCGCGGCGTCGACGCCGGACGACGTCGGCACGACGGCGCGGGGCATTCCGGCCCAGCTTGCCCGCGCCGGCACAGGTCGTGGTTAACGCGGTCCCCGGCCCCTTGCCTGACATCATCGCAAGATTTGGCCCGCTCGCGCGCGACTACGATGTCCTTTTCTGCGATGTCTGGGGCGTCGTCCACAACGGTCTCGCCGCCTTTGCGCCGGCCTGCGATGCGCTGATGCATTTTCGCGCCGGTGGCGGCACGGTGATCCTCATCACCAACGCACCGCGGCCGGGCGCGGCGGTGCAGCGGATCCTCGATGCACTCGGCGTGCCGCGTGCGGCTTATGATGCGATCGTGAGTTCCGGCGACGTCACCCGCGGGATCGTCGAAAAGAGATTGCGCGAACGCGTTTTCCATCTCGGGCCGCCGCGGGATTTGCCGATCTTCGCCGGTCTCGATGTCGCCTTCGCGCCGATCGAGACCGCCGACTATGTGGTTTGTTCCGGACTGTTCGACGACACAACCGAGACACCGAACGACTATCGCGACCTGCTGGCGGCGATGCGCGCTCGGGCGCAGTTCATGGTTTGCGCCAATCCCGACGTCGTGGTCGAGCGCGGCGACGAGCTGATCTATTGCGCCGGCGCGTTGGCCGACGCCTATGCGGAGCTTGGCGGCGAGGTGCTCTATTGCGGCAAGCCGCACGCGCCGATCTACCAGGCGGCGCTGCGGCAGGCGGAGGCATTGCGCGGCGGCAAGACGCCGCCGCTGCACCGGGTGCTGGCAATCGGCGATTCAGTCAGAACCGATCTGAAAGGCGCCGCGTCCTTCGGCCTGGACTGCCTGTTCGTCGTGTCCGGCATCCACGCCGAGGAGCTCGGCGGGCGCGAGGTGACGGATTTGTCGGCTTTGAACGCGATCTTTACGGCCGCCAATTTAGCGCCCAAGGCGGTCGCGCATCGGCTTCAATGGTAGGGAAGGGTCTTGCGCCACCGTCGGCTCGTTGGCGGTGTCGTTCTTGGCGAACACCGCCTCGATCTTCGCTTTCAAGGTCTGGGCGTTGAACGGTTTGACGATGTAGTTGTTCACGCCGGCCTTGCGCGCGGCGATCACGTTCTCGGTCTTCGATTCCGCCGTCACCATGATAAATGGCGTTCCGCCGAATTCCGGGTGGGCGCGCACCTCGCGCAACAGATCGAAGCCGGTCATCGGTTCCATGTTCCAGTCGGAGATCACCAGGCCATAGCGTTTGGTTTGCATCTTGGCGAGCGCGGTCGCGCCGTCGCGCGCGTCGTCGACGTCGGCGAAGCCGAGTTGCCCCAGCAGATTGCGGATGATGCGGACCATCGTGGTGTAGTCATCGACCACCAGGACCGGCATTGTCGGATCGAGGGCCATAGCGTTCCCGCTGTATCATTAGGGCGTTGAACGTCAGGTTAATCGCGGTAGTCGGCCTGGCCCACGCCTGCAGCTCTCGCGGGCCCGCTGCTTGACTTAGCTCCACCGCGACGGCACCTACGACCTCCAAGGTTTCCTTAACCATTGAAGCCCAATGGCGCCGAAACGCTTCCTGGTCGTGCGCGATAGTGCGCCGGACGGCGCGCTGCGGGGCGCTGTCCTCGCCATGGGCAATTTCGACGGCGTCCATCGCGGCCACCGGGCGGTGATCGGCGTAGCGCTCGAGCGCGCAAGGAGCTTGGGCAAGTCGGCGGTGGTACTGACCTTCGAGCCGCATCCGCGCGTTTTTTTCAATCCGGGCGAGCCGCTGTTTCGCCTCACCGACGAGGCCGCCAAATTGCGGCTGCTCGCTTCAAGCGGGCTCGACGGTGCGATCATCCTCACCTTCGATGGGGCGCTGGCGAAGCTCACCGCCGAGGAATTCGTCGGACGCATCCTGGTCGAGCGGTTCGCGCTCAGCGGCGCTGTCATCGGCTTTAACTTCCATTTTGGCAAAAGCCGCGCCGGCTCGCCGGACTTCCTGATTGCGCAGGGCCGAAAGTACGGCTTCACCGTCGACGTGGTCGCGCCATTCGAGTTCAACGGCCGCCCGGTTTCCTCCGGCCCGATCCGCGCCGCTCTCGCCGCAGGACGTCCGGGCGAGGCGGCGGCGTTGCTCGGCTTTCCCTGGTTCGTGTCCGGCGAAGTGATTCACGGCGACAAGCGCGGACGCGAGCTCGGCTTTCCGACGGCGAATTTGCGCCTCGACGCCGCCTGCGGGTTGCGCCACGGCGTCTACGCCGTGCGCGTCGCGCATGACGGACGTCGTCATGACGGCGTTGCGAATTTCGGCCGGCGGCCGATGTTCGATACCGGCGCGGTCTTGCTCGAAGTCTTTCTGTTCGATTTTGCCGGCGACCTCTACGGGGCAAGTATCGACGTCGCCTTCATCGACTGGATTCGCGAAGAAAAAATCTTCGGTTCGATCGACGAGCTCAAGCGCGCAATGGACGTGGATGTTCGGCAGGCGCGTGCCGCGCTCGCGCGCGCCGGTACGGTCTTCCCGCCGATCTAGCCGGCGTCGCTATCGTTCGACTTGCGTTCGCGCATCCATTGCGCGGCGAGCAGGCCGAGCAGTGCGACCGGGATGATGCGTTCCCAGCCGAGCGCGCGGCCGGCCTGCATGGCGATCCCGACGATCTTCGGATCGAGCAGCCAGGACGATGCGGCCTGCGCGCGGGCGGCGCGTTCCAGGATGGCGCGCTCCTTGGCGCGGCGGCGCGAGATGGCGAAGACGAGCGTGCCAAGAAGCGCGATCAAAATTAACACGCCGGCCATGATCAGGCCGGCATAGATCGCGCCGAATTGGGGAACGAGCCAGGCGTAGGCGGCGACGCAGAGGAAGGCAAAGGCCGTCAGTGCCGCGATCGCGGTGAGCGCGACCCAGACGAGAAGGCCGGCATTGAGGCCGCTCCGCGCCTGGACGGCAAGCGCGATGTCGTGCAGCCAGTTTTTGAACATGAAAAGCCCCGCGACACGCCCGACTGTGCCTACCTGCGCCAGGTTGCCCCAAACAGGAAAGCGAGGCCGGCGACCAGCGCGAGCGTCGCATAGGGCCGGGTCTTGATCGATTCATCGAGCGCCTCGACGAAGTGATCGGAGACTTCGCGCACGGCGGCGGCCGCCTCTTGTCCCTTGTCCTGCGCTTCGGAAACCGCCTCGTCGAGGCCAGATTTGGCGTGTCGCCAGGCCGCGTTGCCGGTATGCGAGACGATCTCGCTGACCTGCTCGGCAAGTCGGCGAAAATCGTCGCGCAAGCCCTGTAAATCGCGCTCAAGGTCGCTTGCGGACTGGGAGGCCGCCTTGCGGAATTCGCGCGCGTCTTTTGCCGTTTCGCGGTTGTCTTGCGGTGTCGTCGACGACGCAGTGGTCATGGCCGTTCTCCGTACATCTGATGAACCGAAACTGCCGCGATAAGTATATAGGCGGGCGAAAGTTCCGGACAACGCGGAATCCCGACCGTGCGCGGCTGGGGGGCAAAACTCGCGGTCGGCGGCGGGAGCCCTTTGCGCCGTGCAGGCGGCTTGTTAGAAGCCGCTTCATGAACGAACCGCCGGCGAAAGCGCGCGATTACAGCGAGACGCTGTTCTTGCCCAAGACCGACTTTCCGATGCGGGCCGGATTGCCGCAAAAAGAGCCGGAAATCCTCAAGCGCTGGAGCAGCATCGGTCTCTACGGCCGATTGCGCGCCGCCGGAAAAGGCCGGCCGCGCTTCGTCCTGCACGACGGCCCGCCCTACGCCAACGGCAACATCCATATCGGGCACGCGCTAAACAAAATCCTCAAGGACGTGGTGACGCGCAGCCAGCAGATGCTTGGCTTCGACTCCAATTATGTGCCGGGCTGGGACTGTCACGGCCTGCCGATCGAATGGAAGATCGAGGAAGAGAATTACCGGGCCCGGGGCAAACCCAAGCCGGATTTTTCGGATCCGGCTGCGTTGATCGCATTCCGCCAGGAATGCCGCGCCTTCGCGCAACACTGGATTGTCGTCCAGCGCGAGGAATTCGAGCGCCTCGGCGTCGTCGGCGACTGGGCGCATCCCTACACGACCATGGATTTTTTCGCCGAAGCGCAGATCGCGCGCGAACTGATGAAGTTCGCCGCCAACGGCACGCTCTATCGCGGTTCAAAGCCAGTAATGTGGTCAGTGGTGGAGAAGACCGCACTCGCGGAGGCGGAAATCGAATACGAAGACTACACCTCGGACACGGTGTGGGTGAAGTTTCCCATACAAGCAGCGTTTGAAAAAGCTCCGGATGAGCGGCGGCCAAATCTCGTCGGTGTCGGCGTTGTCATTTGGACAACTACGCCGTGGACGATTCCGGGCAATCGCGCGATCAGCTTCTCGCCCAAGATCGAATACGGGCTCTACGTCATTGAAGATGCGCCTACGGATAATTGGACCAAAAAAGGCGATCGCCTCATTTTGGCAAACGGCCTTGCGCTTGACGTTCTCAGACAAGCTCGCGTCACCGCTTTCAAAAAGCTCCGCGATATTTCATTGCTTGAACTTGAGACGATGACTTGCTCGCATCCGCTGCGCGGGTTCGCCGGCGATTACGAATTTACGGTTCCACTCCTGCCGGGCGATCACGTCACCGAGGATACCGGCACCGGCTTCGTTCACACGGCGCCAGGGCATGGCCGCGAGGACTTCGATATCTGGACCGCGAGAACGCGCGAGCTTGCCGAACGCGGCATCAACACGACGATCCCCTACACGGTGGACGCCGACGGCCGTTTCACCGAACAGGCGCCCGGCTTCACCGGCAAGCGGGTGCTCACCGACAAAGGCGAGAAGGGCGACGCCAACGAGGCGGTGATCAAGGCCTTGACAGACGCCGGTATGCTGATCGCGCGCGGGCGGTTAAAACACCAATACCCGCATTCCTGGCGTTCGAAGAAGCCGGTGATCTTCCGCAACACGCCGCAATGGTTCATCGCGATGGATGCGCCCATCGCTTGGTCTCCGAAACAGGGGCTCACATTACGTCAGCGGGCGAATGAGACGATTGACGCAACACGCTGGGTTCCGCCGCAAGGACAGAACCGCATCGCCGGCATGATCGCCAGCCGGCCCGATTGGGTGATCTCGCGCCAGCGCGCCTGGGGCGTGCCGATCACGGTCTTCATCAGGGAAAAGCTGGACGGCTCGGTCGAAATTCTCAACGATCCGGACGTCAATGTCCGCATTATCGAAGCTTTCGAGCAGGAGGGCGCCGACGCCTGGTATGCGCAGAGCGCGCACGAGCGGTTTCTCGGCAAGCTTGCCAACGAAGGCTGGCGGAAGGTCGACGACATTCTCGACGTCTGGTTCGATTCCGGCTCGACGCATGCCTTCGTGCTCGAAGACGCCGTGCATTTTCCCGGGCTCGCCGGCATCAAGCGCAAGGCCGACGGCGGTGTCGACACAATCATGTATCTCGAAGGCTCCGACCAGCACCGGGGCTGGTTCCAGTCGTCCTTGCTCGAATCATGCGGCACGCGCGGCCGCGCGCCGTTCGACGTGGTCGTAACCCACGGCTTCACGCTCGACGAGCACGGTCACAAAATGTCGAAGTCGCTCGGCA
>CAYVPC010000029.1:0-22613 GCA_964453555.1 uncultured Hyphomicrobiales bacterium | reverse complement strand
ACCACGGCGCCTTCGCGCCGGCCGGTGATGCGGATCTGGTCGCGGCCGGGATCGCCCGAGGCTCGGCTTTCCAGCGCCTGCAGCGCGTTGCGTGAAAGATTGAGCAGGATGCGGAACAGCTGCTCGTAGTCTGCCTCGACCGTCAGTCCGCGCTCGACCGCGCTGATCCAGCGGATCGGCCCTTCCGGCGACAGTCCGAGCGTCTCGTGCACTTCCTCGACCAGAGGTTCGAGCAAAATCGGCTTTCGGTCCGGAGGCGATTCCTGCACGTGTCCGTAGGACAGGGTCGACTGGCAGAAGGCGATGGCGCGCTCGAGCGTGCGCATCAGCTTGGGCGCAAAGCGCTGCACGTTCGGATCGGGCAGGGCCAGCAGCCGGTCGGAGATTAGCTGCGCCGACCCGAGCAGGTTGCGGAGGTCGTGGTTGATCTTCGACACCGCGAGCCCAAGCGCGGCGAGCCGGCTTTTTTGATGCAGCATCGAGGCAAGCTCGGCCTGCATAGTCGCCAATTCACGCTCGGCCACGCCGATCTCATCGGCACGTGCCGTCGGCACGATGATGCGGTCAGTATTCTCCGGGTCGGCGCGAAACGCCATCATGTTGGCGGTGACGCGGCGCATCGGGCGCACGAACAGATAGTGCAGCGTCAAATAGACCAGCATCGCGGTGATGCCGGAAATCAGCAGCGAGATCAGCAGCAGGTCCACCGAATAGCGCAGCAGTGCCTTGCGCAGCGGCGGTTCGTCCATGATGATTTCGATGTAGTCGCCGCCCATCGGCGCCGGACCGACCACGCGCATGACCTTTTTCGCGGTCTTGCCGTCGAACATCAGCATGAAAGCGTGGACGATCGTGTCGAAGGTCATGACGTTGCGCATGTCGAAGTCGTTATTGATCGGCGGCGGCGCGTCGCCGAGCGCGAGCAGGCGGCGCTGCGTCCCCATCTTCATGGCGACCGCCCGCGCCCCGATCGAGTCGAGGATCTGCTTGGCGAGTTTGTCCGACACCATGCCGTTCGGCGCGGCGTCGAGCACCAGCGCCGCGGTGTAGGCGCTGGCCAGCCGGTCCCTGAGCCAGTTCACCCGGAAATTGGCGACCAGCGGCACATAGATCAGTACCTCCCCAAGCATCACGAACAAGATCGTGAGGACGAGGAGCTTTCCGGAAAGCCCAAGGCGCGGCGCGCGGACCGACTGCGGCCGCGCGACTAAATCATCGTTCATCAATTAGACCTTGCGCGTCACCTAAACGACGCAACTACCCCATGATGCGTTGCGTGTGCGGCCTCGTCAAACCGTGGCCGAAATGGCCGACTGCGGCACGTTTTCACACGTCGGCGCGGCCCCGCACATTTCGATACGAAGGATTTTTGACGCCGGGATGAGGCGGCAGGCGCCGGAGAATGCGGTTGCGGCGTCGCATTGACGCCACGGAAGGCCTCTCGTATAAGCCGCGCCAATTGCGCGCCGGCGCGTCAATTTGCGTGCCATCCGCGGGCGCGGAGTGGAGAAAAACCCGTGAAAAGGACCTACCAACCGAGCAAATTGGTGCGCAAGCGCAGGCACGGTTTTCGCACGCGCATGGCGACCAAAGGCGGCCGCAAGGTCCTCGCGGCGCGGCGCGCGCGTGGGCGCAAGCGGCTCAGTGCGTGAGCGCGGCGCCCGTTCCGTCGTTGTCGAGCGGCTAAAGCGCCGCAGCGATTTTCGGGCGGCCGCCTGTGGCAAGCGGGCCTCGGGCCGCGGCTTTGTCCTGCAAGCGCGTCCGCGCGCTGAAAGTGGAGCGGCTCGCATCGGTTTTACGGTGTCGCGGCAGGTCGGCAACGCGGTGGAGCGCAATCGGGTACGCCGCCGCTTGCGCGAAATGGTGAGAGTTTCGGCCGCCGCCGGCGCGCGTCGGTTGTGCCCCGGCCACGACTATGTGCTGATCGGAAGGCGGGCCGCGCTAGCGGCCCCGTTCGGCGAGTTGATGCAGGAACTCGATGCGGCGTTGGCGCGGATTCATGCTTCCGGGCAAGAAGGAACTGGTGCTCCCCGCCGCGACCCCCTACATGAAGCGGGTTCGCCGTCCAGGCCGCAACCACCGCGCCGTAGCCGCAGAAAGCCACCCGCCTCGTGAGCGCTGAATGATCGAGCACAAGAACACCATTCTGGCCATCGTTTTGTCGCTCATTGTCGTGGTCGGCTGGCAATATTTTGTCGGCTATCCGCAGATGGAAAAGCAGCGCCAGGAGCAGCTGCTGAAGCAGGAAGAACAGGGGAAATCCAAGGCGGCGCAGGCGCCGGCCACGCCCACCGGGCCGCTAGGCGCCACGCCGGTGGCGCCGGGCGCCCCGGCCAGTACCGCCGTGCCGCCGGTTCAGACCCGCGAGACGACCACTGCGGCGGCGCCGCATGTCGCGATCAGTACGCCGCGGCTTAACGGGAGCATCGATCTCAAGGGTGCGCGCATCGACAATCTGTCGCTCGAGCAATACCGCGAGACGGTCGATCCCAGTTCTCCGCCGATCGTGTTGTTCTCGCCGTCGGGATCGCCGGACGCTTATTACGCCGAATTCGGCTGGGTGCCCGCTTCCGGCGTGACTCAAAAGTTGCCCGGCCCGGATACGATATGGACGCAGGACGGTTCGGGCGCTCTTGGCGCCGACCATCCGATCACGCTGACCTACGACAACGGCGAGGGATTGCTGTTCCGCCGCACCATCGCGGTCGACGACCATTATCTGTTCACGATCAAAGACGAAGTGCAGAACAAAAGCGCCAGCCCGGTGACGCTGTTTCCCTACGGATTGATCTCGCGCCACGGCACGCCGCATACGCAGGGATATTATATTCTGCACGAGGGTCTGATCGGCGTAATGGGCGATAAGGGCGAGCGGGAAGAGACCTACAAGAAGATCGAAGAGAAAAAGAGCGAGACTTGGGACGTCACCGACGCCTGGCTCGGTTTCACCGATAAATACTGGGCCGCCGCGCTCTTGCCCAACAGCGACGCCAAGGTGAAGGCGCGCTTCTCCGCCGGCGAAGTCGGCGGCCAGAAGACCTACCAGACCGATTACCTGCTCGACCCGGTGACGGTGGCGCCGGGCGGGACCGCCACCGCCGATGCGCGGCTGTTCGCCGGCGCCAAGGAAGTCTCGGTGGTCGGCGTGAATTTCCCGTTCGCGAGGGCTGGCGGCTACAATCAGGCGCTTCACCTCAATCATTTCGATCTCTTGATCGATTGGGGCTGGTTCTACTTCATTACCAAGCCGATGTTCCTCGCTATCGACTACTTCTTTTATCTGGTCGGCAATTTCGGCATCGCCATCCTGATCGTCACCGTGCTGGTCAAGCTTCTGTTCTTTCCGCTCGCCAACAAGTCCTACGCGTCGATGGCGAAGATGAAGGCGGTGCAGCCGGAAATGAACATGATCCGGCAGCGCTTCGCCGACGACAAGATGAAGCAGCAGCAGGCGATGATGGAGCTGTACAAGAAAGAGAAGATCAATCCGGTGGCCGGCTGCCTGCCGATCGCCATCCAGATTCCGGTGTTTTTCTCGCTCTACAAGGTGCTGTTCATCACCATCGAGATGCGACATGCGCCGTTCTACGGCTGGATTCTGGATCTCTCGGCGCAGGATCCGACCAACATCTTCACCCTGTTCGGGCTTATTCCGTTCGACCCGACCGTACTGCCGCTAGTCGGCAGCTTTCTGCACCTCGGCATTTGGCCGCTGATCATGGGCGTCACCATGTGGGTGCAGATGAAACTCAATCCGCCCCCGCCCGACCCGACCCAGCAGATGATCTTCAACTGGATGCCGATCATCTTCACCTTCATGCTGGGCAGCTTCCCGGCCGGACTGGTGATCTACTGGGCCTGGAACAACACGCTCTCGGTGGCTCAGCAGAGCGTGATCATGCACAGGAACGGCGCCAAGATCGAACTGTTCGACAATCTCAAGCGCACCTTCGTCAAGCCGAAGCCAAAACAGCCGGCCGAGTAATCTCGGCGCTGCGGTCTTCAGTGCGCGACACGCACCAGCGCCTTGCCGAAATTCTTTCCTTGCAGCAGGCCCATGAAGGCAAACGGCGCATTGTCAAAGCCGTCGGTCACGTCTTCGCGGTAGCGGATGCGCCCGTCGGCGATGCCGGGGGCGACGACGCGCGGGAAATCGGCGTAGTGCTCGGCGACGAATTCGGTGTTGATGAAGCCGCGCAGAGTAAGGCTCCTAGTCAGAACCGCGCGCATGGTCGCGGGAAGCAGGTTCGGTCCTTCTGGCTGCCCGGCCGTGCTGTAATGGGCAATCAATCCGCAGACCGGAACGCGTGCGTAGGTGTTAAGAAGCGGCAGCACCGCTTGCCAGACTGCGCTGCCGACATTCTCGAAATAAACGTCGATCCCTTTCGGGCAAGCCGCGGCAAGCTTTTCCGCCAAATCGGGCGCCCGATGATCGATGCAGGCGTCGAAGGGCAGTTCGTCGACGACGTAGCGACACTTGTCCGCGCCGCCGGCGATACCGACCGCACGGGCGCCGGCCATCTTGGCGAGTTGCCCGACCAGCGAACCGACCGGACCGCTTGCCGCCGCCACGGCCACCGTCTCGCCTGGTTTCGGCTTGCCGAGAACGTAAAGGCCCGAATAGGCCGTGAAGCCCGGCATGCCGAGCACGCCGAGTCCGGTCGTGACCGGCGCTTCCTTCGGATCAAGCTTGCGCAGCGCCGGTCCATCCCAGGCGGCGTGCGTGCGCCAGCCGGTATGCGCCAGCACGATGTCGCCCTTGGCATAACCCTGCCGGTCGGACGCGATCACTTCGCATACGCTCTCGCCTCGCATCGGTTCGCCGAGCTCGACCGGCTTGGCATAGGACTTGGAGTCATCCATGCGGCCGCGCATGTAGGGGTCGAGCGATAGATAAAGCACCCGCAGCAGGAGGCCGCCCTTCGGCAGGGCCGGCATCGGGACTTCCTCGAGCCGGAAGTTCGCCGCCGTTGGCGGGCCTTTGGGCCGCGCCGCCAACACGATCTGTTTGGCTGTGGTCGCACTCATGTTTCCCTCCCGATGACGCGGGACGCCACTCTAGCGCACCAGCGCACCGAAGATGCAATCAAGTGCCAGGGGCTTTGAGAGAGTGGAAATCTACGCGGCGCGGACGCGGCTGAAGAAGGTGGCGACCTTGGTCTCCAGATCGTTGGCGCGCGCCGAGAGCCGGCCGGTCCAGGTGGTGATCTCGTCGACCGCGCCTACGCCGCGCGTGACTGCCTTGTCGACCGCATTGATCTCGACCGAAGCCTGTGCGGTGTGGCCGGCGGCGTTATGAATGCTTTCGGCGATGCCGCGGGTGGTCATGCTTTGCTGCTGCACCGCCGATGCGATGCTGGTCGATACCGTGGTCAGCTTGGCGATGGTGCGCGCGATCGAGGAAATTTCATCCACCGAGCGCTTGGTCGCCTCCTGAATGGCGGCGACCTGCTGCGAGATGTCGCCGGTGGCGCGCGAAGTCTGGTTGGCCAGCGTCTTGACCTCGGCGGCGACCACCGCAAAGCCCTTGCCAGCCTCGCCGGCGCGAGCGGCCTCGATCGTTGCGTTGAGCGCGAGCAGGTTGGTCTGTGCGGCGATCGCGGAGATGGTGCCGACCACGGAGCCAATGCGCTCGGCGGCATCGTTAAGCGAGCCGATCACGCTTTGGGTGCGTTCGGTATCGGCGGCCGCCGATTGCGCCATGTCGAGGCCATTGGTGGCCTGCTGGCCGATTTCCTGGATCGATCCGGAAAGTTCTTCGGTCGCCGTTACCGTGGCGTCCATCCGCTGCGAAGTCTCCGCCGAGGCCGACGACGCCGAAGCCATGCGCTTGAGCGTCTCGTCGGCGGCCTGTTTGAGCGACGCGCCGGTCATGGTCAGCGACGCGGACGCTTCCTTGATTGCCTCTATTACCTCGCCGATGGCGGCGTCGAAATCGGCGATCGCCGCATCGATTGCGCCGCGTCTCTTCTGCGCCGCTTGTTCGGCTGCTTGCCGGTGTAAAGTCATCGCGTTGGATACGTCGAAGTTGATGGCCCTCGCGACGATTCGACCGCGCTCCGCTAGCGTGGAGGAAGACAAGCGGTGTTTGCGGGCCAGGACGTCGAGCGCCATCTGAAGCACGAAACTACCGGAGGTGCTCCGGACACGGGCGTCGAGCCCCATCTCGGCTTCCCTCTGTACCGTCTGCCGGCAGGATTCGGCGTAATTCCGGTCGAGCCTGCCGCCGAGCAGGGCCTGGAAGTGCGCCACTTCGAGCTTTTTGATCGTCTCTTTGTTTTGCGCCACCGTGCTGGTGATGGTCGGCAAGGTGGTGATCGCCGCGAGAACCTGGTCGATCGTCCGTTCAAGATGCGGCGCCAGCAGGGGCCAGGTCGCGGCGAGGATGGACCGGGTCCGATCGTCGATCCGGTGCATCGCCAGGCGCGCTTCGAATACAGGAATCGGCTCAATCTGATCCATGGCGTCGCGGCCCGGTGAAACCGGCATGTTGGCCGACAATGGTTGCTTGAGTGTGAACGGGAATCCCGGGCGCGGCCGTGCTGTCTTGCAGGCCGTTGGCGATAACTCGCCAATGAAAACAGGGACGGGAGGCTGCGGCCTCCCGCCCACCGGGTTCGGCGCTTGCCCTAGTTTTTGAGGACCGCAAGCGTTACTTGCGCAAGGCCAGAAAAGCCGAGCGCGTGGGCGGCCGCCGGCGTCACGTCGATCACGCGCCCACGGACAAACGGCCCGCGATCGTTGATGCGCACGACGACCGAGCGGCCGGTGTGCTGGGAGGTGACCCGCACCAGTGTGCCGAACGGTAACGTGCGGTGTGCCGCAGTCAGGCCCGACGCGGCCGCGCGTTCGCCGTTGGCGGTGCGCCCGCCGGAATAAACCGAAGCGATTCCGCTTTGCGCGGAAGCGGCCATGGGACCAATGATCAGCGACGCAACAAAAGTTGAGACAAGCACAAGGTTTCGCATCAGGCTATTGCAAGCCATGATTTGCCTTTTTGGTTGTTGATGGGAACGATGAGGGCTCACTCAATTTGAGCCGGCGGCTTCTTGACCAGCACAATGTGGAGACATTGCGGCGTGCGGGAACAAAGCGCCGGGCGACAACGCGCAAGTGCGTTGCAGGCGTACTCGTGCTAACTTTGAGAAAATCACTCGGCCGCGATCGCAGTCGGCAGCACGTGATCCTTGAATTGGTCGCGCAGCGCGGTCTTCAGAATCTTTCCGGTAGCTGTGTGCGGGATTGCTTTGACGAACACGACATCGTCGGGCATCCACCACTTCGCGATCTTGCCGTTGAGAAAACCGAGTATCTCTTCCTTGGTAGCGGTCTGGCCCTCTTTAAGCACGATGATCAAAAGCGGGCGCTCGTCCCACTTGGGATGGTGCACGCCGATAACGGCTGCTTCGGCAACTTTGGGATGGCCGACGGCGAGATTCTCCAGATCGATGGAAGAGATCCATTCGCCGCCCGATTTGATCACGTCCTTGGAGCGGTCGGTGATCTGCATGTAGCCGTAGCGATCCATGGTGCCGACGTCGCCGGTATCGAAAAAACCCTCATCGTCGAGCACATTACCGAGTTTGTAGTAGCCTTTGGCGACGGCGAAGCCGCGCACTTTGATGCGGCCGAAGGTCTTGCCGTCCCACGGCAGCGCACGGTTTTCGTCGTCGGTGATTTTCATCTCGACGCCAAACGGCGTGTAACCCTGCTTCTGCTTGATATCCAGGAGCGCGTCGCCTTTCAGGCCGGCATATTCCGGCTTGATGGAACCGACGGTGCCGAGCGGGCTCATCTCGGTCATGCCCCAGGCATGGAAAACCTGAACGCCGTAATCTTCCTCGAAAGTCTTGATCACCGCGCGCGGGCAGGCCGAGCCGCCGATCAGGACGCGCTCTAGGTAAGGAAGCTTGGCGCCGGATTTTTCCAGGTGTTGCAGCAGCAGCAGCCATACCGTCGGCACCGCGCCGGTGCAGGAGACCTTGTAGTCATTGAGCAGCTCGTACACCGAGGGGCCGTCGAGCTTGGCGCCTGGCATCACCATCGCGGCGCCGGCCATCGGCGCCGAGAAGGCGAGCCCCCAGCTATTGGCGTGGAACATCGGCACGATCGGCATGATGACGTCGCGCGCCGAGATGTTGAAAGTGTCCGGCTGCAGCGACAGCAATGTGTGCAGCACGTTCGAGCGGTGCGAATAGAGCACGCCCTTGGGATCGCCGGTGGTGCCTGAGGTGTAACACATGCCGGCAGCGGTGTTTTCGTCGAACTCCTTCCAGGCAAAATCGCCGTCGGCGCCGACCAGCCATTCCTCGTAGGTGATCGCATTGCGCAGCGACGTCTTCGGCATGTGCGCGGCGTCGGTGAATACGATGTAGCTCTCGATGCTCGGCAGCTTGTCGGCAATCTTCTCCAGCAGCGGCAGGAAGGTGAGGTCGGTCATCATCACCCGGTCTTCGGCATGATTGATGATCCAGATGAGCTGCTCGGGGAACAGCCGCGGATTAATGGTGTGATAGATCGCGCCGATGCCGAGAATGCCGTACCAGCTTTCCAGATGCCGCCAGGTGTTCCAGGCTAACGTCGCCACGCGGTCGCCGAGCCTGATCCCGTCACGGTCGAGGCGCTGCGCAACACGCAAAGCACGTGCGCGGACCTCGGCATAGTTTGTTTGGTGGATCGGCCCCTCGATCGAGCGCGTGATCACCGCCCGGCCGGCGTGGTTCAGCGCGGCGTGGTCGATGATGCGGTGGCACAGAAGCGGCCAATCCTGCATGAGCCCGAGCATGAAATCCCTCCTTGCAGTCTTCTCTCGGTTCTTGCCTCGTTGCGTGAAGGCGTAACCGGTATCAGCGTGTCCAATTTAACCGGGCGAGGCGGCGATGAAAATGCCGTCTTTGTTCCAAATATGGCCATATCGGCAGCCGCGCCCTTGAATGCGGATACGGTGCCCGGTTAAAGCATAAACTCGTGTCGCCTCACCCGTTGTCGGTAAGGATTGTGATTGCGCCGGGAATCTGTCGCGTGAGGGGTTTTGCCGTTATCGCCTTGCTGTTCGGCGCGACCGGCTTTGCGGCGGCGCAGGAAATCGCCATTCCTGCGAAACGGACCCACGGCGAGAACCATGCACCGCTGCTGCTCTTGCCGGCGCATCTACCGCGGCCGCGGCCGCCTGCCATTCCCGAACAATATGCTCCGCCGCAAGAGGCCTTTGCCGCATTCCCGGAACGCGCGGGTGCTGCCGCGCCGTCGGGCCCGTCTGAGTGTCAGCTTCGGCTTGCAAAAATCGCCACCTTCAAGCCGCTGCCGCTGCTGGCCGGGCCCGGTGAATGCGGCGCCACCGACGCGGTCGCCATGGACGGCGTGCTTTTGCCCGATCACGCAACGGTCGTTCTCGCGCCGCCGGCCACACTGCGTTGTACGATGGCGGAGGCGGTGGCGGTTTGGCTGCGCGAGGACGTCGCGTCGGCGGCGCTCAAGCTCGGAGGGCCGTTGCGCGGGGTCGACAATTACGATTCCTACGAATGCCGCGGCCGCAATCGGGTGCGCGGCGCAACGCTGAGCGAGCACGGCCGCGCCAACGCGCTCGACATTCGCGGCTTTAAGCTCGCCAACGGCGAGCTGATCGGACTGACCGATGTGAACGTGCCGAAGGATTGGCGCGAGGCCGTACGCGCCACCGCCTGCGCGCGCTTTTCCACCGTGCTGGGGCCCGGCTCGGACGGCAACCACGAACAGCACATTCACGTCGACCTCGCCGACCGGCAAGGCGGCTACAAGACCTGCGAATGGGACGTGCGCGAACCGGTCAAGCAGGCGGAAAAACCCGCACCTGCCACCGAGCCGAATGACGCCAAGCTCGAAGAGCCAGTGCCGCTGCCGCGCCCGCGTCCGGTGGCGAATGCTGACGAGACGCAATCACGAAAGAAAGCGCACTCGCAGCTCAGGTGAAATAGCGCCTTCCCTACGGCATTGCATCAAACGCCGCCGAAGTCACTTGCCGATCATCACGTCGGAGGCTTTGATGACCGCCCACGCTGCGTCGCCCTTCTGCAGCGCGAGATCGGCCACGGCTTCGTTGGTGATCGACGCCGTGACGACAACGCCCGGCCCGATCTCGACGCGCACATGCGAGGTGGTGGCGCCTTTTGCCACGTCGACGATCTTGCCTTTGAACTGATTGCGGGCACTCAATTTCATGTCTGGCTCCTTGAAATATTGCCGGTGAAAAACCGTGCGTGCGGCCGATATAGTCATTGATTCGTCGAGCAAAAGATGGGCAGAGCCAGTCATGGCCGCTGATTGATCGTCTTGACGCGCCAGCCGGCGCTTTGCCGGCCCTGATAATGGTCGAGCCTGGTCAGCGAGCAATTGTCGATCATGAAGGCGAAACCCCCGCGCGGCTCAAGCCCCAGAGCAAGGGTGATGGCCGCGCGGATCGTGCCGCCGTGCGCCACGGCGACGATATCGCCGCCGGGATGGGCCGCGGTGATGCGGCCGATCGCGGCGCCAACCCGCGTGAGCAGATCGATGAAGCTTTCGCCGTTCGGCGCGCGTTCGTCGGCCGTCGCATACCAGAACGAGTCCGGTTCTTGCCTGCGGTTTAACAGAAACTCGCTGCGGTCGAGCCCTTGCCAATCGCCGAGGTGTTGTTCGGCAAGGTCCTTTTCCTCGATGAATTGCTGCGCTGGGTCGAAATTGCCCGCCGCCCAAATCGCCCGCGCGGTTTGGTGCGTACGCGTCAGATGGCTGGTGATCCAGACGGCATTGCGCGGCAAAAGCTCGGCCAGTCCGGCGAACACGCGCGTATCGCTGCAGTCGCAAGGCAGATTCGTTTGCCCGTAGATCCGGCCGGCGTCCACGATGACCGGCGCATGGCGAATCCACCACCAGCGTGTGCGCACAAAACCGTCGGCTGCGGCCTTGCTGGCGACGAGATCGTCGAGTGTCGCGGTTTCAGACAAGCTCGGTCCTGCGCGGTCGTGCGGGTCGATCGGTGGGTGTAATTTGATTACGGGCTCTGATGCCGCCGTTCAAGCGTCGCGCGGTGCACTTTGTGCGGACCGCACGACAGGGCTTTGACGGCCCGCCGACGCCGCAATAGACCTGAAAATAACCGCAAATGCCACTAAAAGGTCTGCATGCCTCCGCTCAGCAACCTCGCCGTCCGCGACGTCGAAACATTGGTGCATCCCTACACCAATCTTGCGCGCTTCCGCGAGACGGGGCCGCTGGTCATCGAGCGCGCCCAGGGCATTTACGTCTACGACACCGAGGGCAAGCCCTACATCGAAGGCATGGCCGGACTTTGGTGCACAGCGCTCGGTTACGGCAACGAGGAGCTGGTCGAGGCCGCCGCGACGCAAATGCGCAAGCTTTCGTTCGCGCATCTGTTCACCGGACGAAGCCACGATCGGGCCATCGAGCTTGCCGAGAAGCTCAAGGAAATTGCACCGGTGCCGATCTCGAAAGTGTTCTTTTGCAATTCGGGGTCGGAGGCAAACGATACCCAGGTCAAGCTCATCTGGTATCTCAACAACGCGCGCGGCAAGCCGAAAAAAAAGAAGATCATCAGCCGCGTGAAGGCCTATCATGGCGTCACGGTCGTCGCCGCCTCACTCACCGGCATAGCCGGCAACCACCGCGACTTCGACCTGCCGTTGCCCGGCTTCCTGCATGCCGGTTGCCCGCACCATTATCGATTTGCACATGAGGGCGAGAGCGAGGAGGAATTCGCCACGCGGCTCGCCGACGAGCTCGACGCGCTTATCGTCAAAGAAGGCCCGGACACGGTGGCGGCATTCATTGCCGAGCCGGTGATGGGCGCGGGCGGCGTGATCGTGCCGCCCAAGTCTTACTTCCAGAAAATCATGGCAGTGTGCGCGCGGCATGATCTGTTCGTGATCAGCGACGAGGTGATTTGCGGCTTCGGGCGGCTCGGCACGCTGTTCGGCTGCGAGAAGCTCGGCTTCAAGCCGCAATCGATTTCCGTCGCCAAGGCATTGTCGTCGGCCTATCTGCCGATCGCCGCGGTCATGATCCCGGAACTGATGTACGAGGCGCTGCTGGCTGAAAGCAAAAAGATCGGCCTGTTTGGCCACGGCTTCACTTATGGCGGCCATCCGGTCTCGGCCGCGGTCGCCCTTAAGGCGATCGAGATTTACGCGCGCGACCGCATCGTCGAAAAGGCTGCCAGGCGCGCTCCGCTGTTCCAGGCGCGGCTGGCTGCGCTCGGTCAGCATCCGCTGGTCGGCGAGGCGCGCGGACTCGGGCTGATCGGCGGGGTCGAACTTGTCGCCGATAAAGCGAGCAAGCGCTCATTTGCCGCCGAGCACGGCGTCGGCGCGCAGACGGTGCGTTTCGCCGAGCAGGAAGGCCTGATCGTGCGCGTGGTCGCCGGCGACGTGCTGACCGTCTCACCGCCGCTGATCATCGGCGCGGCGCAGATCGAAGAGCTTTTCAACCGGCTCACGCGCGCGCTCGACAAGACGCTCGATTGGGTGACGCGCGAACGGTTCGCCCAGTCGTAATGACCGCCGCCAATTGATCGGCTGCAATCGCATGGAGACAAGTTTGAACTACCGCGTAACCCGGCGTCGTCTGCTCGGCGGCACCATTGGACTGATCGGCCTTGCCGGAGCGGCGACCGGCGGTTACGCCGCCGGCATCGAGGCCCAAAGCCTCGTCGTGACGCGTTACGCGTTCAATCCGCCCGGTTGGCCCGCCGGGCGGAGGCTTTCCATCACCGCGATCGCCGATCTGCACGCCGGCGGCCCCGACATGACACTGGTGCATATTCGCCGGGTGGTCGATACCGCCAATCTTTTGAAATCCGACATCGTCGTGCTGCTCGGCGACTATACGGCGTCATACCGGATCGCCAACCAGCAGGTGCCTTACCAGGCCTGGTCGGCCGAGCTGGCGCGCTTGACGGCGCCGTTCGGTGCCTGGGCGATTCTCGGCAATCACGATTGGTGGAACGACCTCGCGGAGGTGCGCGAGGCGCTGGCCGACCGGCACATTCCCGTGCTGGAAAACGATGCCGTGATGCTCGGCGGCGAAGGACGGCGCTTTTGGCTGGCCGGGCTTGGCGATCAGATCGCCTACCGGCTCGGCCGCGGCCATTTTCGCGGCGTTGACGATCTGCCGCGAACGCTGGCTCAGGTCGCGACCGACGATCCGGTCGTGCTGCTCGCGCATGAGCCGGACATTTTCCGAATGTGCCGGCGCGGATCACGCTGACGCTCTCCGGCCACACCCACGGCGGGCAGATCCGTGTGCCGTTCATATGGCCGGCCTTCGTTCCCTCGAAATACGGCGCTCGCTTCGCTTACGGCCATATCGGCGAAGACGGCCGGCACTTGATCGTATCCGGCGGGCTCGGCACCAGCATCGTGCCGGCACCGCTGGGTGTGCCGCCGGAAATTGTGCGGGTCGAACTCGGAGCTTGAGCCAGCCGAAAAAGGAAAGGGCGCCGACGGTGTCGGCGCCCGGATCGCCCTTTTCCGGAAGCGTCAATTGGCGTTCGTGCTCAGCCCGGTTCCCGCGATACGCGGGCTGAACGGGCTGTCCCCATGCGGCGGCAGCACCACGACCGGCGTGCCGACCTTGACGTGATTGTACAGATCGATCGCGTCCTCGTTGGTCATGCGGATGCAGCCGGAGGAGACTGCACTGCCGATATATTCCGGCTGGTTGGTGCCGTGGATGCGATACAGCGTGTCCCGGTTGTTCGAGTAGAGATACATGCCGCGCGCGCCGAGCGGATTATGCGGACCGCCGGTCACGTATTCCGGCAACGGCCCGAGCCGCGTCTGCTCGCTCGGCGTTGGGTGCCATGGGGGCCATTCTTCCATGCGGCCGACCTTGGCGAGGCCGCTCCAGGCCTGCGCTTCTTCGCCGACGGCGATGCCGTAGCGGATCGCCTTGCCACTGGGCAGCACATAATAGAGGAATTTGTTGTTGCTATCGACGAGGATGGTGCCCGGCGCTTCCTTGCGATGGTATTCGACAATGTGGCGCTGGTAGGTTTCGGACACCGCCGCCTGATTGTACGGCAGGTTGGACATCAGGTCTTTGTCGCGCGACTTCCAGCCGGCTTCACCCGCAGGATCGAGCGTCCCGCCGGCCATATCCTGAACGCAGCCGCCGAGCGAAAGCGCGGCGATGACGAAGACAACCGCACGCATTGTCATGAGTTACCCACTTTTCCGCCGTCCCAGCTCAACTCTGCCCACCGAATCTCTACCGAAATCGTCCCGCTCATTCCAGCGTTCAGCACCGTACCGCATCGACGTCGGCGCGAAGTGTTGCAGTAATGTCTCACCTGTCCGTGCAAAGTCACTTAGCCTGGACTGCCTGACGCCTCCAGTATCTTTTGCACCCCTTAACCAAGGGTTTACCAGGTCTCGTGTCATCTAGTGGCCACGCGGGACGCGGTGCTGAATGTCACGGCAAGGGACGATTTGCCGCCCATTTCCGCCCCACTCACGCTCTACGACCGGGTGATCGCTCACCGAAAAAGGGAATGGGGTTCGATAATGGCAGATGCTACCGTCAAGGCGGCCCACCAGATTGACCAAAAGCTCGGCTCTTCCGACCACATTGCGCTTCACCTCCGCTACCAGCAGATCGGAATTTCGGCCGTTGCCGCCGCCGTGCGCTACCAAGGCAGCGCCAAGAATCAGGCCTACGCCCCGGTTGCGATCGAACCGGAAGATGGCGACGCCGCGCTGACCTGACCGGCGGCCCGTGTAGGGGGTTTGGCTGACAAGGGGGGACTCTGCGTCCCCTTTTGCTTGCGAGGGCCACGCGTTGCGTTTCAAAGCGACAACGCCGCCGCACACCGCGTCGACGGTCATCGCGTGCTGTTATGGAAATCGAGCAGCCACGGCGATACGGTCGGGATCGATGAGCGCGGCGGGCGATTTCTCCAACGCCGAGATTGAAGCGGGGCGGCAGCTGTTCGCCGGCGAATGGAAGTTCCTTTCGGCGGCAGGTTCTCTCGAATCGGTGCCGCGCGTGCGGGCGATGGAAGTGGCGTTCGCCGGCCGCTCCAATGTCGGCAAATCGAGCCTGATCAACGCGCTCACCGGCCGCCGCTCGCTGGCACGCACCTCGAACACGCCTGGCCGCACCCAGGAACTGATCTTCTTCGGCGGTCCGGACCGGCTCGTGCTGGTGGATCTGCCGGGTTATGGATACGCGGTGGCCGCCAAGAGCAAGGTCGCGGCCTGGACGAAACTCATTCACGCCTACCTCAACGGACGCGCGACGCTGGGCCGGGTCTATGTTCTGGTCGACGCACGTCACGGCCTCAAGGAGGCCGACGATACCATTCTCGAAACGCTCGGCCGAGCGGCGGTCAGTTACCAGATTGTGCTGACCAAGTGCGATCAAGTCGGCAGTGAGGAACTCGCGGAACGACGCGAGAGCGTGCAAGCGGCGGTTCGCAATCGAGCCGCCGCATTCCCGGATCTTTTGGCCACGTCCGCCCGCACCGGGGACGGCATTCCCGCGCTGCGCGCGTCGATCGCGCGCCTGGTCGAAGAACGCTCGTGACCGCCTTCAATTCAGCACTTTCGCCGGAAGCCGGAGCCCGGTAAAAGGCAACGACCTTCATCCCGCTGAGCGGATTTATGAGCATTTCGGCCCACGAGATTGCCCGCGTCCTGTCCGAGGCGCTGCCCTACATGCAGCGCTATGACGAAGAGACGATCGTCATCAAGTATGGCGGCCACGCGATGGGCGACGAGCATCTGGCGCGCGAATTCGCCCGCGACGTCGTGCTGCTGGAGCAAACGGCGATCAATCCGATCGTGGTGCACGGCGGCGGCCCGCAGATCGAAGCCATGCTGAAGAAGGTCGGCGTGGAGTCGCAATACGCGGCAGGCCTGCGCATCACCGATGAGAAGACGCTGGAAATTGTCGAGATGGTGCTCGCCGGCTCGATCAACAAGCAGATGGTCGGCTACGTCAACGAGGCCGGCGGCAAGGCGGTCGGGTTGTGCGGCAAGGACGGCAACATGGTCATTGCGCGAAAACTCACGCGCGCCATGACCGATCCGGACTCGCACATCGAGCGGGTGGTCGACCTCGGCTTTGTCGGCGAGCCTGACAAGGTGGACGTCACTGTGCTCCATCAGATCCTTGGCCGCGAGCTCATCCCGGTGCTGGCGCCGGTCGCCGCGGCCGCCAACGGCGGCACCTTCAACGTCAACGCCGACACCTTCGCCGGCGCCATCGCCGGTGCGCTCAAGGCCAAACGGCTCCTGCTGCTCACCGACGTGCCCGGCGTGCTCGACAGCTCGAACAATCTGATCAAGCAATTGTCCGCCGACGAGGCGCGCCGCCTGATCGCCGACGGCACGATTTCCGGCGGCATGATCCCCAAGGTCGAGACCTGCATCGACGCCCTCGATCGCGGCGTAGAAGGTGTCGTCATCCTCGACGGCAAGGTGCCGCACGCGGTCTTGCTCGAACTCTTCACCGAGCTTGGCGCCGGCACGCTCATTCACAACTAAGTCGTTCACCCGCCGTTAACCGCGCCGCGGCCGCCGGCACAACGCGCCCTTTACCAACGGCCGCGTAAGTTTGCGCGCTCTCGACGCCGCGGAGGCGCGCTTGGATTTCTCGCCGGGTATCGCATATTTTTTCGGCCGGCTCAGTGCCGCGTTTCTGGCGCCGGGCTCGCACATCTCGCTGTTTTCGCTCGCGGGCGCGCTGTTCCTCGCGCTGGCCGTGCTGGCAATCAGGCGTTACCGGAGAGGTCGACGTATCAGGCTGCGGCCGTTGCTGCGCGCGCTGTTTCCCAAACGCATCGTCATGAGCCGGTCGAGCCTGGCGGATGTCGGCTATCTCTATTTCAACTTGTTCCTGTTTGGCTTGATTTTCGGCTGGGCGCTGCTGTCCTACGAGACGCTGAGCCGCGGCGTGGCCGGCATGCTGACGACGACGTTTGGTCCGCTGCCGCCGGCGCCGTTGCCCGGATTCGTGTCACGCTCGATCATTACTGTCATGCTGTTCCTGGCCTATGAGCTCGGCTACTGGCTCAACCACTATCTGTCGCATCGGATTGCGTTCCTCTGGGAGTTCCACAAGGTCCATCACTCGGCGACCGTGCTGACGCCGCTGACGAACTTCCGCGTCCATCCGGTCTATATGTGCATTTTCCTCAATATTCTGGCGGTTTCAATCGGGCTTGCGAACGGCGTCGGCGATTACCTGCTCGGCCAGCCCGCGGCGCAATACGGGTTGTCGGAGACCAACCTCATTCTCGTCGTTTTCATTTATGTCTACGTCCACCTGCAACACTCGCAGCTGTGGATATCGTTCACCGGCTGGCTCGGCCATTTATTCATGAGCCCGGCGCACCATCAGATTCACCACTCGCGCGATCCGGCACACTTCAACAAGAACATGGGAAGCTGCCTGGCGGTGTGGGACTGGATTTTTGGGACGCTGTATATCCCGTCGCAAGATCCCGAGAAGCTCCAATTCGGCGTCGAGCCGGATCGCCAGCACGCCCATACCATTAGGGGCGAACTGATCGCTCCGTTCGGCCGCGCGGCTGCGCTGTTGACGGATTGGTTCGAGCGGCGTGCGCGGCCGGTTCCGCTTGCCGCTCGCGAACAGTAACAAGCTTAGGCCGCCCGCGGTTGCGCGGCGCCCGCGGGCCGCGTATGCCTCGGGCGCTATAACAGTGCCGGGCTTACGTTGAACGTCAGCTTTGTCTTTTCATCCGCGCCCGGGCTTGCCGCGGCGATCGCACTCGGCATCTCCGACGTGCTCGCCAAGATCATTATTGGCTCGCATTGCGACGTGCTCACCATGCTGTCGTTCCGCAGCGTGGTCGGCTTGGCCTTTATCACGTTGTGGCTGCGGTTTGGGCCGAAACCGCCGACCGACGCGCGCATCCGCTGGATATCGCTGGCGGTCGGCGTGCTGTTCGCCGGCCTGATCTACTGCCTGTTTAAGGCGATCGAGGCCAATGACGTTCCGACCGCTGTGCTGACCTACTTCGCCTACCCGTTGCTGACCGGGCTCGTTGCCTCGGCGACCGGCCTCGAGCGCCTGACCTGGCAAGGCGCCGCATGCGCGCTGGCAGCCTTCTTCGGGCTCGCGATCATGATCGGCGCTCATCCGGCCGGTCTGGTGCTGGCCGGTGTCGCCTACGCGCTCGGCGCGGCCTGCTGCCGCACCGGCGTGCTGATCGTGACCCGCGCCTTCCTGGCCGACGCCGACGCGCGGCTGACGACCTGGTATTCGGTGGTCGCGCAGCTTGCGATCTTTGTCGCCGTGTCGCTGGCGACGCTAACGTGGCAGCCGCCGCAAAGCGACGGCGGCTGGGCCGCCTTGGTCGCCATGAGCATCGCGACCACGGCCGGCATCCTGTTTGTTTTTGTCTCGACGGTCCGTATCGGTCCGTTTCGCACTGCGCTGATCATGAACGTCGAGCCGCTGACGGCGATAGTGCTCAGCGCGCTCGTGCTTGGCGAAGTGATTACGCCGTGGCAAGCGGCTGGCAGCTTCATCATGCTGGCCGCGCTGGTGGGGTTCCAACTGTTGCGATGAAATGTTCCGCCTGGAGTGCCTCCCCGCATGGCCGGCGCGACCGAATGGCATGCGCAATTCATGCAATGCGTCACAAACTCGGCCAACTTGACGCTGATGATTCGCCATTCCGTAACATCGCCGCACTAGCATCGCGGTGAGGAACAGATAATGCGCGGGTTCCATACGTCCTCGTTCGATCCGCAGACGCTGGTCATCCTGGAGACCGCCTTCGACGAGGCGTGGTTGACGCTCAAAGCGGTGGGCAACAGCACGGTGCGGCCGGACGAGCTTGCCCGCTCGCTGCTGCGGCTGGCCATGGAAGGCGAACGCGACCCGGTGCGCCTGCATGACGGGGCGCTCGTGGGATTGTTGCCGGCGGCGGCCTGGCGCGACGCGGGCTAGGGTTTCGGCGCGGTCGCCGCGGCCTTTCAGGAATGGGAAATCAATAAAGCAACGCCGGCGAGGGCGGCGGCGGCCAAGGTTCCGATCAGGGCTGCCTGCACGAATGGGATCGACTTGCGCAACGCCCTTCGCATTGATTGCTCCCGGCCCGCCAGTTGCTAAAACTGATTCGGCGAGACGCAAGCCTCGTCGCCGGGAAGTGTGGCAACAACGAGTCGCCGGGAAGTGTGGCAACAACGAGTCGCCGGGAATGCGGGAATGACTGAAAACCCTGTCCGCGGCTTCGAGGCAGTGGAGACCTGGGTCTTCGACCTCGACAACACGCTCTATCCGCATCACCTCAATCTGTGGGAACAAGTCGACATCCGCATCCGCGACTACATCACCGGCTTTCTCAACATCACGCATGACGAAGCCTTCCAGCTGCAAAAGGACTACTACCGGCGCTACGGCACCAGCCTGCGCGGGTTGATGGAGGAGCATGGCCTCGATCCGGAAGAATACCTCGATCTTGTGCATCAGATCGACTATTCGCCGCTGACGCCCGATCCGGCGCTCGGCGCGGCCATCGCGCTGTTGCCAGGGCGCAAGCTCATCCTCACCAACGGCACGCGCCGGCACGCCGAAACGGTGATGCGTCGGCTGGAAATCGAGGAGCGTTTCGAGGCTGTGTTCGACATCGCCGCGGCCGAGCTTGAGCCCAAGCCGCGCCCTTCAGTCTACGACCGCTTTATCGCCCGTCACAAGGTAGAGCCGGGCAAGGCGGCCATTTTCGAGGACCTCGCGCGCAATCTCGAAGTGCCGCACGCGCTCGGCATGACCACGGTGCTGGTCGTGCCGGCCGGCGCCCGCGAAGTGTTTCGCGAGGAATGGGAGCTTGCCGGCCGCGACGCGCCACACGTCGATCACGTGACCGACGACCTTTCCGGTTTTTTGCGCGCTATCGCCGGAGCGCGGAGTGGCGGCTAGAAATAGCCGGCCAGATTCCCGATGTGCCAGGCGACCGGGATTAAAACTGCAATCGTTAGGCCGGAGCCCTGCCGGTAGACCGCCTGTTTGGCAGTGTCGCCCCGTATTGCGCTCAGGGCGCCGTAGATAATCGCATACACCAGAACCCAGAACGCCAGTTTGTAGTCTGCCAGCCAATAAAACACGCCGGCGCTGAGACCGATACCCATCGTGATCATTACATCCCCTTTTATCCGTTGCGGACAATGAACCCATGCAAGAAAGGTTCCACTTTTCGGCAGGGCGAGCGTCGGGGTCGCCGTCCCGCCCCGCTGATGAGCGTCGGCGGTGCTTGACATCGCGGCGGCCCGCTCCGACAAACCGCGGCAATAAGGGACCTTGTTTATGTCCGCCGCCGATCTCGCCATCCGTAACAAGTCGCTCGCCGAGACGATCGACGCCGCCTTTGAACGGCGCGACGAGCTCGGTCCGGCGACGAAGGGCGCTGTGCGTGCGGCGGTCGAGGATGCGCTTGACCTGCTCGACCGCGGCGCCGCGCGCGTCGCCGAGAAGGCCGCCGACGGCTCCTGGCGGGTCAATCAATGGCTCAAAAAGGCGGTGCTGCTCTCGTTCCGGCTGAACGACATGAGCGTCATCGCGGGTGGACCCGGCCGCGCCGGCTGGTGGGACAAAGTCCCCTCCAAGTTCGACGGCTGGGAGGAGGGAAAATTCCGGGCCGCCGGCTTTCGCGCCGTGCCGGGTTGCATCGTACGGCGTTCCGCCTACATCGCGCCGGGCGTGGTGCTGATGCCGTCATTCGTCAATCTCGGCGCCTATGTCGACCGCGGCACCATGATCGACACCTGGGCGACGGTCGGCTCGTGCGCGCAGATCGGCAAGAACTGCCACATCTCCGGCGGCGCCGGCATCGGCGGCGTGCTTGAGCCGTTGCAGGCGGAGCCGGTGATCGTTGAAGACAATTGCTTCATCGGCGCACGCTCGGAAATCGCCGAGGGAGTCGTCGTGCGCGAAGGCGCGGTGCTGTCGATGGGCGTGTTCGTTGGCGCGTCGACCAAAATCGTCGACCGCGACAGCGGTGAAGTTTTTCAGGGCGAGGTGCCGCCCTACGCGGTGGTGGTTCCGGGCACGCTGCCGGGCAAGCCGCTTGGCAGCGGGAAGCCGAGCCCGAATCTTGCCTGCGCCGTCATCGTCAAGCGCGTCGATGAAAAGACCCGCGCCAAGACCAGCATCAACGAATTGCTGCGGGATTGAGCGAACGCGTCGCGCCGATGGATTGGGCCTACCTCCTCAACGCGTTTCACGGCCGCATCAGCCGCCAGACATTCTGGATCGCCATGGGCGCGGTCTACATCCTCAACGTGCTCGCCTGCCTGCTGGCCGATCAGATTCAAGGCGACCGCTTGAGCGCCATTGTCGATCTTGCCTTCACTTATCCGGAATTCGCCATAACGCTAAAGCGTGCGCACGATCGCGAGCTCCCGGCATGGCTGCTGATCGCATTCTTCGCTGCCAATGCGGTATTCGACTTCCTCGACGTTTTGGGCCTGCCCATCGCCGTCGGCGACACGAGCAACATGCTGGCGCTCGGTACCATGATTCCGTTTGCGGTTTTCGCGCTCGCGCTGTTGGTCGAGCTTGGCTTTCGCCGCGGCACCATCGGCCCGAACCAATACGGCCCCGATCCGCTGGCGGGGACTTAAACGACGATGACCGCCGATCCCGTTGCCATCGCCCGCGATCTGATCCGCTGCCGCTCGATCACGCCGGCCGAAGGCGGTGCGCTCGCCTATTTGCAGGACGTGTTGGCGAAAGCCGGCTTTAGCGTGCAGCGCGCGACCTTTGCCGAGCCCGGCACCGCGCCGGTCGATAATCTCTACGCGCGCATTGGCGACCGGACTCCCAATCTCGTGTTCGCCGGCCACACCGACGTGGTGACGCCGGGTGATGAGGCGATCTGGCATCATCTGCCGTTTGCCGGTGAGATCGCCGGCGATCGGCTTTACGGCCGCGGGGCGGTCGACATGAAGGGCGGCATCGCCTGCTTCGTCGCCGCCGCGCTCGACCACGTCTCCGCCAACGGTGGCCGCCTGAAAAACGGCTCGATCTCTTTGCTGATCACCGGCGACGAAGAAAGCATCGCCGTCAACGGAACGGTCAAACTCTTGCAATGGGCGGCCGAGCGCGGCGAAAAATTCGACCACTGCATCCTCGGCGAGCCGAGCAGCATCGAGGCGATCGGCGACAATATCCGCGCCGGCCGGCGCGGCTCGCTCAACGGCACGCTCATCGTCAGCGGACGTCAAGGCCATGTCGCCTATCCCGATCGCTTCGACAACCCGATCCGGGGACTGGTGACGCTGATCGCGGCGCTGCAAGCGCCGCTCGACCAAGGCAGCGAGAATTTCACGCCGTCAAATCTTGAATTCACGTCGGTCGACGTCGGCAACACCACAGTCAATGTCGTTCCCGGCGAAGCGCGTGCGCGCTTCAACATCCGCTACAACGACCGCCACAGCCCGGCCGCGCTCAAGACGCTGATCGAAAAGCGGGCGCAAGCAGCCGGCGCTGGCCGCATACATTTTCGCCTTGAATGGCAGCCGTCGAATGCCTACGTCTTCGTCATCAAGCCCGGACCATTCACCGATCTCACCATTGCCGCCATCGCCGAGGTGACCGGCAGAAAGCCGAAG